>JBAYGU010000066.1:0-2612 GCA_041666505.1 Candidatus Buchananbacteria bacterium | reverse complement strand
GTTTTTTACCGCCGCCTTGCCCAATAGATGGCGTTTGACCGAATCATCAACTGATTCGGACGGATTGACCATGCCTCCGGGCAAAGCCCATTTGCCTGCTAATTCCGATTTCTTGGGCTTTATTAGCAATATCTGCAGCTCATCATTGATGATTGCCAAGAGCACCACATCGGTAGCAACCGCGACGACATCGAATTTTTTCATCAATTTAGACATATCTTTAGTTAGTGTATTTATAACACTATCTTACGCCCTAATTTGATTATTGTCAAATCCGCCCTGTGGATAAGTCCGATATTTAAAATTTTCAACTAAAAAAGGGGCGAATTGCCCCTGAATCAACCAGAATAAGCTTCAAATCTTTCTGGCATCATAAGCCCAATGCATCAACACCTGCCTCTGGCGAGGACAGCATGCCAGCAATTTCTTCGGGCAATTGCGCTTGATCTGTGATACATGGCGCTTAATCGCCTTCCAACGGCGGATCTGACGCAAATCCTCCTGAGGCAAGCGCCGGCCCATATAATAGCGGCAATACCATTGGAACCAGCCGCGCGGATCGTGCTTCTCGTTTATCCAGCCTTTCTTGCGCCAGACCGAAAGCGGCTGGCTGGCATCCTTGCCGAAATAATTCAATTTAGGGCTATGGCCCGAGACTCCCTTGGGATGGAATTTTGCCTTCTTGAACCATGAAGTCGGAAATTCCTTGGCGCAATCGCGCATATAGCGGCCGCCGAATACTCCCAGCTCCAGCATCTCCTTGGGTGTCAATTCCGGCTTAAAATCCGGATGAAAATTCCTGCCGATCGGCGCTGTCAGCTAGTAGGCATAATTCTTCTGCATCTTATCTTTGACTTTGACTGATTTTAATTTCATAAATTAATAGGAATGACTTTATTATATCACAAAACCCGGGCATGAACCCGGGCTTTGATTGATAAATTATTTAATCATCTTAATAACGCTGTCCAAGCCGATCGTCTTGACCGCATCAGCGACAGTCGTCATGAATTGCGCGGGGAAAATAATTGTGGAATTCTTCTCAACGCTGATCTCTGCCATGGTCTGCAAGGTTCTCAGCTGCAAGGCGACAGGATGGGCAGAAATGATGTCAGCGGCTTCGCCCAGCTTGACCGCAGCTTGGAATTCGCCTTCAGCCGCGACGATCTTGGCGCGCCTTTCGCGTTCCGCTTCTGCTTCCTTGGCCATGGCGCGCTGCATATTATCCGGCAGGACAATATCTTTGATTTCGACAGCCGTCACTTCTGCACCCCATGGTATGGTATGGGTATCGATGACATTCTTGATCTTCTCATTGATGCTGGAAGTCTGGGACAGCAATTGATCGAGGCTGAATTGGCCGACGATATTCCTGACTGTCGTCTGACTGATCTGATTGACCGCCTGATAAACGTTATCGATGGCCACGACCGCCTTCTCCGGATCCATGATATGATAATAGGCCACGGCGGCGATATCGATGGAAACATTGTCTTTGGTGATGATTTTCTGCGACGGGATGTCCATGGTTATCGTCCGCAGATTGACCTTGGTCATCTGTTCGAAAATCGGCACTAAGATTATAAGCCCAGGCCCCCTGATGCCCGTGAACTTGCCCAGGAAAAAGATGACCCCCCTCTCATATTGCTTGACGACCTTGAGGGAATAGGTCAGAAACACGATCACGACGACTGCGATAATCCAGATGTAAATCATAAGTTTCTACGGTTAATTATTATAATTAAGAATTAATTGACTATTTCCGCCAGAAGCTCTGGGAACTCCTCGGTTTTCATATCATTATAAACATAATGGCCGCGGCCCGTCAATTCGATTATTTTTCCGCCTAAAGATTCATGAAATATCGCTAAGCTTTTCTTACCTTCAACTTCTTCATCATCTGCAGTAAACATTACGATCTTTCCCGCCCTATCCTTGATTGATTCATCTATCGGATATGTATAAAAATTTTGCCGAGCCTCATCAGCCTTGTCTGGAATTTTCCATGGCGCGACTAATATCAGCTCTTTGATTTTCCTTTTGCTTTCACCTAGCCAGCGAACCAAAAATGCGCAACCGCAGCTGTGGCCGATCAAAATCGTATTCTCATCGATAATATATTTCTCGAATTCAGCTTTATACTTCTCATAATCCGGAGCCCACGGCTGGGGCATCAGTGGTATAAGTGTTTCAATCCCCTGTTTTTCTAATTCCTGCTTGACCCAGGGCAGCCAGTGCTTATCATAAGTCCTGGTCTCGGGATTATTTGCTTTTTCGATAGCACTCTCTATATCAGGTGGACAGCCATGGATTATAATGCAATTCATACTTAAAATTTAATTATCGGCCAAATAGAAAATCCGGGAATAAAGCTATAGCCCATCACCGCATATGCCGCGGCTATGAGCACGACGATCAAAATAATCACGTAAATAAGATTTTTCATAATATAAATGAATATTCGTCACTCTTAACTAGTATTATAGTATATTTAGTCAGAATACCCCCAGCAAAGCTGGTGGCTTGATAAGTGGGGTCGCCCAGAGGGCGATCTTGTCCAATTACCCAATTTTAATTAGTTAGTTATTTTAATGAATTAGAATTTACCCTCG
>JBAYGU010000065.1:0-2963 GCA_041666505.1 Candidatus Buchananbacteria bacterium | reverse complement strand
CGCGCCGAAATAAATCATGGCTAGATTTTAAGCTTCACTCATTAAACCGTCAGCTCGTCCGCATTAACGGACTCGGTTGACGGTTTGCCTCCGGCCATTCGTTCTCGCATAAAATCAGCACAAGATTTATTAATGGCGCAACTTCGATACAATTTCAAAATTACAATACAAATAAAAACCCCGCCTTTTAAGGGCGGGGCTCGATGGGAAAATCCCAAATGTATTATTATGATAGCATAGTATTATTTATTTGTCAAATAAATTTCGTATTTTATGATAAAAAGAACAAAGGTAGTAGCGACGATCGGGCCGGCGTCGGAAAGCAAAACAATGATGCTGGATATGATGAAGGCCGGCATGAATGTCGCCCGGTTGAATTTTTCCCATGGCACTCATGAGCATCATGCCAAGCTGATCAAAAATCTGCGTTCAGCGGCCAAGACCAGTGGGACAACTTTGGCGATCATTCAGGATCTGCAGGGTCCTCGCATCAGGATCGGCGAGGTGGCGAAAGATGGTATTGAACTTAAACATGGCCAGGAAGTTATTTTAGTTAATGAAAATTTTAAGATTACTAAAAAATCCGCTGTCACATATCTGCCGATTCAATATCCGCAACTGTATCATGACTTGTCTGTCGGTGCTGTTGTTTTGATCGATGACGCATCGATTGAACTGAAAGTATTAAGCATCAAGAATAAAGCGATCAAGTGCTCCGTTGTAACGCCCGGAATCATCAAGACGCATAAGGGTATGAATTTTCCCAAGTCATTAATCAAGTGTCCGCCGGTTACTGCCAAGGATATGAAGGATGTGGAATTCGGCGTGCAAAGGGGCGTGGATTACATCGCCTTGTCTTTCGTCAAGGATGAAAAAGACGTCAATAATCTGCGGCGCCGGCTGTTGAAATTAGAGAAGAAATATTTGAATTTGGAACAGGGGGATTTTGGAAAGGCTGATAAACCGGCTAGCAAAGGCAAGATCAGCGGCGAGCACATCAGGATAATCGCCAAGATTGAACGGCGAGAAGCGGTGGAAAATTTTGATAAGATATTGGAAGCGTCTGACGGCATCATGGTGGCCAGAGGCGATTTAGGAATTGAGATGCCTTTGGAAGAATTGCCGATGTTGCAGAAAAGCATGATCGAGAAATGCCGCATGGTTGGCAAGCCTGTCATCGTCGCTACGCAGATGTTGGAATCGATGATCAAGAGCCCGCTCCCGACACGCGCCGAAGTTTCTGACGTGGCTAATGCCGTGCTTGATGGCACGGATGGCATTATGCTTTCGGGCGAAAGCGCCAGTGGTAAGTACCCTCTTAAGGCAGTACAATATATGTCGAAGATTTCTAGGCATATGGAGCAGGAAGAAATCGTCGAACAGGAGGCGCGCGAGGGTTTATTTAAGAATTCAAAATCAATTACACAAGTCATATCTTTCATTGCTCAGGATTTGGCCGAAGATACAGCCGGCGCGAGGATTATCGTTTGCGCCACGACTTCCGGTTTTACGGCCAGGAACATTTCCCGCTTCCGCCCGGCAGTGCCAATAATCGCGGTTACGCCTTCGGCTTTGACTCGCAATCAGCTGGCTTTAAGCTGGGGCGTACAGCCACATATCGTTAAGTTTACTGATTCATTCAATTACTTGTTGAGCAGTATTAAAAAACTAGTGTTAAAGGAACGGCTGGCCAAGAAAGGCGATCAAGTCGTCGTCGTTGCCGGACATCCCTTCGGCTATAAAGGGCAGAGTAATTTGATTAAGGTTGATGTGATGTAGAAAACATCTAAATTTAGCTATTAAATAATTTAGGCGGCTAAATAAGCCGCTTTTATTGACAAAACTAAATAAATAGTATATAATAGTTTGTTAGTTGTGTACGTTCACAATTGATTCCAAATGGACTAAGGCGCAAACAACAAGGAGAAGCGCGATGAAAACAGTGTTACTTGGTATTGGCGGTGTTTTGGCAGTATTGTTGGGTTTCAGTCTCTTAATGGGCGGTTGCCTAGTTGGCAGCTATAATGGCATGGCTCAGGCCAAGCAAAACTATAAGGCGGCTTGGGGCCAGGTTGAAAATGTCTATCAACGCCGATCTGACTTGATTCCCAATCTGGTCAATACCGTCAAGGGTTATGCTTCGCACGAGGAGCGGGTCTTTACGGAAGTAACGGAGGCTCGCGCCAAGGTCGGCCAGATCAATCTGGCCGGCGCGGCTGAGAATCCTGCGATTCAGAAGCAATTTCTGGAAGCTCAGAAAGATCTTGGCAGTTCATTGTCCCGGCTGCTTGTAAACGTAGAGGCATATCCGAATCTGAAGGCGAATGAAGGCTTTTTACAGCTTCAGGCGCAGATCGAGGGGACGGAAAATCGCGTGTCTACGGAACGCGGCCGCTATCAAGAGGCGGTGCAAGCTTACAATAATCTTGTCGTAACAGTTTGGGGCCGCATTGTCGGCGGATTTTTCGGCTTCAAAGAGATTGAGTATTTCCAGGCTGACCAGGGCGCGAATAAAGCGCCTGAAGTCAAATTCTAAGAAGGAGCTTGAACATGAAGAAGGCGTATTTGATACTTTTGGCGGTCATTGTCTCTGGCAATTGTTGGGCGCTTGATGTGCCGCAGCTCAGTGGCCGAGTCAATGACTATGCCAATATTCTGACTCTACAACAGCGAGATCAGCTGGAGGCTCGTCTCAAAACTTTTGAGGAAACCACTTCGAATCAAGTGGTAATCCTGACTGTCGCTTCGCTTGAAGGCGAGGATGATGTCGCTTTTGGCGTCAAGGTTTTCAAAGCTTGGCAGTTGGGGCAAAAGAGCAAGGATAATGGCGTTCTTTGGCTGGGGGCTGTCGCCAAAAGCCCCTTAAAATCATTTTTGGTAAAAAGCTAACAGCAACTAACTCAACTCGAGTTAACTATTGTTAACTTTCTATCACTTCTATCTTCTTTTCATTCCCTTTATCT
>JBAYGU010000064.1:0-2981 GCA_041666505.1 Candidatus Buchananbacteria bacterium | reverse complement strand
TTTATCTCATTGCGCTCATGTTTGGACACATGCTTAAAACTCCTTTTTTTTCATCTTGTTATATTTTAAAAATCTCTCCAATTAATTTTACCAGTGTTCTAATTCAAATGCGAATCTTCCTTTGCACTTTTTATCTCAAGCCAAACGCCAAACAAAAGGAGGACGGCGCAATGCGAAAAAAGACTCGGAAATTGGGCAATATTTTAGTGCGTCATGGGTCGCTTTCGAAAACGATGTTAAAAGAGGCATTAGACGCTCAAAAACGTCGTCTGCCAGCGGCAAAATCATTGGGCGTGGTTTTGAAACGCCTAGGATATGTCAAACAAGAACAAATCTGTTTGGCCCTGGCCGCCCAATTCGGCATTGAATTCATCCGAACCATAGGCAAAATAACGCCGGATGTTTTGGCTAAAGTTGATATTGAGGTCGCTCGATTTTATCGGGTTGTTCCTATCAAGGTAGCTAAAAGAGGTAAGAGAGAAGTAATAATCTTGGCCATGGAGCACCCCGAACGGGCCGCAATGATAAATAATCTCAAGCTCCTAATAGGAGAAAATATCGATTTTGCTGTGGTCGCGCCGGAGATAATCACTGACGCCTTGACGCGATATTACGGCCCTACGGATTACAGCGTATCAGCCGGCCCGCATGGTTGTCCGGCATAGAAAGTAACAAAAGTAACAATGGAGCAGATCTTTGAAAGCGGGGCATGATAATGCCCCGCTTTATTTTTTATAAAGGATTATTATTTGATATTTTGTCTGCCATTCAATGCGCTGGCCAAGGTGATTTCATCGGCGTATTCCAGATCGGCGCCCATGGGCAGGCCGCGAGCCAGCCTGGTTACGCGCAGGTTGGAAAATTGCTTCAAAACTTTATTCAGATAGAGCGTCGTTGTTTCTCCTTCCATGTCAGGATTCAGAGCCAGAATTATTTCCGTTGGCGAATCAGATTTGATTCTTTCCAGCAATTCATCGATGCCCAGATCATTCATGCCTTGTCCCGATAGGGGATTGAAATTTTTAGTTAAGACATAATACAGGCCGGCATAGGCGCCGGTTTTTTCTAGAATGGCGATATCCTGAGGCTTGGCCACGATGCAGAGGGATTTCTTGTCGCGCCTCTGATCGCTGCATATTTCGCAGGGATTTTGTACGGCAAAATTATGGCAGACATGGCAGCGGGTTACGCTGTTTTTTAATTCCATCAATGAGGCGCTTAAAGCAGACAGATTTTCCGGATTGGATTTAAGCAGATGAAAAACCAGCCGTTCGGCGGTCTTCGGCCCGACCGATGGCAGTTTGGCCAGGTGGTTTATGAGGTTTTGGATCGGCTTGGGATACATATTAGCATCTAATTAAATTTATAAGATGCTAGCAATAATATTCAAGCATTTTTTAGTATAAGGAGAGATGTTGTCTGGAATAGCATCAAATGAGAAACTAGATATTGCCTCATGTTTTTCCGGTTCCAAGTTTCTGAATTCGTCATTTGTTTTTGCCGAAACGTTCAGTGCGATCCAATGCTTATTATCAGTAATATAGTCGTTATAATTTAATAATCTGATATCAAATATTGCAATACCCAATTCTTCTAAGATTTCTCTTTTTAGACATACTTCAACGGTTTCACCGAACTCAACTGTTCCGCCTGGCATAGACCAGATATCCTTATAGTCCACTCCCTTTTTTTCCGATGGGATGGCTTTAGTCAATATTATTTTATTATCCTTATCTGTTATCAGCGCAAATACCCCAATTCCGATAAAGTCCTTGCCGGGTTTTAGGATAACGTTATCCATAAGTATCTGATTATTTATTATATTGCATTTGCTCGGGGACCTGGAATCGAACCAAGATTCACGGCTTCAAAGGCCGCTGTCCTACCATTAGACGATCCCCGAATAATATTAAAATTATACTTTGTAATTCTGCTGTACTACCATTAGACCTGCCCGCATTGCTACGCGCAAAGCGTTGCAGGCGGGCGATCCCCGATTATTTATGAAATTCTTCTTTTTAAATATGCTCTACCAAATCCTGTTTTTAGTTGCTTTTCTCTATTAATAGCATCACTCTTATTTAAGCAACCTTCAAAATATATCAAACTAAATGGCCTTCTAGTTTTTGTCGAATCGACTAATCCGTTATTATGTTGTTCTAGTCTAGACTTCAAATTTTCGGTATATCCGACATATAAATTGCCATCTTTACTGCTTTTTAATACGTAAATATAATAAAACATATGTTATGCCATTAGACCCGCCCGCATCGCTACGCGAAGCGTTGCGGGCGGGCGATCTCCCAGTTCTGGGCGGGAAAAGAGCCGGCGAAATGCCGGCTTTTGTTATTTTGCCTTGTTGTAAGGCCTCTTGGTAATTCTGATCTCTTCCTTGATTTTTCTCGAGCTTTTCTTTTTCTCGATTCTGACGAGCCGCGGCACTTTGATTCTCGGGTCTTTTTTTCTTTTAGCCATATTGATGTATTAGTAATTTATGAGGAAATAATAACATACTTTTTGTCATTTGGCAAGTTTCCGTCGCTTTCATAATTTCGGGTATTTGTGGTAAAATATTCTCATATGGCAGATCTTCTCAGCAGTCTTAATGAGGCGCAGAAAAAGGCGGTGGTCCACGATCAGGGGCCTCTTTTAATTGTGGCTGGAGCCGGCACAGGCAAGACGACAGTAGCGACCGTTAAGATCTCTTGGCTAGTCATGGAAAAAGGGATAAAGCCGGAAGAAATATTGTCATTGACGTTTACAGAAAAAGCCGCCGCGGAAATGGAAGAACGGGTTGATCGGCTGCTGCCTTTGGGCTACTCTGATCTGTGGATATCGACTTTCCATTCTTTCGCTGAGCGGATTCTGAAGGAGCATGCTTTGGATATCGGTTTGCCGCAGGATTTTAAATTATTGAATTCGACCGGCCAATGGTTGCTTGTCCGGAAAAATCTGGATCTGTTCAAGCTCGATTATTACCG
>JBAYGU010000063.1:0-3420 GCA_041666505.1 Candidatus Buchananbacteria bacterium | reverse complement strand
TAGCCTGGAAATGACTTGTTTTTGTCTTTGTTCGGTTGTAATTATCCCTTTGCTCATATCCTCCTTATTATATCTTAATTTTAGCATATTTTTATCTAAAATTAAAGTAAAAACTGGGGATAAAAACTGGGGATAACTAGGAGTAGTTTAGAGGATTTTTGGCATCATTTTGGGGGTCAGTGAGGAATTACCTAATGGTATAAATTATGAAATATTTTGCATAAATTTGCCTTATTTTAGATAAAATAAAATCATCCCAATCTGTTGATAACTCTCTGCAAAGCTGCTAAAGCTAGTCAGTTGTATTGGGCTGTAAATTATGTTACTATTCAAGTATATGAAGGCGGAAATCGAGGCAAAAAAGAGCAAATTTTTGTGGGAAATTTGCGGGCACGACAAGATAACGGATTATTTGAAATCGTCGATTTTGAATAACTCGGTTTCGCACGCTTATGTCTTTGCCGGGGCGGCCAGCCTGGGCAAGGAGGTGACGGCGACGAAATTCATTAAGACGCTGTATTGCCAGGGCAAGGGCGAATATCTGCCGTGCGGAGAGTGCAGCGCTTGCCGGCAGATCGAAAGCAAGGTATATCCCGACGTCTATTATTTGCGCCGGCTGGTGGATGAAAAATCCGGTAAGCTCAAGCGGGATATTTCCGTCGAACAAGTCAGGGAATTAAAAACGAAATTATCCCAGAGTACGCTTTTGCGCAGCTGGAAAATCGCCATTATCGAAGAAGCGGAAGCATTGAACGGCAATTCCGCCAACTCGCTTTTGAAAGTCTTAGAAGAGCCGACAGCCAAGACGTTTATAATCCTGATCACTTCCGATATCTCGCGCCTGCCTAAAACGATCATTTCCCGCTCTTTGATTCTGAATTTCTTACCGGTCAAAAGGGAGGAGATAAAAAATTATCTTATGAGCCGCGAGATCGCGGAAGAAAAAGCGGACAAGATTTCGCGTTTGGCTCTGGGCCGGCCGGGATCGGCCGTCAGTCTGGCGGAAGATTCAGAAGCCTTAGGAGAGATGCAGAAAAATTTTGATGATTTTTTCGAGGTCTTCAATAATGATTTATCCAGTCGCTTGAAGAATATGGAATTTCTGATCGATTGGGAAAAAGATGAATCGCTTAACATCAAGAAGCTGCTGCGCCTGCTGGACAATTGGCAGTCCGCGCTGCGCGATCTCATATTGCTTCTCAATTACAACGAGGCTGGACTGGCGAACATCAAGACAGTCAGAGTCGCTGCCGGCATGAAGCCCGCGAGCTGGTCAAAAATACTCAATGCCGATCTGCTGATAGTTGAGGCGAAAAAAATGTTCGATTCCAATATTTCCAGCAAGAATATATTAGAAAATATTTTAATTAATCTATAAATTCACCCTGTTTAATAAATTTTTTAATTTTCAAGAATTAAAAAATTAGATTTTGATCATATTCAAATGAATCAGGGTAATCATAATACTAATTAACAATATATGATAAGGATAATTAATTATCCGAAATCTTATTTAACAGGGTAAATATGCCACGCACTTTATTTAAGGTTTCTTTAATGGTTATTGCGACGATTCTTTTCTCCGGTTGTACGATCGTTCCGGCCGGCTCAAAAACAGCAACAAAAATCGATGGCGGCATTTGGCGGTCGAGCGACAGCGGCAAGACATTCTTGCAGGTTAATGATGTTTTGGCTACCCGCGGCAAAGTGCTGACCATGAGCAATGCCGATATCAATAGCTTGGCGTTTGATCCGCAAGATCCGTTGATTATGTATGCGGCTTCGGCGGCGAATGGGATTTTTTATTCCAATGACGGTGGCAATTCTTGGCAGCAATTCAAAGATTTGAAGCAGGGAGCATTCAACGATCTGGCAGTCGATTCCCAGAACAAGTGCGTGATTTATGCCACGACGGCCAATAAATTATTCAAGTCGGAAAATTGCGGCCGGGATTGGAATAACATCTATTACCATCAGAAAAGCCAAGTCATCTTGACTACCTTGGCTCTCGACTCCAAGTCTCCAACTGTGCTTTACTTGGGAACCAGCGAAGGCGAAATCCTGAAAAGTACTGACGGCGGACGCGCCTGGCAAACAGCTTATCGCGTTCAATCAGACAAAATCATGGATATCATAATTGATCCGTATGATTCTAAAATAGTTTATTTCGGATCCGGAGCGAGAGGATTGTATAAGAGTGTCAATGCCGGAGTAAGTTGGGATTCTTTGGGCGAGGGCATTAAGTCTTATGCCGGCAGCCAGCAATACCGGAAACTCATCTATGATCCGGCGACAGCCAATTCTTTGATATTCATTTCCAAGTTCGGCATGCTCAAGACGATGGACGGCGGAAATACCTGGAAGATAATCGATTTGTTGCCGTCAAATAAAACGACGAATATCCTGGCAGTCGCCGTTAATCCGGCAAACAGCAATGAATTTTATTATGTGACGGCGACCACATTGGTAAAGACGATCGATGGCGGAGTGAAATGGTCATCTCAGCAGCTGCCTTATAATCGCTTGACGACCGATATCAAGATCAATCCGGTAAATCCGGCAATCATGTATCTGACGACTCAAATGGCGAAATAGGAGTTTTTCTCCCCTTTATGAACCTGCCTACCGGCAGGCAGGAGGGGAGATTAAGAGGGGTTTAATTTATTTTCTTATTTTCTTAATTTATTAACTTTTAATTCTATGAGCATCATCGACAATCACAAGGAGGAATTCATCAAAGCTATCAATCATTTCCAATCTGAGATTGGCGGCCTCAAAACCGGCCGAGCCAATCCATTGATCTTAGATAGCGTCCGAGTCGAAGCTTACGGGGCGCTTAATCCGATCATCAATGTCGCCAGCGTGACTGTGCCGGATGCGCGCAGCCTGATAGTTACGCCCTGGGACAAAAGCATAATTAAAGAGATTGAGAAGGGAATCGTCGATGCTAATCTGAATTTGAATCCGGTTAATGAAGGCGATAAGCTCAGGATAAATCTGCCGCCGCTGACGGAAGAAACCCGAAAGGAAATAGTCAAGCTGCTGCACCAGCGCGCCGAGGATGGAAAAATCTCTCTTCGTATGGTAAGAGATAAGGTGAAAGATGAGATCATGGAAGCCGAAAAGAATAAGGAATTCGGCGAGGATGAGAAGTTCCGCTTATTGGAGGAATTAGACAAGAAAGTGGGGAGTTATAACGATCAGATCAAAGAGCTGACGGAGAGCAAGGAAGCGGAGATAATGACAGTTTGATAATTACGAATTTCAAATTACGAATTACGAATTTGACTTTAATTCAATAAATAGTTTTACCCAGTAGGTAATCCACCAGTTCTACTGGTGCGACTTGAAAAGGTTTTACCGTTCCGTTAACCCACAAAAAAAGAACATAGTAGTATATAATAAGCATGGCTTGAAGTG
>JBAYGU010000062.1:0-3721 GCA_041666505.1 Candidatus Buchananbacteria bacterium | reverse complement strand
TGTCGATAACTTATCGGAAAATATCAAGCGTGGACACAGAAACAAAGTGAAAGACGGTATATGGCCTCAAATGTCGCCTCTGGGCTATGTAAATGTGAAAGGTGCTGGAATAGTACCCGATGAGAATATTGCTCCGTTAATCAAGAAAACATTTGAGGCCTATGCAACTGGGAATTTCACTTTGCGACAACTCCACGATAAGTTTAACTCTCTTGGATTGAGTAGAAAGAATGGAAAGGTGCTTTCCGTTTCCAACTATCAACAAATTTTGAGAAATCCGATATTCACAGGACTAATGAGATATGGTGGTGAAATCTACGAAGGAAAGCACAGACCGATTATCACAAAGAAACTTTTTGATTCTGTTCAAGAAGTGATGATGAGGAAAAGTAAGCCACACTCAAAAGGACTGAAACCATTTTTGTATAGAGGATTTTTCCGTTGTGGAGAATGTGGCTGTTTCATTACCACCGAAACACAAAAAGGTCATAATTATTTACGATGCACAAAACGGAAAAATCCTTGTTTGCAAAAATATGTTCGTGAGGAAATCATCACTTCTCAAATTAAGGAAGAAATCAAAAAAATTTCTTTGCCACTCGATTGGGCAAATTGGATGATTGAAGAAAATAGAAAAGACCAATCATCCGAAATCCAATCGAGTGAGATTTTTTCTCAAAAAACAAAAGATGAAATTTCTCTTTTAGATTCTAAAATTGAGAAGCTGATGAACGCATATCTTGAAAACGCACTTTCTCTAGAAGAATATCGCGAATCTAAAAACAAGTTGATGTGTCAAAAACAGCTTCTCAAAGAGAAATTATCAGCTTTTGAGAAAAAATCTCATAATCGGTTCGAACTTACCGAGAAATTCCTAAAAGCCAATATATCCAATATGGAATTGGCAAACGAGAAAACAAATGAAGAAAATCTTCATTTGTTTAAAAAAGTCGGTTCGAACTTTGAAATCAAAGACCGAACCGTACTTTTTAAGCTACGCGGAGCGTGGAAAACCCTTTTGGATTCTGGATTCGGCGGGGGGAATACCTTAGTGTCGGCGCTTCGCGCCGACCCCATTTTGCGTTCGGAAACCCTTTTCGAAAATTTGCGGAGAGGGGGAGATTCGAACTCCCGAGGGTTGTGACACCCTACTTGCTTTCCAAGCAAGCGCACTCGGCCACTATGCGACCTCTCCATTACTCAGGAATATTAGCAAAAAAACAGCGATTTGTCCAGATTATAATTATCTGCTAATATTAATGGCATCAATAATAACTTGCAATTTATGTTAAAAAAGTCAGGTTTTTTTCTTGTATTGATAGTCTTATCGGTAATTCTCGCTGGTTGTGGCGTCCAGGATTCATCGAATTCAGCCCAAACATCAGAAATTCCAGCCGATTCTCAGCAAAATTCATCAACTAACCAAGATTTAAAAAATATGCCAGATGCAAGTCAAATTACGATCGATAAGAACAAGACTTATACCGCAATCATGCATACTGACCAGGGCGATATTGAGATTACCCTGAATGCCAAGGCTACGCCGATTACGGTTAATAATTTCGTCACTCTGTCCAAGAAGAATTTTTATGAAAATACGATTTTCCATCGCATCATCAAAGGCTTTATGATCCAGGGCGGCGATCCGAAAGGCGATGGCACGGGCGGTCCCGGCTATTCGTTCGCTGACGAGCCGTTCACCGGCGAATATAATCGTGGCACGATTGCCATGGCTAATGCCGGACCCAATACTAACGGCTCGCAATTCTTTATCATGCACGCCGATTATCCCTTGCCTAAGAATTATGTCATTTTCGGCCAGGTAATCAAGGGTTTGGATGTCGTCGATAAGATTGCCGAGGCGCCGGTGAAAATGAGCGCATCAGGCGAGCCGTCACAGCCGCTAACGCCTGTAAAAGTAAAATCGGTTGAGATTATTGAAAAATAAGCATGTTAAATAATATAGCCCTTGCGACATTATCGCAAGGGCTTTTTGTGCTATTGATCCGGTTTATCACTGTCCTTGATTTCATTTATTAACGCATCAAAATCCAATATTGGGAGCGGTTCTGAAAATAGTTTATTTTGATTATTTTCTGTTGGCATTTTCGGACTGCGTTTGTGCGGGACATTATTAATTTTCTGAAGACCAGCTGAAGCTTGTCCGATTATACCGACAATAACCGAGGTGGTGTCGTTTGATTGCCAGCCAAAGGTTAGGCCGCGAGCTATTTCCGGTAGAAACATTATCGCCGATGCACTGAAATGCAGCATTATGTCGAATTTGACGATAATAATTTCCATTTTGAATATTAGCGGCGATGAATCGCATAATTCAAAAAAATAATTATTTAATATTTCCGTATTAGCAATATCAATTCTTTTTCCGCTGTGATTTACAAGTCTCATTATACGGCCTTGGCCGTCATCAAATAGTAAAATCTGCGGTCTCATGTCGCATCCTCCTTTGCAGTTTTTTGGCGGAATTTAATGACCTGAATTGTTGAATGTGCGCTTGCTATATTTTAATCAATTCTGGTATTTTGTCAAGTCGGCTGTATTTTGCTATAATATATGTATAAGAAACTAAGCAATCATATGATCTGTTTTAATTGCAAGCGCCAGATTCCGGATAACGTCCCTAACTGTCCGAATTGCGGCGCGCCCATCGTGCCTCAAGTGCAGGTCGGAAAAGAGATAAGATTCCGGCGTTGGCAACGTTGGATTTTTTACGTTATTTTTATCGTTTTATTCTTGGTCGCTGTCGCCTTCGCCGTTTATGTCTATAATCAGAACACGGCTCTTCTGAATGCTTCGAGTAATCTGAAGAAATCCCTTGACCAAGCTTCAGCTGATCTGACTGCTACCCAAGCAAATCTGACCGGCAAAGATGCGCAGTTGCAGCAGGTGCAAGGCCAAGTGACTCAGCTGCAGCAGGATATCACGGCCAAGCAATCGCTTTTGGATCAGAAGTTGGCGGAAGTCCAGTCCATATCTCAGCAGAAGGAAGAAATTACTAAACAGTATGATCAATTCAATAGCGTTTTGTCGGCTGTAAACGCCAATACTTTCAATACTTTGATTCAGATGGGCATTGGCGCGTCGTTCAAGGATTTGTCGCGTATTCCCGTTGCGGATTATAATCTTGGTGTTGGCACTGATTCCGATAGCGACGGCTTGTCGAATTTAGCCGAAGCCGCTTTCGGTACTGATCCGCTCAAGGCAGATACTGATGGCGATAGCTATAATGATAAAAAGGAAATTGTCGACGGGTATGATCCATTGTCGAAAACTAATAAATATCCGATTGATTTGAAATTCGCCGCCAGCCAAAAGGGGAGGATATTATTGTCTGTCCAGGGCAATAATGAAGCCTGGTATGTCAATCCGAAAGATAATAAGCGTTATTTCCTCGGCCGTCCGGCTGATGCCGTCAAGGCATTGGAAGGAACGCAGAAGGTAACTACGCCTATCATAACTCCAATCTCGACTTCTACCGTCCGCTAAAATTTAATCCATTTGATATATTAGCCGCAACAGCAATGTTGCGGCTTTTTTGACCTCATTAAATAGGGTTGACAGCGTTTTTACCATGTTGTATAGTTATATTAGCAGTCTAACGATGCGAGTGCTAATTATGAAAAGCGCCAATTTTAGATAAAAATAGGGTATGGAGGAAAGGCAGAAAAATCTTCTGAAGTATATTATTGAAGAGCACATA
>JBAYGU010000061.1:0-3959 GCA_041666505.1 Candidatus Buchananbacteria bacterium | reverse complement strand
GGAATTCATGGCGGCGCTTCTGACTGCCGACCAGCAGAATCTTGATCGCATCGCCATCGAAGTCGATGAATGCCGGCAGATGGGCATCGAAGTCTTGGCGCCGGACATCAATGAGTCATTTGCTGATTTCGGCGTTGTCGCTAATAGCTTGACGACTGGCAAGCCGCGCATCCGTTTCGGATTACTAGCGGTCAAAGGTTTAGGCGAGAATATCGTGGCGGAAATTATTAAGGAGCGCAAGGCTAACGGCATCTATAATAATTTGGAAGATCTTTTGACGCGAGTAAAAAGCAAGGATCTTAATAAACGATCTTTGGAAGCCATGGCCAAGGCCGGTGTTATGGATACGCTTTTGGAGCGTAATGCCATTTTGCATAATATGGATCGGCTTTTGTCATTCGTCAATGAATTCAATAAAGGAGCCAACAGTTCTCAAGACAGTTTATTTTCTGCCACCTCATCGATCAATATCGCTAAATTAAAATTAGATAAGATTGCGCCCTTGGACAAGAAACAGAAGCTGACTTGGGAGAAGGAATTATTAGGTCTGTATATTTCCGAACATCCCATGGCCGACATATCCCAGGTGGTGAGGAATTACGCTGTCAGCTGTTCGACTTTGAAGAATTGCGCCGACGGTTCCGAGGTCAGAGTCGCCGGAGTTATTTTTACCATTAAGAAAATCAACACCAAGAAAGGCGATGCCATGCTGTTCGTTAAAATAGAAGATACAGCTGGCGATGTGGAAATTTTAGTTTTCCCGAAAGTCTTGGCGGCTAATCCGCATATGTGGCAGCCGGATACCATAGTCATCGTCAGCGGAACGGTTTCCGACAAGGACGGCGAGCGGAAAGTCTTGTGCGATTCGGCTGTTATTTTAAATACTGCCAATCTGAAAGAAACTCTGGATAATTTTTTGGTGCAGTCGCGAGATAATAAATCCAAGACCCGCCGTTTTAATTTTGGCGACAAATCGTTCGGCGGCGGCGAGCGCATCGCTGGAGAAGTCAAGGTTAAGGAGGCGCCGGCAATTTTGGATAAGATTATTAATCTTAAATTATCGCATCCGCTCGATTTTGATATTTCGCGCCAACTTAAAGAATTGATTCTGAAGCATCAGGGCAATCATCTGTTGGAATTAATTGTCACAAGAGGCGAGGCAAAAGAGAAAATCAGGACTACTTTCAGGATCAATTATTGCGACGAATTCCGCCAAGCAGCGGAAAAGCTTTTGGGCGAGGGGATAATGGAAGAAATCAAGGCTTGATTTTATCCACAGGCCGCATAGTATTAGGAGAGAATCGTAAAATATGGTATAATTTAGCCATAGACATTTAACATAGCACGTTAATTTATGACTCAATATTTATCGTTGGTTATTTTTCTGGCGCTTTTGCCAGTCGCTTGGTATCTGTATAAGCAAAATAACCCAGGAGGGGATAAAAAAGGAGCTTTTTCATCGAGTTCAGTCTTGGCCAAATATGCCAGGGATTTAACCAAACTGGCAGTCGAGAATAAGCTTGATCCTGTCATCGGACGGGAGCACGAGATTTCGCGCGTGGTGGAAATATTGTCTCGCCGCACCAAGAATAATCCGGTCTTAGTCGGATCGCCAGGCGTGGGCAAGACAGCAATTGCCGAAGGTCTGGCCTTATGGATCAAAGACAAGAAAGTGCCGACTTCGCTTTATGGCAAGAAGGTCTTGGCATTGGACTTGGCCGGCATATTGGCCGGCACGAAGTATCGCGGAGAATTCGAGCAACGGTTGAAGAAAATCACTGATGAAATCGTCGCTTCGAAGCGGGTTATTATTTTATTCATCGATGAGATACATATATTGGCCGAAGCCGGCGAAGCCGAAGGTGCGATCAATGCCGCAGACATCCTGAAGCCGCTTCTGGCTCGCGGAGAATTGCAGGTTGTCGGAGCGACTACCAAGGAAGAATATCTGAAGTTCATCAAGCAAGATAAGACACTTGATCGGCGTTTGCAGCCGGTATTCGTGGCTGAGCCGACAATCGAGCAGACTGAGCAGATACTTCTGGGTATTAAGCCTATTTATGAACAGTATCATAATGTGACGATTGAGCCTGCTTCGATTAAGATGGCTATCTCCGCCACTAAAGCAATCAAGGGAAGGTCATTCCCGGATAAGGCGATCGATGCGATCGATGAGGCTTGTTCGCGGGTTCACTTGAATAATTTGGGCGCGGCCAAGGTTGCCAAGAAGCTGGTCGTCAAGCCGCAGGATGTAAAATACGCCGTTGCTGAATGGATTATGCAGGATAAATAGCAATTATATGGGCCGCTTGCATTTATATCGGAATATTTCTATTACTTTCATTGTCTTCGCCGCAATGATTCTTTGCGCCGTTTTTTTATTATTCTATTCTCAGGCAACGATCATCGTTACGCCCGATGCGCAGACAGTCAATCTTAATTTTGTTACAGAAATAAAGACGTCATCGACTCCGGCGGACATTGCCAAATCCGAAGCTGTCGGAGGAACTGTCAGCATAGTGACGAAGGAAGTCGAAGCGGTTTTCAACACTTCCAGCACTAGGCCGGCAACGGCCGGCAATATCGTCGGCCGAGTCAGGATAAAGAATAATTATTCCAAGTCTCAGAAACTGGTCAAAACGACTCAATTGCAAGCGGAAAACGGCGTCATTGTCAGAACGGATTCGGACGTGAATATTCCAGCCGGCGGCAGTGTAGAGGTAAATGTCTTCCCCAAGGATTCGGCAGCATTTGAGAAGATTGACTCGGGCAAACTGGTAATCATAAAATTATGGCCTCAGCTGCAGCCGTTAGTATTCGGCGAGATAATGGAGCCGTTAGACAAGCCGACGGGCGGCGATGTCAGGTTTATTGCTGAGAGCGATATTAACTTTGCCAAGAAAGAATTGGTTGCCAAGGCATTGAATGAGATGAGCAGTACGACTGCTGTGACCAATGCTGCCTTGAAGGGCGATCTGGCGAGTTACAGCATAGATAAGAAATTGGGCGATGAGGCGAAAATTTTTACCATGAAGGCGGTCATTAAGATTAGAGTGATAAAGGCGGATGAAGCGCAACTCGCCGCCTTGATCCAGAAGAAAGCGCTTAAAACCGATTTGAAGGGTCTTTCTGCCAATAGCATCGATATGTCTGCGGTCAAATATTCCGTAGTTGATGCGACGAATCCGGATAGCATTATCATTAAAGTCGTTTATCCGCTGCAAGCTTATTTGACTTCGGCTAGCGATCTTTTGGCCAAAAAGAATTTTACCGGCAAGACGAAAGACGAAATCAAGAGTTACGCCGCCAAGATCGGCATCATCAAGAATATCGAGGTGATAATTTCTCCCTATTGGCGCGATAAGGCTCCTAACGATGAAAAAAGCATTAAGATTATTATCAAATAACTCTTTTATACCTTTTTTCTAGAAAAAAGGTATAACCAAAAAAGTCGCGCCGGTCGAAATCATGGCCAAATTTATTTATCCGTCTCGCCAAATTTTTTGACGTCGGATTACCTCCTTGCGAAAATTTGTTGCTCGCTACTATAAATAAATTGGCACAATATTTCTCAATGGCGCAACTTCGATACAAATGCAAATACAAACATCAATATAAATTTAATCATTAATTTTATGGCAAATAAAACAATGACTCAGACGGCGGCTTCCGTATCGGTAAAGCAGGTGGCGACTTTGACCGGTATGCTTTTGACTGCTTCAGCGGCGATTGCCACTATCATGACTGTATTTCTGGTCGTCAGGTAAATAATCTTTGAATATTTTTTCTTTAAATTTAGATGAATATTAGCAAATCAGGGTAAATTACCTGATTTTTGTAATTCCTCACTGACCCCCATTTTCTAACAGCTCAAAGCCTCAGAGTAGGCTCTGAAGAAATCCTTTTTAGATCTGAACCAGAGCGACATGACAACAGAGTAAAGCGTGCTCATAACATCG
>JBAYGU010000060.1:0-4204 GCA_041666505.1 Candidatus Buchananbacteria bacterium | reverse complement strand
TTGGGCGAGGGCGGATCGATTTTCATCGGCTTCATGCTGGCAGTACTGTCGATAATAACCGGGTCGAAAATCATCACCACTTTGCTTGTCATGGGTATTCCGGCGCTGGACGTGATTTGGGTCGTCATCGCCCGATTACTCAGCGGCAAATCGCCGTTTTCCGGCGATCGCAGCCACTTGCATTATCGATTAATGTCTTTGGGAATGACTAAGAAACAGGTTGTCTGGCTTTTGTACTTTATCGCTATTGGCTTCGGCTCGCTGGGATTTATCAGTTCCAGTTATGGCAAGATGATTCTGGTTTTCTGCCTCATTGCCGTGATGATTATATTTTCTACTTTATTGAAAGTTAATGTAAAAAATAAATCATATGCTAAAGATATTTAATACGCTCGGCAGAAAAAAAGAGGAATTCGTTCCGCTTAATAAAGATGAAGTGACGTTTTATCAGTGCGGGCCGACAGTCTATTGGATTCAGCATATCGGCAATATGCGCGCCATGGTTCTGGCTGATCTGATCAGCCGATCAATGGAATATTTGGGCTATAAGGTCAAGTTTGCCCGCAACTATACGGATGTCGGGCATTTGGCAGGAGACGAGGATGAAGGCGAGGATAAATTGGAAAAAGGCGCGAAAAGGGAAGGGCTGACGCCTCAAGCAATCGCCGATAAATACATTGCGCAATTCGAAGCTGACGTCAAAGCATTGAGTTGCGAAGAGCCGACCTATAAGCCGCGAGCGACTGATTATATTCCGCAGATGGCGGAGATGGTGCAGGATTTAATCGATAAGGGCTTTGCTTATGCGACCGATTTGGCGATTTATTTCGACGTGGAAAAATATATCGCTGCCAGCCGCAATTATACGGAGCTATCCGGCCAAAAATTGGAGAAGAATATTATCGAGGCAGGCAAGGGCGAGGTGGCGGATAAATATAAGAAATCAGCCATGGATTTTTCGATTTGGTTTTTTAAGGCAGGGGCGCATAAGGATGCATTGCAGACTTGGGAGCATGAGTTCAAGGGGATTGATCAGCCGATCAAATTTGGTTTTCCCGGCTGGCATCTGGAGTGCTCGGCCATGAATAAAACACTCTTCGGCCCGACGATCGATCTGCACATGGGCGGCATCGAGCATATTCCAGTGCATCACACCAATGAAATCGCCCAGAGCGAGGCCGCGAGTGGCATCAAATTCGTCGACTTCTGGCTCCACAACGAGCATTTGACAGTCGATGGAGTTAAAATGTCCAAATCAGGCGGCACGGCTTATTCCGTGGCTGATATTATCGCCAAGGGCTATGATCTGCTGGCCTTGAGGTATTTTTTCCTGCAAGCGCACTATCGCAGCAAGCAGAATTTCACTTGGGAAGCGTTGGATGCGGCGTCATCAGCATTGGATAATTTACGCAGCCAGTTATCAGCAATGAAAAAGGAATCAGTCGTTTTTGTAAGTATTGATGGGATTCATAAGCAGAAATTTACTTCTGCCATCGAGGATGATTTTAATTTGCCCCAGGCGCTGGCAGTCCTTTGGGATGTTTTGAAATCAAATTTAAGCGATGCCGGCAAATATGCGACAATTCTTGATTTTGACAAAGCGCTCGGACTTAATTTGAGCGAAGTTTTAGAAATTGAAATTCCGGCGAAGGTTAAAAATTTAGCCGAAGAGCGCAAAAAAGCCCGAATTAATAAAAATTGGACTGAATCTGATCGCTTGCGCGATGAAATCAATAAGCTGGGTTGGCAGATTAAGGATGCGAAAAACGGATATGAATTTAAGAAGAATCGGCGGAGCTAAACAAGGGCCGCATACTCGGTGTTAGGCGAGGGTTTGCCCTTTAATGTTCCTGGTTCAGTTAAAAATAATTCAATTTTGTATTTTTATTTTGGGCGAAGGGCAGAGGGGATTAAGGGGTGAATGCCTGAAGCCAGAATTTTTTATTAGGAATTTGATATATACGCCGTGGATTTTCCTTTCCCAATCGCCTTAATCATCTTTATTTTTTTTAATTTTTGCAGTTGCAGTTGGGCTGTTCGTTTTGGACAAGATAAAACATCTTCCACATCTTTTGTGGAGATCCGTCCGACTTGATCCAGAAAATCAATAATTTTCAATTGTTCAGGAGTGAGATAAATTTGCGATTTTATTTTTCCATCAATCGCGTGGGCTGATAAAGATAATATTTTATTTTTGACATTGTCAATTTCTTTTTTGAATCCATTGATAAAATACTCCAACCACGAAGTAATGTCTGTTCGGCGTTGGTCGTAATTTTTGCCGACATTTATTGCTTTGTAGTAGTCTTGTCGATTGGTATTATAATAATCCTCCAACGCGAATAAACGGCGGAAATCATAACCGCGCTGATAGAGTATTAATGTGGCCAATGCTCGGGCAGTCCGGCCATTGCCGTCATTAAACGGGTGGATGGCTGCGATTTCTAAATGCGCTATACCGGCAACCAAGATTGGACTGACATCATTTTTCTCACTTTCTTTTAGCCAGTATATAAAATCAGCCATTAGTTTCGGCACTTGTTTAGCTTCTGGTCCGGTATATAAAATTTCTTGCGGCATACCTAAACGTCGGCGTACCACATAAATTGGGCCAGGACGATAATGCCCAGAGAATTGTTGATCCAATGTTTTATTAGTGACTGCTTGATGAATTTTTAGTATTACTTTTTCAGTTATCGGTTTGTGCTCAGTCACTACCCTTTCAATATATTTTAATGCGTTTAGATAGTTTTTTACTTCATAAATGTCCCTGTCAGGGGCGTCTATTTTCTTGTGCGCGTACAACGCTTCCACTTGGCCAATATTTAGCTGATTGCCTTCAATTTCGGTGGAGTGATGCGTCATTCTGATTATTGCCTGGCGACGCAAGCGTAATTCTTGTTGCGGCAGAATTTTGGCGCGATCAATAATACCCTTGGTTTCCGCAATAGTGGTAAGATTGGTTAGAATTTTATTGGTTAGCTTGTACTTGGGATTAAACATAGCTTTTGGCTTATACGGATATTATATCACAAGATTATGATTCGCGCAACATTCGCGCAACATTCGCGCAAAGAACTACGGAGCGATTGTTAGGGGGGGGCGCCCGAAGCCTAAATTTATTAGTTCTATTTTGCAGTAGTTTTTTTTAATTTTAACATGACCTTTTCAAACAAATCATTATCAAATGATTTTCCTACTTTTGGCGGACATCCGCAATTAAAAATTTCAGCCCTTTTATAATTTTCAGAATTTATCCAAATTTCTTTTAATCTCGTTCCGGTCATACTTATTCAAATGCGAGTATGATTTTTTATTTTTTAGCCATTTTTATATCATCTTAAATTTTTCCCAAATAATATTCAAGTGTTCAGCTTCAAAAAGGAATCTTCCAGCTTGGTATATCCCATACCACGAGGGATAATCGTGGAAGTAGAATAGTCGAAGGGAGAGAACTCATGATATTTCGACTCATATATTGGTTAGAGGGCCCTGAAGAAGGTGGGCAAGAGAAACGAGCTGATGTTCACATACTCAGCAGTGAGATGCTTTACACCAAGCCGACTCTTGACGATTTTAACAGATTGGCCACTGAGCTACAAGAAACTTTTCCGCAGGCTGATCAAAGCCAACTTTTTGTTGGTCGGGTTAGAAAAACCACTCCCGTCCAAGGAATTTCAGGCGAATTCAACATTGTTGTCTGGAAGACAACAATTCCTTGTGGTGATTACTACAATTGGAAACAGGTGAGGGGAGAACCAGAATACGAATATGTCCCGTAAAGACGAGTCCTGAGCATGACTTAAAACCGCTCTTTTTATTTTGTCCAAAATTTTAAAAAATGGCTAAAAAATGAATCAGAAATATTTGTAATTGTATTTTCTGTTGAGCCAGATACACAGTGTTATGCGAAGTCGTGAATACTTGGAACGATTTTGTATAACGTTCGCGTATATCTGATGTTGCGACTTAAAGGAGCAATATGGGCGAAGATTTGCCGTTAGGCAAGCCGTAGCCAGATATGTGCTGTTATATGATGTATATTTTTCCTTTTGTCTCGCCTTAGCGAGGCAGCTTTTTGTAATAAATAGTTTTACCCAGTAGGTAATCCACCAGTTCTACTGGTGCGACTTGAAAAGGTTTTACCGTTCCGTTAACCCACAAAAAAAGAACATAGTAGTATATAATAAGCATGGCTTGAAGT
>JBAYGU010000059.1:0-4387 GCA_041666505.1 Candidatus Buchananbacteria bacterium | reverse complement strand
TTTTCACTTTTCTAGAAAAGTGAAGCAAAAGTCGCGACCGGTCGAAATCATGGCTAGATTTTATGCTTCTCTCATTAAACCGTCAGCTCGTCCGCATTAACGGACTCGGTTGACGGTTTGCCTCCGGCCATTCGTTCTCGCATAAAATCAGCACAAGATTTCTCAATGGTCGCAATTTCAAATACAAATGCAAATTAAAACACGAATCAGTTGTATTTCCCCCTCCTTACGAAGGAGGGGGTAGGGGGAGGTTAAAAAATTTTAACAAAAAGAAAGCCCCGCACGATGTGTGGGGCGATCCCAAAACATGTGCGGGGCGAAGGTGCTAGGCAATCTCTTCGATGGCCGGCGAAGCCAAGAAGCACTTCGCGACGAACTTGTGGGTGAACGAGAACGATCCGTCCTCGTTCGTCTTGATCGACGGGTGCTGGCCTTGGTCGAGTCCGTTGAACCAGAAGTCATGCTTGCTGAATTCATCGATCTCGGCTTTGGTGAAATTTCGCCAGTCTCCATTCTTCTGCGCAAGTCGCACCAAGTAATTGGCGGTGGTTTCCGCTTCCATCTTGCCGAAAGCATCGAAGAAATGACGCTTGGTGTTGATGTCTGACGGCTTGATCGGATATTTCATTTTTCTCTCCTCGTTGAGGTTTTCCCAAATCGTGCGGGGCGGATAGTTAAGGGGCGATGAGTTGCTTTGCTGCCTCGCGAGTTAGTACTTCAAACGATAGTCCGCTGCGCGTGATGGATTTCTCTTTTAAGCCATCAAACGGATCGACGTAGAACAGTCTGTCTCGGGCGATGATGAAGCAGCACTTTTCCACGACATAGTCCACTCCGGGCGCTTCCACGTCGGGTTTCACCGCAGACATACTGCCGATTATTCCCGGACGCGTGACGAAGTTCCAGAAGGAGTCCGATTCGTAGAGGATGATGAACAATTCTTCATCGGCCACTTCGTGCGAAATCCTTTGAACGTCTTCGGGGGAAAGGTCGCCCCAGCCGAGCTTCTCGCCAAGTCTGTTGTACCAGCCGCCGTTATGAACGAAATCCTGACTGCGCATTTGTCCGCAGCTGAGCCCGAACAGGCGATTGGCCGGATGGAACTGGTGTCCGTACATCCCCTTGATCAATTGTTGATTCATCCTTCTATCTCCTATTGATTACCGTGGTTAAATTCCCTGATTTCAAGGCAACAGGCTAGAAAACTAACATGCCGCCCTAGAATCAGGGAATTTACATCAATGTAAGGTGCTTTACTTAATATAACCAGTATAGCATATATTGATATTTTTGTCAAGCCCTTTATCCACTTTTGAGGAAATAATTATAATATTTTAGCTAAATTTAGACAATTACTAGATCCCCGGATATTTCCGCCTCGCCGGAATACCGGCTTCAGGCGAAAATTCCGAGGATGACATTTATGGATGTAGGTAAATTATAATTTAAACAAAAAAAAGGGCGCCGACGGTCATCCGATAAATATAATTTTGGGGATGGTCGGCGCCACTGGTGTAGCGCTAGTCCAGTAATGATTTTCGCTCGCCTGTATGAGGTGAGCAAGAATTATCAAATGGATTGATAGCGTGGTGTTGTGTAAGTCAAGACAACAGCTTTTTACCCGCAAAACGGCAGGAATCAACTACTCTTTATGGAGTTGAAAAATGCCTCGATGAAGCGAACGTAGGCACGACGGGTAGAAAAAATTGTTAATGTTCGCAGACGCGAAGGTAAGACTTTTGTCCCTTCTCTGCTAGAAGCGAGTAGAAAGCGAGGAACTGCTATAAATGCATTGAAATAGGTTGGGCTCATCAAGCCAAGGCGCGAGAACGTGCAGCGATGGTTATAATAGGCCAAAAACCTGTATTGATAGCAGATCTTCATCTGGATCGGTCTGATTGGCTGTTGGAAGGCCGTTCAGTCGACTGGACACAGCATAGAGCTGTTGAAAAGTGCGAAAAAGTGCGGTACAAAACTGTTTTGTTAGAAGTTATAATCGTCATTACTAACTTCTGACTTAATTATAGCATTTTTAAGAAACATGGTCAAAGGTGACAATTATTAATATTTATTGTGTAAATTTAAATCAGTTATAATTATTGTTAATAGTTTATCCACAGCATGTTAATAACTATTTAAAAAGTTATGCACAGGTTGTGTACAAATCAGGTTACCTTAAGATTATTTGATTGTCGTTCGCGGTCAAGTATGAGAATTCCGATAATATATCTTTAATTTGTCCCTTCGGCAGGGCGTTTATTCTGACTGAAAGATATCCGCCAATATCTTTTGAGCTTGGACCCTTTAAGCCGATAATGTTGGAGATCGTCAGGCCTGATTCAGAATTTGTATAATATAAGGTTTTTTGCTTTAATCGGATCGTTTTTGTGCTGCTTGCCCCAGAAAAAGCGTTTGCGGCATTGGGCCGAAGCTCAATTATCTTCGTGCCGTCGTTTAGGTAGTATACTTTCTGCGCTGGTTGTGAATATGAGGCTAAATTCAGAAAAAACTTTTCAAATTTTATGGTATTTTCCTTGCTTAATTGCGGTGAGCTTAATGTAAAATCGAAGTCTTCCAATAAATCGCCGGATAATCCCGAACGATTAGCGCACAAGCTTCCTTTTGAGGAATTGATTTCAATATCGCAGCTGGCGGGAATCAGGCTGCGCACACTCGCCGGCGAAAAAATATTGCTTAGTGATGCGGGTTTGAATATTAGTCCAGAATTAGAGATTGCTCCGTTAAATTTAGACGAATTATCCAGTCCGCTTAATTTTATCACTTTTGATATTTCTGAGGTGAGTATTGTCGGCTGGTTAATGACAAGCGTTAAGGCGCCGAATTTGCCATAGGCGCTCTGGCTTTCCAGATAGCGGAACGGATTGTAGCTTTTTTTGATTACTTTAAGCCAGGAAGCGTCTGCGCCGATGATGATCGTATTCTTATCCATGCTGCGGAAAATGATTCGCTTGTCCGCTAAGTATTTTTCGAGCTCATCAGTCTTCCTGGCCTGGATAATCAATCCGCAAACCAGATCGCCGGAATAATTATCGCAAATAATAGCTAGCTCCGAGCCGATCAGGTGCCGATCTAGATCGTTTATATGAAAAGATTTAAGGATCGCATCAGTAACTTTTATTTTATAAAAATTATCCGACGCGCCGCGATTATCGAGGTGCAGATATATTTCCGTATTTTTTGAGCTGTAGCGGGCGAGATCGTCAAAGAGAAAAATCCGGTAATATGAAGTGGCAAGAATCAAAATAAAAACAAAGCATACCGAAAGCCCGGCCATAAGCCGGGTTCGGATTGCAAGCTGATTGAATTTTATCAGCAATAGCGCAAACATTTTAAAATAATTATAAACTGATTGGATGAGGATTATCTCATGAAGCCGCCTTGGTCATGGTTAGAACGGGGAAGGGGGCGATCATCGCGCCGGCCGCCTCGGTCGTTGCCTCGGCGATCATCACGGCGTCCGCCGCTTCTGTCGTCGCGTCCGAAGCCATTGCCTGGCTGGTAATTCGGGTCGGCTTGCTTGACGGATAAGTTTACTCTGCCTTTGTCATCGATCTCAATGACTTTGACGGTCAATTCCTGGCCGACTTCGGCCACATCGGTAATCGAGTTGACTCGTTCATTGGAGAACTCGCTGATATGGACTAATCCGTCTTTGCCTGGCATGATTTCGACGAAGGCGCCGAAGTCCATCAATCGGACGACGCGTCCGGTGTAGATTTTGCCCGGTTCGATATCTTCAGTCAATTCTTCGATCCATTTGGTGGCGAATTCGATGCCTTCCGAGCCGACGCCGGTGATGGTGAC
The DNA here is from genome assembly GCA_041666505.1 of Candidatus Buchananbacteria bacterium. GTDB lineage: Bacteria > Patescibacteriota > Patescibacteriia > 2-01-FULL-39-33 > 2-01-FULL-39-33 > CAISTG01. The sequence goes on along the minus strand of JBAYGU010000059.1, from coordinate 562 downwards.
TAAGCCGTCGTCATCGATATCGATCTTGACATTGCATTCGGCGATAATCGCGTTGATAACTTTGCCGCCGGGGCCGATGACGTCGCCGATCTTGCTCGGATTGATGTGCAAGCAGACGATTCTTGGCGCATAAGGCGACAGTTCTTTATTCGGTTCGCTGATCGTAGCATTGATGACGTCTAAAATCTGCAGTCTGGCAACTTTGGCGCGAGACAAGGCTTCGACGCACAAATCATACGGCAAACCCGTAGTCTTGGTATCCATTTGGATGGCAGTGATGCCGTCCTTGGTGCCGGTAACTTTGAAGTCCATGCCGTTCGGTCCGTCTTCGAAGTCCTGCAAGTCGGTCAGGATTTTATATTTAGTACCGTCAGAGGCTAAGCCCATGGCGATACCGGCAACCGGTGCCTTCAAAGGCACGCCAGCGTTAAGCAAGGCCAAAGTCGAACCGCAAGTTGAGCCCATAGAAGACGAGCCGTTTGAGCCCATGACTTCTGACACGACCAAAATCGTGTAAGGGAAAAGTTCCTTTTCCGGCAAGACCGGAATGAGCGCTTTTTCT
>JBAYGU010000058.1:0-4523 GCA_041666505.1 Candidatus Buchananbacteria bacterium | reverse complement strand
TAAGCGTGTCCCAATTTGTTAAAACCCCGATAAATACGCTGATTTCAGAATACGTTCCACAAACATTTGAGGAGACTACTCTGAAACAACCGTGTTTATTGGAAATTTAACCGGACACTAGTGTACTAATTGTCAACGTTCAATGATTATCATATCTAACACCAAATAACTAATTTTGTCAAGCAATGATTCCCCCGCCCAAAAGCTTATCGCCGTCATAAAAAACAATCGACTGTCCAGCCATAGCGGCACGCTGAGGTTTGGAAAATTCTGCAATATATTTTGAGTCGATTTTTTTAATAACGCAATTTTCGGCCTTTGCACGATAACGAATCTGCGCCGAACACTTTAATGGCAATTTAATACTGCCAGCGATCCAATTAGCAGATTTAAAATTAACCCGCTTCGACAATAAATCGGCAGCAGAAAAATCACCGCTAACAATCAGCTGATTCTTTTTTTTATCAAAACCGACAACATACCAAGGACCGCCGGAAAGTCCGATGCCGCTTCTCTGTCCTAGAGTATAAAGTGGCAAGCCTTGATGCTCGCCCAAAACTCTTCCCTTATCGGATACTATCTTGCCTTTTTTCAATTTCAAAAATCTCTTCAAAAAATCATAATGATTCTTACCAACAAAACAAATTTCTTGGCTATCCAATTTATCATGAACTTTCAATTTTAGCTTTTTAGCGATTTTCCTAATTTCTTCTTTCTTGTAATCCGCCAGGGGGAATAACAAATTCTTGAGCTGCGGCTGTTTTAAATTATATAAGAAGTACGTCTGATCTTTATTTAAATCTTTCGGGCGAAATAATTCTAATCCACTTTTAACCTTTGACTTGTGACTTGTGACTTGCGGCTTAAGCCGCACATAATGTCCCGTAGCTAAATAATCCGCGCCAAGAACAGTCTGCGCATATTTAAGCAGCAGATCGAATTTGATGAATTTATTGCAAGCAACGCAAGGATTAGGGGTCTTAAGCAGATCGAAATCCTTCAAGAATTCATCCACGATTGTCTTCTTGAATTCGCGTCCGAAATTCACCTTATGGATCTCAATATCCAAAAGCTTAGCAACTTCTTGCGCCTCATGCCAGGATTCTAGAGAGCAGCAGCGATTCTCGCCATAGGTTTCTCCGCTGGGATACCAAAATTGCATGAAAACACCGACGACTTCATAACCCTGCTTTTTCAACAGGGCTGCCGCGACAGAAGAATCAACACCGCCGCTCATGGCCACGACGACTTTTCCCAATGATTTTTTAGAGTTTATTTTAGACATTATGCGGATTATAGCTTAAAACCGAGTAAATATCAAGGCTAAACATATCAAGGCTAAACATTGACAAATGTAATTGCATCAGTTATAATGGCAAAGATAACATTGTAAAGCAACAAAAAGGAGGAACGTCATGGAGTTCGAAAAAAAAGGTCTTACTGAAAACAGTGAAGTATTCAAAAAAGTCGGATTGATCGTCAGAGGCCAATCCGGTGTCAATTATGCCGTCACGGTCTTAATGCCGGAAAGGGACATAAAGTCGCTCAGGCTAAACGACTCGCCATTCATAATTATTGAGGCGCACAAGCGCAAGAAAATGAGCAGACAGCAGCTCGAAAAACGAGTTGAAAGGCTCAATAGAAGGAATGGAAATATTATTTCCTAATAAGATCGCACATTGCCGACGGCTTGCTCGTCGGTTTTTTTATCGTTCTAATATGATTATTTCCGCATTAGCTAAATATGGGGTCAGCAATCCCTCCTGCCAAGTCCAGCCGTAAAAAGCGGCGCGCAGCATCTTGCCGATATCGCCGTGAGTCACTAACAGGATATTTTCATTCGGATGTTTATGCTCGACAAATTCCAAAAGACTTTGAGCGCGTCCATAAGTATCTGGAAAAGTTTCGACTCCCTCGCCGGATAAGAAATAATCGACTTGATCGGCCGCCAAAAAATCATCAGTCATCTTGCGGATATCACTAGAAGGCTTTTCCGTAAAGACGCCGAAGGATCTTTCTATCAAATCGGGCAGGACTTCTGCTTCCGGTAATTTGAGCTCTTCGGTTATGATTTGAGCCGTCTGCTGGCAGCGCTTCAGCGGCGAGACATAAGCTTTATCGACATATTCCGATTCTAATTTCTGCGCAGTTTCCTTGACCTGTTCGCGTCCCAGATCCGTAAGGTCAGTGTCATGATGGCCGTTCAATATTTTTTTGACATTGTCCGTATCCTGTCCGTGCCGGACGATGAATATTTTTGGCATGTGATTAGATTATTGTTAATAAGCGTATTATAGCAGAGAAGCATTATTAAATTAAGTTTAATCAACTAATTCCGAATCGGGCTTGACATTATTCTAATTATGTGCTACAATTATATTGTCCTGATTAGCCGGATAGCTACTTCCCGATTTCTATCGGGAGGAGGAAAGTCCGAACACTCTTTACGGCTTGCTGTAATGTCGCGGTAATGGGTAACACCCACCCTTCCGATAGTAATGTCGGAAGAGGACCAGTTCCACAGAGACTATACTAATCGCGCTTCGGCGCGGTGAAAGGTGAAAAGTGCGGCAATGTACTAATTTGTGACTGAGATATCTTCGCAAATTATTGCTACGCCGCTCGGCTCCCAGCGATGGGATGCTTGTGGTAAACTCTACCTAGTGCAACCTCGTTTTCGAGGGCTAGACTCAGCCAGTAATGGCCAGAGCAGACAGATGGCTATCGTGCAACCCCAGTTTGCAAAAACTGGGGAAGCATACAGAATTCGGCTTATAGGCTAATCGGGACAAATAAAAAGACCACCGTGAGGTGATCTTTTTTTATGTTTAGTATTTTGTCAAATCAAGTGTTTCATTAATCTTAATCTCTTTGACGAAGTCCGGCATATGGCTGACCATGATCATTGCGCCCTGATAATTATTTATCGCTTGAGCGATTACGGGGATATGGCGGAAGTTGATATGATTAGTCGGCTCATCCAAAATCAACAGTCCTGGCTTCATCAAAACTAAGCGAGCGAATGAAAGAAGCCCCTTCTGCCCTTCGGATAAATCCCCCACTTTATTACCCATCAAGTCTCCAGTAATCAAGAAACTGGCGGCGATTGATCGCATAGTTTCCATGCTCATGACTTCATCATCAGGTATCGCACTTTTCAAGGAATCAAATACTGGCTGATCAAAATCCAACTGCGAGAAATCCTGGCTGTAATAGCCAACTCTAACGCCCTCGGTGATTTTCGCGCCTTCGGCTGTGCCAGCGACCAGCGATCTTAAGAAAGTGCTTTTGCCGACACCATTAGGCCCGGAAACCAAGATATGTATTTTTTTCCTGATGACCATCTCAATTTCTTTTACTAGCGGCAGATGGCCGTAATAGGTCATGACGGAATTTATCGTCACCACATCGCCATTTACATTCTGCTCATCGATATTAAAATCCCTGATCGTCTTGTCTTCCCGCCTCACCTCGACTTTATTATCTTCCAATTCTTCCGTTTCCTCGCGCATCTTCTTCGCCAACTTTCTCATCTTGCCGCCCTTGTTAGCGAAAAAGTTCACTTTCTCTTTGCGGTCCTTGATGACTTTTTCCGCTCGAGCATTTTCCATCCGTTCACGTTCGATTCGTTTGGAAATTTCTTCGACCACGGTAAAATAGTCGCCATTGTAACTTTCTATGGTATGAGTATGCACATCGAGATAAATAACGCCCTCGGTAAAACAGTTCAAGAAATCAGCGTCATGAGAAATTACAATTACCGTCTTTTCATACAGCATCAAAAATGAGATCAAGTGATCAATACCAGCTTGATCCAGATTATTCGTCGGTTCATCCAGAAGCAAGATATCAGGATCCTGGATCAAAGCGAATGCCAGAAGCAACCTTGCCTGCTGGCCGCCGCTCATCTCGCCCACCTTGCGCTCCATCGGTATTGTTAGATTAATTGCGTCCAGAACCTTACTGATACGGCTCCTTAAATTACCCGGAACCTGCTTAAAGGCTTTGGCGAAAAACTTTTCCAGTGTCAGCTCGAAATCAGCGCGATCCAAAGTCTGATGCGCTTGGCCGATACTGGCCTCATTGGTAATGGAAAGCTTGCCCTTTTTCGGCTTTAGCGTGCCATTGATCAAACCGAATATCGTACTCTTGCCCGCGCCATTCTGGCCCATCAAAGTGATCTTTGATCCGCGGCGCACACTGAAGCTGGCCTCATCCAAGATGGGCCTGTTATATGTATATTCGAATGCTACTTCATCGAATCTTAAGATTACTTCTTCTGCCATAAATTCTGAAAATAAAATTTCCGCCCTGCGGCGGATATGCAGGCCGAATTCTCGGCCTGATTGAAATACAGCATAACACAATTTTATGATTTATGCAAGCGTTGGAAAAATATTTGTTATCTTTGAATAGAAATCGGACTGTCTTTGAATAGAAACTGGACTTTTTTTGACAATTTGGCTAATTTCTGTTGATGGCTCATACTATTAGATTAAGTCATAATCTAATCTAACGCTATG
>JBAYGU010000057.1:0-5048 GCA_041666505.1 Candidatus Buchananbacteria bacterium | reverse complement strand
TCTAATTTTAGCACATAATCAACCTTTTTTCTATTGTAAAATGTGCATAACTTTTGACTTATCCAGCGGCCTCAGGCCGCTATTTTAATCGCCTTACGGCGATTTAATTGGCGACAGTCCCATCATGGCAGTTCTAGCTTCGACAGCTATTAAGGAAGAGATTTTCGAACATTTGGGTCATTATCCTTCGGCGTTTGTTTATGATACTGGTTTCGAAGATATGGACAATTTACACGAAGAGGATGGCATTACTTATCATATTTTTATGATGGACATTGATAATAAATTTTGGAAAAATACAGTTGAAGAGGCTATCACGAAATCCGGCCACAAATTCAAGTGGCTGTGATATCATAGATCATTATTTTCGCACAAAGACAAAGGAGATTAACTGATGAACCGAGCTATGGAGTTAAGGCGAGAATTGGAAGAAGTCCAGCAGAGGTGTGCGCACTTATCAGGGAAATCGAGCAAATTGAGAACCATTGCAAACATCGATGGGTCGAAGAGTATCGCCCAGAGGATATTCCAGCTGTCGGTTGGGATGGTGACCCTCCGGGTAAGATGGGCGTAGATCGTCAATTGCCAGGATATATTCCAGCAAAAACCATTCCACGTTGGAAGAGATCTTGTCTTGAATGTGGCAAGGTGGAATTCACTTATAGAAGTGAACCTGTTATTTCGGCTCAAAAACCCAAATTTGGGTCTGAGTAGAAAAAATCTTAATATTGCACAAAGTCGCCCGACATCCGTCCGGCGACTTTTTTTATTCATTCAAATCTCTTTCCTTCAATATCTTTATGTCCTCGGGCAAAATCTTGTGCAGAGATTTCTTTTTTGCCTTCGAGCTGGATTTTTTTCAACAGTAATTTATTTTCGCCGCAATGGACTGCCAGTCCGGAATCAGTTATTTCTAATTTTCCAATTTGATCAGATTCAGTTTTTAAAACGGCGACTGGCGGAAATATCTTTATCCGTTTGTCATTTAAAGTCGTCCAGGTGGCCGGCCAAGGAAAAAAGGCGTAGATTTTCTGCTTGATGATTTGCGCAGGCTGTGACCAATCAAGACGGCCGTCTTCTTTGGTTATAGTGGTGCAAAATGTCGCTTCATCATCATTTTGCACGATCGGCTTAATGTTGCCAGTTAAGTATTCCTTGATTGTTTTAATCAATAATTGCACGCCAGTTTTCGCTAGATGTTCATGAAGCGATGAATTAGTTTCTTCTCCATTCAGCTGGAAATTTTCTTGAGCTAATATCGGGCCATGATCCATTTTCGCATCCATCAGCATAATACTTATCCCAGTTTCTTTTTCGCCATTGAGCAGCGCGCTTTGGATAGGTGAGGCGCCGCGATATTTCGGCAAAAGCGAAGGATGAACATTGATCGCGCCCTTCGGAAATAAATCCAAAATAGCCTGAGGGATAATTTGTCCATAGGCGACGACAACCAACATATCGGCTTGCAAGGCTTTCAATTCCTCTTCAATTGATTTATCTTTGCGTAATTTTTCCGGCTGCCAGATTTTAAGATTATTTTTTGCCGCTAAAATCTTGACAGGAGAAGGGGATAGCTCTTGCTTGCGTCCGGACGGCTTGTCAGATTGAGTGATAGCGCCCAAAACTAAAAAATCAGGATCGCTTAGCAATCCTTCCATGTATGGCACTGAAAAATCCGGCGTGCCGGCAAATACTGCTTTGATCGGCTTAGTCATTATCGCCTTTTCTTAAATTCTTCGCCTTGTCGATGAATAAGACGCCGTCTAAATGATCCACTTCATGCTGGATGACGCGTGCAAATAATCCTTCGCCAGTCATTTTGCGCATTTTGCCTTGAGTGTCTTGAAATTTGACAGTGATTTTTTTGCAACGTTTAACTTGGCCATAGACATTGGGCACGGACAAGCAGCCCTCCTCGTCGATTTCTTTGAGAATTGATTTGCTGATTATCTTCGGATTTAAAAGAGCTAAATTATCGTCTTTATAGCGCACAATGATCAATCTGATGCTTTTGGCGACCTGTGGCGCGGCAATGCCCAGGCCGTCGCTTTTCAACATCAAATCCGCCAATTCCGGTATAAGCGCTTGGATTTCTTCAGTTGATATATCTTTAATCGGCTTAGCTTTCTGCCGCAATATCGGATTGGGATGCGTGATTATTTTCAACATATTACTTATAGAATATAATAAATCGAAGATGAAGTCAATTTGACAATAATTTTGACTAAATGACGTTATCACGATAATATATCTATATTATGACAAACGATCCCGGACCGCAAAAACTCTCGTTTATTCTGAAAGCCAAGCCGGCCGGCGTCAAACCCCCGGCATATGAGTGGCAGGATTTGGCGTTGAAGATAATCGCCGAATTTGGCGTGCCGGACTTTAAGCGCAATTCGGTTTTCCAAGTCTGCAAGAAAAATTCCAAAGAATTCGTTGAAAAAGCGATGAACGAGACAAAGGAGTTATGTAAGACGGGGGAGAAATGGAAGTATTTTTTTAAAGTCGCGAGTAGCCTCAATAAACCGAAAGAATAAAAAACGATCAGCCCTAAAGCTGGTCGTTTCTGAATTTTTTAATTACAGTATGACTTCCGCCACCATATAGCCGACGCCGAACGGCGCTTCATAACTAAGCACTTCCGGTTTGCAGTTGATATCATTCAGGACACCGGCAAGAATCAGGATGGAGCGCAAGCCGCACTCTGCGGCATCTTCGACTAGCTTGTGATCAAGATTGACTAACGATAGCAAGTCGCAGCTGACGATAAGATCGCGGATTTTCTCATCAAATATTTTGCCGGCAGGATCGCACTTGGCGGGCGAATCTTCGCTCAGGCAATGGGATAGGTCGCCCGATGCGATAACGGCCACTCTCTTATCGCTGTTTAAAATGAGATCCTTAAGAGCTTTGCCAAATTCGAAATGCGCCTGGCTGTCCAGCATGGAGAAATAAATCGGCACGATCGGCGTCTGAGGCAGATGCCGAGCCATGTAGTATAGAGGTACGCCGCAGCCGTGATCCAAGTCCGGCGAAGAGATGATATTGATGGGGGATTTGGCGCTGATTATTTCTTTGTCTGTTGTAAAAGTCACTAGGTCGCCCGGAAATTTAAGCTTGGTGCTGAAGTCACCGAAGACTTCGAAATTAGCGTTGAATTCCTGGCAGAGATTAATAGTAAAGGCGGAAGGATTGAGCTCGCCATGCGGTGATATGACGATTATCAGATCCGGCTTCGCCGAATATAAATCCTGTTCCAGCCTATCCATGGCGACGCGGGTTTTTTCCAGTTGCGCCAAATGCTCCTTGCCGATGGCGGGTATGAGTATGGGTGGGTGCGGGGTGATTGCCGCAAATACTAATGACATAAAATAAAAGTTATAACTTTTTTATAAAAATTAATTTCCAGTCAGCAGATTGCCATTAGGAATTAAATTAAGAGTCTCATCGCTGATCAGTTTGATATTTTTTGTATTGTAGCCCATCGAGGAAAGCGCCGCGCCGCTCATGAACGGCAATTTTTTGCCGCTCGAAATCACGTAGACTGCAGTGACTTCAGGATTAGCGATGACTTTAGTCACGACCTTCTTTTTCTTGACTATCGTCGTGACTGTCTTATATTTGATGGGTGTTTTGCTCTTGACCAGCCAGCCGTCCGGCAAAACTATATTGCCGCCGGTCATGTAGTTGTCTAGAATAGCCGTTGTAACTTTTTTCACTTTCATGCCGCTGTAATTGGCATCGAATATTTCCTTTGTCAGTATAGGTTTCTTTTCTCCGCTGATTACGTAATACATTCCCTGGTAAGGCTTCTTGGCAGCGGTGTCCTGCAGTATTATGCCTGTCGGATAGACAGTGTATGCGGTGATATCGGAACCGTCTATATACAATTTCAAATCCGCTTCTGAGACTGTTTGGATGTCATCTTCGGGCAAGCCTAATTTTTTAAAGACTTCCATCGATTCGATTTTTCTTTTCGTATCATTGACTATCATATACAGATTGCCCGTGGCATCACTCTTGAGAATGGAAAAATTCAAGTATTTTACCGGTGGACCGTCCTGGTATGAATTAATGTCATTTACCGAAGCGGTAATGATGTATTTTGGATCAAATAAGGAAACCAAAACAGATTTGGATGCAATCAATCTCTTGAAGCCATTCTGAATCAAAAATACATCGCTGCTGCTGCCCGATGTGGTCAGAAGCGTGCCGTTGGGCCATTTCATGCTGAAATACTTATTCCACAGATTCACCAGATTCTGATTGCCGTGCAAGTGCGGCGTATAATTATATAAACCGGCGGTTGCGGTATTTTTCAACGTAACAGACGTGCCGTCGATATTATAGGTCTTGTTCGGCTGGAAATTGAATTCTCCGATATTATCCATGTAGTAACGTGTCTGGGCAGCGGCGGAATTCACTTGACGGTAAAATCCCTTGAATCGTTCCAACGACGGATCGCCCATGGAGCAATTATCGCAAATGCCATAGCCGGTCGCCCAATCATATTGCTTTTGGCTGGGGCTCGAGTCTTCCAATAAGCTCTGTTCTTTTTGAGTCAGCACCATGAGATATTTCGGATTGATCTGCCAGCGCTGCGATATTTCAAAAAATGATTGCACGGCGGTTTTGGGCAGCCCCTCCTTGTCGAAAGTGAGATAATTATCGAGTGTTCCGTTGCGGTTATTCAAAAAATTCTGGATTTCCGGGAGCGTCATCGAATTAAAATCGGATATTTCTGCATCAGAGATCAAGTTAGATGGATCGAACTCAGCCGCATAACCAATAAGCGGCAAAGAAATAAGAATTAATGATAATGCAAAAAACGCCGATAATTTATTAAATCGCATGGCCTTTGTTATGTTATTTATCATAATATATCTGAATTAATTATATCACAAACGAAAAATCCCTACAAATGTTAGGAAATAATAGAAATCGGACTATTGCGAATTAAAATCGGACTATTGGCAGATTTTCAAGTTTTTCCAGCTGTTCTCCCAGAAAGCAGTCTTTTTGCCAGAATCTGATTTTTACCAAAC
>JBAYGU010000056.1:0-5138 GCA_041666505.1 Candidatus Buchananbacteria bacterium | reverse complement strand
CGATGCCGAAAAGCATAACGTGACTCCGAAAATCATCAGAAAATTCTTCGAGCAGAGAATCATGCCATATATGGATATTCTGATGCTGCAGGAGGAAGATGCCGATATCGTGATATCGACCGATTGACTTTATTGAGCCTTAAACAGTTTGCCGCTGCAGACTGTTTTTTTATTTCTGCTATAATGAATACATGACTCACCTCGCGGGAAAAAAATTCTCCAAGCGGCATACGACCGCCATCAAATCCGCCTCCCAACTCGGCAGATTCTTGACGCGCGAGCCTCTGGTTTCGAAAATAATCGTCGGCGAAATCAAGCCGATCAGAGTCGGCCCGAAACGTCTGAAAATCCAGCCGGTGGAAGCCGGCTTGAAACTGACTATCCGCGACACTTCCGCACGTCAGACTATTTATGTCTATACGAAAAATCAGCAAAAAATCGAAGATTTAATTCAACAATTTTGGACGGCAAACTGTGCATAAAGTGTTAAGAACATCGGATTTGCCCGAGAGTGTTTTATAGTGTAAAATACTACCGACACTTAACGCATCAGTTATGGCCGATCCGCAAATGAATAACCTCCGCAAGCTGCCGCCGCAGAACATCGAAGCCGAGCAATCGCTCATCGGCTCTATTCTGATCGACAAGGATGCGATCATCAAGATTGCCGACATTATTTCGGCCGATGACTTCTATCAATCAGCGCACGGCTTCATTTACAACACAATACTCGAACTGTTCGAACGCAAAGAAGCAATCGATATCTTGAGCCTCACTTCGCGCTTGGAAGAAAAAGGCCAGCTCGACATCGTTGGCGGACGCAGCTACATCGTCAATCTGACAAATCAAGTTCCCTCGGCTGCGCACGTCGTTTCTTACGCGCAGATCATCCAGAAGAAAGCCACCTTGCGAAGACTGATCATGGCCGCCTCGAGCATCTTGGAATTGGGCTATCAGGAAGAGCGCGAAGTCACCGACGTCTTGGACAAGTCCGAACAATCGATCTTCGCTGTCTCACAGAAATTTTTGAAAGAAAAATTCACGCACATCAAAGAAACCTTGGCCGGCGCTTTCGACCGCATCGACGAATTGCATCGCGAAAAAGGCAAGCTGCGCGGCTTGCCGAGCGGCTTCAAGGATCTGGATGACATCTTGGGCGGCTTCCAAAAATCAGATTTGATTATTCTGGCTGCCCGTCCGTCTGTCGGTAAGACTGCTCTCGCCATGGATATTGCCAGGAACGCCGCTGTCAGATACAAGAAATCAGTTGGCGTCTTCTCTCTGGAAATGAGCAAAGAGCAATTAGTCGATCGTCTGATCTCCGCCGAGGCCGGAGTCGATATGTGGAAGATGCGAACCGGCAGACTATCCGAGGCCGGCGATGATTTTCCGCGCATCGGCCACGCCATGAGCGAACTGGCGGAAAGCAATATTTTCATCGACGATTTCGCCAATACCAATGTCATGGAACTGCGGACAAAAGCGCGCCGCCTGCAAATGGAAAACGGTCTCGACTTGATCGTCCTCGATTATTTGCAACTGATGGAGGGCTCGGGATCCAGGCAAAGCTCGGAAAGCCGCGTGCAGGAAATCGCAGAAATCTCCCGCGCCCTCAAAGGCTTGGCTCGTGAACTCAATATTCCGGTTATCGCCTTGTCGCAGCTTTCCCGCGCCGTCGAACAGAGCAAACCGGCCATTCCTAAATTATCACACTTGCGCGAATCCGGCTCAATCGAACAAGACGCCGACGTCGTCATGTTCATTTACCGTAAAAGCGCCGACAGGAATTATGACGCCAACTCGCTAACCGAGGAAGAAAAACATTCAGCAGAAATCCATATCGCCAAACATCGTAACGGCCCGACCGGCCAGGTTAATTTATACTTTGACGGCAATACAGTTAGTTATAAGAATATTGATCGGACGTATAACCATTAAATAATTACGAATTACGAATTTCAAATTACGAATTAAATAATCATATAAATTCTATGTTTAATAAGATTAAGGCGGTGCAGGAGCTGCGCACGCAAGCCAATCAGATCAAAAAAGCCCTCGAATCGGAAATCGTCGAAGGGCAAGGCGGCTGGGGCAAGATCAAAATAAAAATGGACGGCAATCAGGATGTTAAATCCGTGGAAATTGCCGACGATATCCTTGGCGACAAGGCTAAGTTGGAAGCCGGAGTCAAGGAAGCGGTCAATGACACGGTCAAGAAAGTCCAGCGCGTCATGGCCAACAAGATGTCGCAGATGGGCGGACTCAATCTGCCGGGAATGAAATAGTCGCAAACAAAAAACCTCGAAATCCATTCGAGGTTTTTATGTATTTATCTTATGGAGCACTATCTTCTGTAAGATGCATTTATGATGTTTAGTGCAAACCCTTTCATCAAACAATAATTCTTTAGAAGTCAGTTTCTTTGAAATATCCAGCGGACAGATTATCTTTTCCCCATCGGGAAAGAGATTGCCGAAACGGCAGCGCTTTACGCCTTTAAAATCATTATTTTCGGTTACTAAGACTCCGCGAGTCGCCAGATGCAGCCGCTTCAATCCGCCGCGGTAATTATCGATAAAATCCTTGACGATTTCCGCGAATTCTTCAGCTGATACAGTCTCTGGCGTATCTATCCAATAATCGCCAGTTGTTGCTATATCCCTAATACTGGAAACGTAAAAATCTTCACAATTAAACTCTTTTTCCGCCATCTCCGCCGCAGCGGCCAGCTGGCCGATATTATCGCGCCGCAGCATATAGACGATAGTAACCGGCAGATCAGTACGCTTGACTTGCGCCAGGCATTTTTCTCCGCTCTGAGCTCCATATACTCCGATGCGTATCTTTACGCCAGTCAAATCCAGATTCTCCAGAGGAGTCAGATCAAAGCCGTTTGAATAAATTGTGGTCTTTAAACCTTGCTCTTGATTGAATTTAACTATCGACGGCAGTTCTTTATGCATCGTCGGCTCGCCGCCCAACAGGATTATCTTACCGATTTTCCCTAAATAAGGTTTGACTGCGGCGCAATAGTCATCAAAACTCATCTCTTCGCCGCCCAGCTTATGGCTATAAAAACAACCGCGACAACGCAGATTGCAACGGTTGGTTATAAAAAGTTGGAGGGTATTAAAAGCCGGGACGCTTTCTTCCCGCCACTTGTCTTGATCGTATTTTAATAAGATGTCTGCCATGCAAGCAGTATACACCGGATACGTTCGTTGTCAAGACGGCTAACATCGCAGATTGACGGCCTCAATCTGCCGGGGATGGGAAAATATTAAGCAAATAAAAGTCCCGCAGACAAGCTTGTCTGCGGGTTTTTGATTTTCTACTGTTTAATCACCGATAACCCAGGGCTTGGAGTCATAAAAAACCATCCCCTCGGGCTTATCTTCCTCCAAGAAACCAAAGGAGATATATCCTCCACGAGTTTCCAAATCAATTTGATCCCGACCCTTAATGACCTGATCACCAACAATCGAAGTCAATTTCGTTCCATCAGGGAGCTGTTCAAATTGATCCGGAGTAATCAACCAAACACCAACGCCGTCTTCTACGACTTTTACCCACTCTACCATATCAATCATGCTCCTTGGGCTCTGCCCGGTTAAAAAAATACACAACTATTGCTGACTAATCATATTATCACATATTATGCAATATGTCAATAGTTAATTTAACTGTAGCCACCCACCATCCTGCCTGACCAATAATTCCTTGGCTCGAGACGGATCGGCTAATAATACTTTCGACACTCGCTCCATGCGCATGCCTTGGCTGCCTTTGACCAAGATCAAATCCCCCGTTTTGACGACATTCAGTAGATACTCGCCAGCCTCGATGCTGGTATCGAAATTTTTGATGTTTTTCATGCCCGCATCGCCGGCAGTGCGCGCGATAATCTTCGCCCGCGCGCCGACTACGACCAATTCATCGATTTTATTTTCTATAATCGCCTGACCGACTTCCTGATGGCCCTTCGTCTCATAATCGCCAAGCTCCAGCATATCGCCTAGCACAGCAATTTTTTTTCCATTAACTTTTATTTCACCCAGAACATTGACGGCAGCCACAGTCGATTCCGGACTGGCATTATAGCTGTCATCGATTATCTTCGTCCCCTTGATGCCATCGAGAAGATTCATTCTCCCTGTCGGCACCCTGTAATTCTTCAGCGCCTCAGAAATCTCAATCAGATTCATCTCAAGAATGACACCGACCGCTGCCGCAGCCAGAGCCGCATTGACCAAATGCTCGGCCAAGACGCCAGAAAGAAGAACCGGCACGACGGCCCCATTGTAATGCAATTTGAAGCTAGTGCCGATAACCGCATCATCGCGATATGACAAATTGATTTCCAACGCGCGCACCTGCGCCTCGCGGCTCAAGCCGTAAGTCAAGAACCTGCCGCGGACGACGTTTTTCATTTCCGCCACCTTCAGGCTGTCGATATTCAAGACGCCCCAGCCGCCCGGCTTCAATTTGGAAACCAGAATGGATTTCTCTTTGGCTATCTTCTCTTGCGTCTTGAAATATTCCAAATGCACCGGCCCGACATTGGTTACTATGCCGATATCAGTCGGGGCCAGCTCGGTCAGATACTTCATATCGCCGATGCGATCAATGCCCATTTCCAAAACCAATATTTCCGGATAACTTTTGTCTTCAATAATTATCAATTTAACGGCGCGAAGGAATAATTTAAACCAGCCGCCCAAAGAATGCCCCGGCGACAACTCGCCGATAATCGTCAACGGCAAACCGATCTCATTATTATAATTCTTGATATTCTCTCGCGTTCGAAATTTATTTTTTAGCACGGCGAAAACCGCCTCCTTGGCGGAGGATTTGCCGATGCTGCCGGTTATCCCGACGACTTTCGGATTGTATTTTTTGAGTATTGCCCGAGACAAAATAAACAGTATCCGCTGCAATATTTTTTTCAAATATTCTTTCATTCTTATCAAAATAATTTTTAATGCATTAATGTTTAAAAATTTAGACATTAGAACATTAGTCAGAATACCCCCAGCAAAGCTGGTGGCTTGATAAGTGGGGTCGCCCAGAGGGCGATCTTGTCCAATTACCCAATTTTAATTAGTTAGTTATTTTAATGAATTAGAATTTACCCTCGT
>JBAYGU010000055.1:0-5482 GCA_041666505.1 Candidatus Buchananbacteria bacterium | reverse complement strand
AAGGACGACAGCAAGAAGATTTCTGACTTGATCGGAGAAAACACGATCAGTGACTGGGCCTTATTCTCATTATAATATTTGTCGATAGTTTGCAGCCGCTTAGCATCGCTAGGCGGCTGATGACTATAAGCCACTATGATACTTTCAACCGTTGAAATAAACCCCTGGGAGAGATTCGCCGCCACCAATCCCGACGGCTTGCGTTTGGGTATCGGTGATTTTGTCGTTTTGACTACGGAGTTCGGCGAAGAAGCCGGCAGGATCGTCGAGTTGAAGGAAACTAAAGATGAATCTGTTGCAGCTGAGGGAAATGTTCCAAATGTCATCAAACGCGCCGCTACGGAAGAAGATTTCGGCATTATTTCCGAGGGCAATCATGCTAAGGAAAAGACCATGGAAGATTGCCGCGAGGTGATTAAGAAATTCAATCTCGACATGAAAATCGTAGATTGTCATTTTTCGCTTGACGGCCAGAGATTGTCGTTTGCGTTCATTGCTGACGGCCGCATCGATTTCCGTGACTTAGTAAAAGAACTGGGACGAAATTTTCAGAAAGTCATCAGGTTGCATCAGTTGGGAGTCAGGGATGAGGCTAAATTAGTCGGCGATATCGGCAGCTGCGGCTTGGGCCAGTGCTGCAAGGGGCATCTTAAAAAGCTGGGCAACGTTACCAGTGAATTCGCCGAAGACCAGCAGATCGTCCATCGCGGATCAGAGAGGCTGTCGGGAATCTGCGGCCGCTTAAAATGCTGCTTGGCCTATGAGGAAAGCCATTATCAAGAGCTGATCAAGAAATTGCCGCCGATCGGCACCAGAGTCAAGACCGAGCATGGCAGGGGAGTCGTCTGCGGCTGGCACGTTTTGAAGTGTTCCGTCGATGTCGAGCTTGATCCTGTGGCCGGAGCCAAGGGCGACGGCAAGTCGGTTATTGTCGAGGTGCCTATTAAGAATTAAGAATAGATTAATGAGTTAAGAATTAAGAATAGATTAATGAGTAGTGATAATCATGTTCTTTACAACAAAAGGAGAAATGATTAATGGAACTCGAAGAAATGATGGCAGTAATTAGACAAAGACATAAAGACGCAAGACGTGAATTAAAAAACAAAAAAAGAATAACGAAAGAGTTATTGTGGTTCAAGAAGAGATTTTGCCCCTCCGTAAAGGGGAAATTACATTTATATCGTTGGTCTAAATATTTAGACGGCACATCTTGTGTTATGCGGGAAATCACTGAAAAAAGTGATTATTGGGGACGTTAACAAAAAAAGGCGCGTTTGATACCGAGACGGATATGGAGAGGAGGATGCCGTAATGCTATTTGAACCCGAGAAACTGTTATTGGCGCAAAATGAATTTGATCGGTCATATGACTTGGATGCCAGGACGGCTATTATGATGACAAAAGATAAGTGCGAAAAATACATGCAAGATTTGGCTAGAAGGCGGCAAATTGCGCATGAAGCGGATTTAATCGGCATATTGCCGGTTGATTGGCGGTATTATTTTGCGGTTATCGCCAGCGCGCGATGGTGGAAGCGGGAGAAATTGATCGCTGAAATGAACAAAGCATTAACTGAAGCCGGAGTATTGTGCCGACGCAGCCCTGATTGTTTCGGTATCATCAAAAATGGTTACAATTTATCTCATTTCAGCGCAAGTGACCTGAATCACGGGCAATATTTCGCCAAGAGCGAATATGCCCATGGCTATCTGAATGCGGCGATTAAGTCCGGCAATGCGCGCCGAGCACTGGATTTTGTTTTTCAGATTCATGATATTAAACTGGGAATCCCCAAACCGTAAAGGAGAAATGAAATGATCACGAGAGAGCGCAAGGTTGAGCTGCTGAAAGAGGTAAAGATGCTCGCCAATGAAATTGCAATATTTCTTGATGAGGAGATTGCAGCTCTGGAAAATCAAGATTTGTTTGAGGATAATGGCACGCTTGAGACTGCACTGCAAATAGCTGAGGACAGAGTCAAGGAAAAATTCATTAAATTAAAAGAAGAAGAAACAGAAATGACAGATGATGATTATGATTATATTTTAGAAAATATTTTTTCTCCCTTGGCTGATATATTGTTATTTTAATAAGATGTCGCTCCTTACGCTGCTCGAAATATCTCGAGCGGCTTTTTTTATTGCTAATATTGACAAAATATATAGAATATTATAGAGTAACGTATCAATCGGACATTGAAAATTGAATAAAATATTGGCAAACAACAAAAGAGAAATGGAGGTGTGTTATGGTCGCGTTCGATGAAGTGCATGAATTAGCTCATAGGCTGGAACGAGAAGGTTTTAGCGTGCAGACATTAGCGGAAAGCTTTCTGACATTGGAAGGCGTAGTTCGAGCAATTAATGCTAATCCGCCCCGATTCGGAAAGACAGCGGATGAGGCGAAGGCATTTTTCCAATCGTTCATGGCTCGCGGCTTTCTGCCGCTTTCTACGAAAAAGTCTGTCGATGGAGTGGTTAATTATGTTTTCGGCATTTGCGCGCATAATCTGGAAATGGAAAATCGTCCATTGCGGAGTCCGGAAGAAATATTGATTTTATTCGATGAAGCAAAAAACTATGCCGGATTTCCCTTTACACATAATAATGAGCAGATAAGCTTTGTCTTGATTTCATCGGCGTTAAGCGGCGAGGGCAGCAATCAGTATTCTGAATTATGTGATGCGAATGTAGTGCTCGACGAAAAGGCGCGCGATTTATATCTGCGCGGCATTAATGCGGATTCATCGGCAATGGAGAGTTTTTTTGCCATGCTGAAATTCGCTATTTCTCATCGGGCATCCGATATCCATATCGAGCCCGATCCGAATTTGTCTGAAGCCATGAGGGGCACCGGTTTGATTAAGTCGGCCGGCTTGCCTACGAGAAAAAACGGCAAAGACAATGAGGATGACCAGCAAAGCGGCGGCCGTGTACGCTATCGCGTCGATGGCGTTCTGATTACGCCCGATCATATTTTGACCCGATCAATTATCCGCAAAGCCGTCGCCATCATCAAGTCGATGGCGAATATTCCGATCCAGGAACATCGGCTGCCGCAGGACGGACGGATCACATTTAGTGCGGAAGATATTAAGAAGCTGCCGCAGTTGGCGGAATATGACTTGCGCGTATCAACTCTGCCGACAGTGCATGGCGAGAAAGCGCAATTACGGCTGATGCGCAAGCAGGCGTTCAACAAGGTCCTTGATGAATGCGGATTCGAGTTTGACGTTTTGGGCCGGTTGAAAAGAAAGCTCAGGGAGCCCAAGGGCATTATTCTGGTAACCGGTCCTACTGGATCAGGCAAGACGACATCACTGTACGCCGCCTTGAATGAGATCAATGATGGCAAGTCGAATATCGTTACGGTCGAAGATCCGGTCGAAAGTATTCAGCCGGGAATCAATCAGGTGCAAGTCGACGAGAAAATCGGCTTGACTTATTCTTCAGCCATGCGTAGCATCCTGCGCCAGGATCCAAATAAGATTTTTCTCGGAGAGATTCGCGATGAGGACAGCGCGAAAAACGCGGTGCGCATGGCAATTACCGGGCATCTGTTATTGTCAACTATGCACGTCGATTGCGCATTAGATGTGATTATGCGCTTGGAAGGCCTAGGGGTTTCCGGTGTTTATATCGCTTCAGCGCTATTGGCGGTAGTTTCGCAGCGTTTAGTGCGGAAAATTTGTCCGAATTGCCGCGAGGAGTATGATGGCTATGAGGAACTGAAGAACCTCTGGGGCCGCGATCTGTTCGGCGATAAGGTTAAACTGTTTAGAGCCGTGCCTGGCCGAGCCTGCAACATATGCGGAGGCATCGGTTATGCCCAAATGATGCTGCTAGCGGAGTTCTATGCACCGTCTCAGATTGATAGGCGGATTATGGCTTCTGGCGAGCTTGATTTTAATATATATTTTGATGCGGCGATCAAACAGGGATTTCAGCCGATGTCATATGTCGCGATGCGAGCGGTTTTGAATGGCCAGACGGATCTGGCCGAAGTGCTGCGCGCTGCGGTAACAGTTGATGAATTCTTACGTGACGGACAATTGATTGCGCGTCATTATGAGCGTAACAAATCGTAAGTTAACAATTTGAACATTCCAGACGCCGGAAGACTTTCGGGCGTTTTATTATTTCTTGATATTTGCTATAATGCTTACATAATATTTATATCTAATTTCTATTTGTATGAAAATTGCCATTAACGGTTTCGGCCGCATCGGTCGAGCTGCTCTAAAAATCGCCATGGACACTAAAGGCGCGCAAATCGTCGCCATCAATGACTTGACAGACACTAAGACCCTGGCCTATTTATTGAAATATGACACGGTTTATGGCCGTTATAATCGCAAGGTGACTTATGACGCTGGCAACATTATCGTTGATGGTAAGAAAATCCCGGTTTTTGCGGAAAAGGATCCGTCGAAGCTGCCGTGGAAGAAGATCGGCGTTGATGTGGTCTTGGAATGCACCGGAGTATTTGAAAAAAAGGCTGATCTGGATATGCATCTGAAGGCCGGTGCCAAGAAAGTCGTCTTATCCGCTCCGGCCAAGGACGAGGTTTTGACATTGGTCTTCGGCACGCAATTCACGAAGAATAATATCGGCAAAGAGAAGGTGATCGCTAATGCCTCTTGCACGACTAATTGCATAGCGCCGGTCATGCAAGTATTGCAGAATGCTTTCGGCGTCGATAAATCAATTTTGAATACTATCCATGCCTATACTGCCACGCAGAAAATCGTCGATGGTCCTGATTCCAAGGATGTCAGGCGCGGAAGAGCCGGCGCTTCCAATATGGTGCCGTCGACGACTGGCGCCGCCAAAGCGACGAGTTTAGTCATTCCGGAATTGAAGGGCAACTTCGACGGCATTTCCATCCGCGTGCCGGTCATCTGCGGATCGCTGTCTGATATTACTGCGGTATTAAAAATAGATACGACAGTCGAAGAAGTCAATGAGGCATTCAGGAAGGCGACGAAGCACCCGTTGTTCAAGAAAGTCTTGGCTGTCGCAGACGGCGATGATGAGCTGGTCTCGTCGGATATCATCGGCACGACGGAATCCGCTATTGTCGATCTTAAATTCACCCGCGTCGTCGGCGGCAATCTGGTCAAAGTCCTGGCCTGGTACGATAACGAGTGGGGCTATACCAATAGATTGATTGAGATGGCCATGGCGAATTGACATGATTTATATTTTGTGCTAGTATTATTTCGAATTACTGATTGCGTTTAAACGAAGAACGTTGACAACCGAAGAGGAGAAGAGACATGGTAACAGGATTGGTTATTGCATTGATCGTGATGCATTGTCTTGGTTCATGTATGGCTGCTTATATAGTTTATAATAAGTCAGAATACCCCCAGCAAAGCTGGTGGCTTGATAAGTGGGGTCGCCCAGAGGGCGATCTTGTCCAATTACCCAATTTTAATTAGTTAGTTATTTTAATGAATTAGAATTTACCCTCGTT
>JBAYGU010000054.1:0-5887 GCA_041666505.1 Candidatus Buchananbacteria bacterium | reverse complement strand
CAAGGCGATATTGAGATTATACAGATTGACCTTTTCATTATTGCTGATGATTATAGTATATGTCTGCTCTTGGCCGGAAATTATGGAAATCGGCGGCTCTATCTTGAAGACGACCCGCTCATTAGTAAATGTCTCACTATTCAAGTTGGAAAACACCAAAAACCCGGCGATTGACACCACAAGCAATACGGAAAAAACAGCCACTAAGACATAAAGAATAGTCTGCCACAAAGGCCGTTCTGATCGATCTAATCGCGTCAAATCGGGAATCTGCCCGTCATTGTCTGTATAAACATCAGCCAAATCGCGCTGGATTTCCCTTGATCTGCCGGTTGCCGGCAATCTGGCGCCGAAACGGCGTAAATTCTTAGCCATAGCGTTATTATGATTCTTATTGGTGATTATTTTAGCGACATCGTCCTGCATCGTGCCGATATTATTCTCCATTTCTGAGACTTCGTCTTCGACCGGTTTTTTTGAGAATATGGACATACGTTTTTATTTTTCCACACAAAACAAATTAATTATAAATTTCAATTTTTCGAAAACCCCGCAATCAAGAATTTATCGGCATCGGTTTTGCCGGAAAATAACACCTGGCCAAGGGATACGGCAGCTGATTCAGGATAGGATAATTTTAAATTAAGATTGGATGGATAACTCACGGAACTGCTGATTTCATCGCTGTCTCGCCCGGATTGCTTTTGGAATTTCCAGCTGTAGGCCGCTGTTTCGGAGGAAAACAGATCAGCCGCTTTCTCAATAATACTTTTTGGGCCAGAACTGAATGAGACTCTAAAAGGCAGCTTGTAAACCAATAGCAATTCGCGCATCTCTCCCGGACCGGCGATAGACCAATTGGCGAATACCGTCTTGCCGTTCTCATTATAAATCCTCGTGCCGGAATCAGCGTCTATTAGCGCATTGTTTTCCGCCGCCAAGCCTTCATTTTGCGCGGAATTATCTGCCGGCTTCTTGAATTTATCATCAGCGAAGCCTTTGAAGCCCTCAGCATGCACCAGTACGCTGCCCTCGGGAACATAAACCCTGACGTAAGAATTATTCGCGACAGTAGTGAATATTTCATCAGTCGGCCCGATATTACGCCTTTCGATCAAAACCTTATCAAGAACCGTGCCATCGCTTTGGATTTCCGCCGAATGATAGATTTTCTGCCTGATGACGCTGTCCGTTTTGCCGCCGCCGATGTTAGCCGTATTGACGCTCAAAAAATCGCTGCCGATCGGCGAGCTCAATTCCCCCGCCCAATTCCTGGCCTGGGTGAATTTCTGCAATTCAGTATCGGTAAAATACATTTGGATATCGCGCCGCTTCAAGCCGCCACTCATCGCTTCGGCCAAATTGAATAATTGCTTCGGATCGGCATTTAACAATTTATCCATCATGAGCGGCGCCAATTCTCCCAGGATTTTTTTCGGCTTGGTTTTTTCTTTGGCTTCCAGTTCGATGCTTTTCTGCAATTCCTCTTCAAAATTTTCCACCATAATCGTCTTGCCGTATGCCGGCAGATTAATCGGGCCGGTCAAAGAAAGAAGCTTGCCGAAAAATGAAGAATTGACGGCAATCACGCCATCAATAGTGGGGCCGCCCGATTTCTCGTAGAACCACTTGATATTCTTCGCCGATGTCGGAAAATCCGGCCACCAATTCGAGTCCTGGAATTCCCAGCGGTCAGTGACCAAGCGCAAAGGATCGGGCGACGCGACGACTTGATTGAAGCCGGCTCGCACGTCATAAGTCCCGCCCTCAGGAATCGTGATCTTATCAATTTTACCGCCTCGCAAATCAACCAGCGCGAAACTGCCCATGAATCCCCCGGTTGCCCGCAATTCGTTATCATTCTGGAAAACTAATAAATATCTCCTGACATCATTATCGCCCAAGACATTGACGGCGAAGGCGGAGGTGTCGATCAAGCTTTTTAATGACTTTATCGCCTCGGGCAACGCCGATTTCAGCTTGAGGAACTTATCTTTCTGTTCTGCCGGCAGATTGCTTATGCCGATATTGTTGGAATTCAATTCAGCCGCTTTCAATTCCAGAAGCGCCGGAGTAAGCGCCAATGACAGATTCTTCACTCGGCTGGCTAGCGACAAGTCGCTGCTATTATCGGCTTCGCTGACGCCGCTTAACATCAGGCCGGCGGCATTGGAAAGATGCTCGCCCATGTCGATGATATTAGTGCCACTCTTGAAAGTATTTTCCGCCGGAGCTATTTCCGCGAGCGTAGTCAAGAATGATTTGATCTCGTCCAGCTGGCCCTGCGCAGAAACAAAATTTGAATTAGCGGCAGAAAACTTTTCCCGAGCGGCATTGAAGTCCATCGATTTGATATCTCCGGCTGCGGAATCAATATTGGTCATGGCTTGTTCTGCTTCGCCCATAACCTTGCCCTTGACGTCATGAATTTCCTCCCAATAAGAAGCCACTTTGACCGATGAAGTAAGAGCGATCAGAATTCCGATGAATACGGCAACCGGCTTCAAAACGCCTGCCGAAAAAGCAAAGCTGCCGATGTCCCAGGACAGGGAATCCTTGGGCCACAGCGAAGCGTGCTTCTGCGGATTGACGACAACGCCCTTGCGGGTAAAATTATCCGCAAGGTATTTTTCCTGCACTTCTTTCTTGCGGTTCGGCGAATAATTGATTATCTTGAATTTGCCGCTCGAAACTTCTTTTTGCGCAATATGGTCTGTCCCGACGGCTGGCTTAAGCAATTCGGAAATCGTCGGCTCATGGCTGGCAGCAATCAGTCTGTCCATCAACGCCGCCATTTGCGGGGCGGATTGGGGCTTATCCTTCTGCAGATAAACAGTTTCATCTTTCTTAAATGTTTCCTTAAGAAGCAGCTTGGAAATCAGGATCGATTTATATATTGATAAATATATTTTGTAATAAAAATCGGCGAAAAATAAGACAATGCCGACGAGAGTAACTTCTTCCAGCCGCGATTGAGCAGCCTTGGCTTCCCTTTCTCCCCTTAGAAGCGGAGCGAACTCCGGCTGATCAAAAATCGAAGCGTAAACCGCCTTGAATCTAGAATAGTACTTATTTACGCCTATGACGATTTCGCTTTTCCTAAAATCCCAAAAATCAAGAATATGATATTTTGAGAGGAACTTACCGCCTGGCATATCCTCATAGCTAAATTCCTTTTGCACATCAGAATGCATGATATTGCTGACTCGATGATAGCCGGATAAATCCATCAAATGCGGCGATCGATAGACATCAAGCGAACTTTCCGCCAAACGGATATTGAATATCTTGCCTGCATCTTTGGCCGCAATTGCTACTTCCTGCTCGCGATTACGTTCTTCCCACTTGCCATGATCGTTTTCCTCAAACAAAACAAGGCCGGCTCCGCGGCTCTTTTCCAATGTTTTCTTTAATTGCGACGGTAAATATGCGGACAGTTTTCCGCTACTCGCCTTGACTGATCGCTTGGCCTGCCCGCATTGCTTCGCAAAGCGTTGCTGGCGGGCTGTTTTTTTCTTTGTCACCTTCATGACATTAGTATGTTGTTCGAATGAATTATAACATAAAACAGCTTCTTGAAGCAAGAAGCTGTGGATAAGTTATTTTTCTTTTCTAATTCAAATTTTTATTATAAATATCAATAATCTCAACTGCCATTTTGCTCCAAGAATATTTCTTGACATTTTCATAGCCTTTGGCGGTCAACTTCGATCGCAGGGTGTCATCTGTAAGCGCTAGCTTTATTTTATTCGCCATATCTGCAGTGTTTTCCGGATCAAAATATATGGCGCTATCGCCCAAAATCTCCGGCAAGCATGACCTGTCTGAACTGACTACAGGCAAACCATAACTCTGCGCTTCCAAGGGCGGTAGACCAAAACCTTCGATCAAACTGGGGAAAACATATAATTTGGCCTGCTGATACAACCGAGCTACGTTTTCATCCGCTTGGTAGCCGGCAAAGATTATCCGTTCCAATGCTCGCGGCGAAACATTATTCATAGCGAATTCTTCCAAACGCTTATAAAAAAAGTTTTTCTTGCCGACTAAGACGAGTTGCAAATCGGGATAATCCTTATTTAATAATTCGAATGCCTCAATTAACTTTTCTAAATTCTTATGCGGATAAGCTGAGCCGACATACACCAGATAATCGCCCTTGATTCCCAACTTATCTAAAATACTGACGTCAGCTGCCGCATCACCCTTCGGCAAATCAACCCCCTCATAAATCACCGAAACTTTTTCAGATTTAACATTCAAGAACTTTACAATGTCATTTTTCGTATATTGCGAGACAGCAATAATTTTTTTCGCTCTTTTCGCTACTGCATTGATCAGGAAATGATAAGCTCCCAATTTAATCTTATACAGCAACGGATTCAAAGTCGTGGCACGGGAAGACGGATAATGGGAGATGATCAGATCATGGATCGTAATAATGTACTTCTTGCCATAAAGTATCGGGGCATTAAAATGCGCGAAATGCATCAGATCCAGATTATACTTGTAAAGCAGAAACGGATAAAGCAGTTGCTCGAATACGCCATAGACTTTGAAATCAGCGTGGACTTTCTTAAAATTATCAATCGACGGCGAATATTCGTCAAAATTATCCTTAGCGAAGAATATAAAATATTTATTGGATTTGTCCTGCAATTCCAAGTTTTTTATTAATTCAACCGTATAACGACCTATTCCGCCATGCTTTGTGCCAAATAAGCGGGCGTCTATTCCTATTCTTGACATATTATATTTTTTGTGATAAGTTATATTGTCAGTATATAGTATTTCGAACATTCACAACCAAGAAGGAAAAAAGCCATGGAGTGGTATTGGAAAGCTTTATTGAAGTCTGCTCTCGTCGTTATTCTCTATGCCAGTATAGCCGCTATTGCAGTAACGGTCGCGACTATTAGCACTGGATATTATGACAATTTTTGGTCTTGCATAATTTATTTTGAATGCAGCCTCGGAGCTGCCGGTTCTTCATTGGTAATTTTTTTTGCCGAGAAATACTTAGCTGAATAACCGACAAGAAAAGGAGAAAGTCATGAGTTCAGAAGCCCTCCAACGATTCATTATAACAGTGGTTATCGGATCAATTGCATTATTTCTGATTGATGCGGCCATCGGCGTTGATCTTGTCAAGCAATACGGCTTGATTCGATCGATTGTTCACAATACTTCCAAGGCTGCTTTTGGCGCGTTCCTGTGGACAGCAATAACCAGTAATCGTAAATAGTAATTCAAACATTTTCAGCCCTACTTCGGTAGGGCTTTTTCATTGCCCAATTTTTCAAAAATCGCCTTGACTTGTTCGGCGGTCTTGCGCCAAGTAAACTTCCCTGCCTGTTCATAACCTCTTTTTATGAACTCGCTTCTTAAATCACTATTATTCAGCATAATTTCCATAGCGGCTTTGATCTCGTTAATATTGAATGGATCGACCAGCAATCCCGCCTCGCCCGATACTTCGCCCTGGCTGGAATTATTGCCGGCAATCACCGGGCAGCCAGACTTCATCGCTTCCAGAATCGGTAGGCCGAAGCCCTCATAGAATGACGGATAAACTAAAGCGACAGCATATTTATATAAAGCAGATTTTTCTTCCTCGCTCACATATCCCAACATAACTGCTCTCTTATTGCCTTCCATCATCTTTCTCTCCGCTTCATTCTTCCAACCCCATTGCCCCGCTACAGCCAGCGATACGCCATCTAGCAATAAATTCAGGGCATTAATCACTCCGGCCAAATTCTTCCGCGGCTCGATCGTGCCGACAAACAAAAAATATTTATCGGGCAGATTATATTTAGAGTTGATTTCCTCTCGAGTAATCCCGTTTGCCTTAATATCCGCGCCCAAATGCGCGACCTCAATTTTT
>JBAYGU010000053.1:0-6045 GCA_041666505.1 Candidatus Buchananbacteria bacterium | reverse complement strand
AGACTGCCCCGCTCAACGGGGAGGAAGGTGGGGATGACGTCAAATCAGCATGGCCCTTACACCCTGGGCAACACACGTGCTACAATGGCCGGTACAGAGGGTCGCTAAACCGCGAGGTGGAGCTAATCCCCAAAACCGGTCCCAGTTCGGATTGAAGTCTGAAATTCGACTTCATGAAGTTGGAATCACTAGTAACCGTGAATCAGCATGTCACGGTGAATACGTTCTCGGGCCTTGTACACACCGCCCGTCACACCAAGGGAGTTGGTAATACCCTAAATCTGCTCTTGCAGCGGACTAAGGTAGGATCAGCAACAGGGGTGAAGTCGTAACAAGGCATCCGTAGCGGAAGCTGTGGATGGATCACCTCCTTTCTAAGGAGTATATTGGTTCTCTCTCACGGGAGATACCATGAGTCGCTCTTTCGCCGCAAGGCGAAAGAATGTGTCTTGGAACGTTGTTTTTTGCCGCTATCCAGTTGTTAATCATTAAATTGATTAGATTAAAAAATCCCGCCCCGTTTTCGGGATACGGGATTTTTTGATGATTGATAATAGTCTGTGTTTTTGGTAATATTATTTATATTAAGCGCATATAGCTCAGTTGGTTAGAGCGCGTCACTGATAATGACGAGGTCGATGGTTCGAATCCATCTATGCGCACAGTATCGCGCCGAGGTAGCTCATCGGTAGAGCGCTGCCCTGAAGAGGCAGGCGTGGCCAGTTCGACTCTGGCCCTCGGCACAAATCAATTTCAAATTATGAATTACGAATTACGAATTGGAATTAATTAAGATTTGATTTGATTTTAATTCGTAATTTGAAATTCGTAATTATTATCGGGGCGTAGCGCAGTTGGTAGCGCGTCCGGTTTGGGACCGGAAGGCCGCAGGTTCGAATCCTGTCGCCCCGACATCAGAAGACTTTCTTCATTTTTACAATTTTTTTCACGCCCGCGAAGCGGGCTATTAGAATTTTCGATTCTATATTTTTCTTTCAACCCAGCCAAGAATTCAAATTCAGAATTCCAATCCCAGTCAACCTTCCGCCCCAAGAGGCGGCGGTTCGTTCCGTTTCTTTTCACAAATGATTTTATTGCTATAAAATCATTTGACAAAGCCGCATTTCCCGCGCGATTGGCCTCAATTATTAAATTCCGCATAGGTTCGATCCAATCCGCCGGCGAACCCATTTCGCCCAAGTCGCCAAATGCCGTAGTATTGTCATCAAGGATTGGAAATAGCCATATACTTGTATTTGCTGCTATTTGTGTTATATTATAAATGTAATCAAATGAGAAAATATGGAGAACGATAGCAAAGAGAATTTTCTAAAAATATACGCAAATTTACCGCTTGGCCTAAGGCAGGAGATTATTTTAGTATTGGATGATGTCGGTCCTATAACCTGGGATGTCGCTTTTATTGAGGTTAAAGAAGGTACAAAATTAAGTCAAATTATATTAGAAAAATTAGAGAAATTAGGAATAATATAAATTATATGACTTCTAATAATTCTACAAAAAAAGTTTTATCAGATGCAGAAGTGCGTGAATTAGTATTAGCTCGTCTGTCTGTTTTGTCCAGCGATACCATAGTCTCTCTTGGATTAGACGGTAGTTTTACTCGTGATGAATTATTAGATAGTGTCGAGAGAGGCGATAATGTAGGGGAAAAAATCGCCGAAATTCAGATGGAATGGCTAAGGTCATTTAAAGAGTCTATGGTTGTATGAGAGTAATTGTCACAAGACCACAACATGATGTGACCACCAGGTATCTCTCCAGTTGGGCTGGAGAGATTATTGATTTAGCAAAGAAAAAAGGAATAGATATTTATGATCTGTTAAAGGAAAAGGCTAATAAGGATGAGTTTGAGGGAAGAATCAATAAAATCAAGCCGGATATTTTTCGCTTATGGAACCAGAGCGGCGGAGCATCGCTTATAATCAAAGTGCTCAATAACAAGAATATTTCGGTCAGATTGGAAAATGTCGGACGCACATATTCTGTCTTGCAAAGCATCGAGCCCTTCGAATCATTTCCGATTGATCAATGGGTGAAAGTAAAGATCAAAGTCAAAGTCAGTGATACCGCCGGAACGATCACGATCTGGCAGAATGATAAGATAATTATGCAGGCTTTGGGCTTGGATACATTGTCAACGGGCAAGCCTTGGAATCAGGCGCGCTGGGGCGTTTATGCCAATCAATCCAATGCTTCAGTTTATTGGGATGACCTGGCGCTGGGAAATACTGATCCCGACCGGTCTGCCGCCATCGATGTCATCGGCGACAATAATACCGTCAGCAACTTCAATTTTTTCGGCGGCCTGCTGTCGGTAAGCGGCTATAATAATTCGATCGTGAATAATTCTTTCAATAATTCATCGTCAACAGTGGTTGCGTCTGCTGGAAATTTTATCGGCCGGATTAATTTTACTACCGGCAAGCTTTCTCCTAATACTTATTATGAAGTTTCGGTCGATAATGCCACATCCTCTTCGCTGATCAGCGGCTCTAACTGCTCCGGATCACGATGTTTGTCCGATAGCGAAGGTAATTTGAATTTTACGTTCAATGGCGCTGGAGTAATCGCTCATTTATTCGAATTGAAGGCATGGCAAACGATCGCGAGGATTAGTTCCAGCTATTTCCAAGCGGGAGATAAACTGCTGATAAAAAACGGCGAGGCTTGGCGCGAAGCTTTGATAATCCCTTATTATTCCGATCAAAATCAAAATTCTATTTCTAATGAGTTCAATCTGATTATTGATTAGCCTTTATTCGTGCAAGTTAATTAAAACAAGTTATGTTCGGCCTTTCCAAAACAGAACTAGCGATCTTAAAAAAACTTTCGACGCCGATTAAGATCCAAGACTATCTTGATGCGATGCCCTTGAACTTCGAAAAAAACGGCGAGACTTACATGTCGCCGCGGCGGGTGTTGCGTGAAAATAAGTCGCATTGCTTGGAAGGCGCGATGCTGGCCGGAGCCGCTTTGTGGCTGCAGGGCGAACAGCCGTGGGTTTTAGATTTCCGGGCGCCTAAGGATGAGGACCATGTCGTGGCGCTGTATAAGAGAAACGGATGCTGGGGCGCGATCAGCAAGACCAATCATGCGACATTAAGGTTCCGTGATCCAGTCTATAAGACGATTAGGGAATTGGTTCTATCGTATTTTCATGAATATACTGATACTAAGATTGGTAAGAAGACGCTGCGCGAATACAGCTTGCCTTATAATCTGAAAAAATTGGGAACAAAATGGATTACGACTGAGGAAGATTTATTTTATGTTGCTGAGCTGATAGATGATCTGCCACATTTCCAAGTATTTCCGAAAAAAAATATTAAATTCATTCGCAGGGCCGATCCGATGGAATTTAAAGCCGGGGCATTTATCGAGTGGCAGGAGTCAGATCCCCGAACATAGCCTCAAACGCGAGCCATTGACAAATTACTTTAATAAGAGTACGATGAATAATCGAGTCGGAACAGGAAAGGAGGAGAAGATTCGATAAGACATTAATTAATTGCAAAAGAATAAGATCTTTATAATTTATCAGTTCAGGAAAACAGGAGAACAGACATGAGAACGGTACTTCTTGTACTAGGTGCTTTAGTGGTTGCGTCATTGACTGGTTGCGAGACGACCGGCGTGATTACAGTCATTCCTAATCAGATTGATGACCGGGTCGAGTATTTTGAATATAATACGGGAACCAGCGTCATTCTTTTGCCCCGCAATGATTATTATTATGAATATGAAGGCAGGATCCATCATGTTTATCATAACGAGGATGTGATAATCAATTTTACGCCCCCCGTGTACGTCATACCGGGACGGATTGTTTTGCCTCCGCATCACAGTCATTGGCAGCTGCAGATGAATCATTCGCAGCCAGGCCGTTACAGGCAGCCGATGATGAAGCCGCCGCGCGGAGGCTATGGTCAGCCGGCAATACCGAATCCAAATCATCGAACGGATACGAGGCAAAGGGTACCGCAAGAAATGAAACCGCCTGTCAACCGGCAGATTCATCCGCATCCGATACAACCGCCGCAAGTCAGGCAACAGCGACGAGCGCCTCAGCAGATGACGCCTCCGGCAGTTAGACAAGCGCCGCCTCGCCAGCAGCAGCAACGAGTTGCGCCTCCGGCCAGACCAATGAATGCGCCGCGCACACAGGCGCCGCAGCGGGTGATGCAAAAGCCTGTCTCTCGTCCCGTATCACGGCCGATGCAAATGCCTCAAGGAGGCGTTCGCAAGCGATAATCGCCCCTTTAAGACGCTCAAGCCTGAGCGTCTTTTCTTTTTAGGTATTTATTAGTAAGATTAAGGCATTATGAAATTCATCGCTGATCTCCATATTCATTCCGCTTATTCCCGCGGCTGTTCTAAACAATTGACACTGGCAAATATCGCCAAGTGGTGCCGCTACAAAGGCATTAATTTAGTATCGACTGGTGATTTTACCCATCCGGTCTGGCTGAAGTCGATTAAACAAGAGTTAAGACCGGAAGGCAACGGTTTTTACGTTTTAAAAGATGGCACAGAAAAGACACGGTTTGTCATCGGCTCGGAAATCAGTTGCATTTATACGCAGGGCGGAAAATGCAGGCGCGTCCATGTCTGCATTCTAGCGCCGTCGATCGAGACCGCGGAAAGATTGAATCAGGCGCTGTTAAAAAAAGGCTGCAATCTCAAGTCAGACGGCCGGCCTATAATCGGCTTGTCTGCCAAAGCCCTGGCGCAGCTTTGCTGGGAGACAGATGAGGATTTTTTTATTTTTCCCGCTCATGCTTGGACGCCGTGGTATTCAATATTCGGTTCGAAATCAGGTTTTGATACTATTGAAGAATGTTTTGAGGAACTGACGCCGAAGATTAGGGCGATAGAAACCGGACTGTCCAGCGATCCAGCAATGAATCACAGGTTATCGATGTTGGATAATATTGCTCTATTATCGAATTCTGATGCGCACTCATTGGCTAATATCGGCCGTGAAGCCAATGTCTTTGATTTGAGCGAGCCGGATATAAATTATTCAAGCTTGATCAGGATAATTAAAAAAAATGACGGGAAAAAATTCATATCGACGATAGAATTCTTTCCTGAAGAAGGTAAATATCACGTTGACGGGCATGCTGCCTGCAATTATTCATGTTTGCCGCAGGTAAGCGCCAAGAATAATAATCTTTGTGTCGTTTGCGGCAAGCCGTTGATATTAGGCGTCATGAATCGAATAAGTGCGCTAGCTGACCGGAAAAGATATGATGAGAACAAATTCAGGCCGTTTATCAGCCTCATACCATTGCAAGAAATCATCGCTGAAGCTTACGGAGTCGGCAAAAATTCCAAGCGGGTTATGACGGAATATCTCAGATTAGTGCAAATATGCCCGGAATTTACGACTTTAATGGAATTGAATCGAGCGGGTTTGAATAAAATAATGGATGCCACCATTGCAGAATCCATTTTGAAAGTCAGAATGAAAAAAGTCCATATTACTCCCGGTTATGACGGAGTATTCGGCAAAGTAAAAATAAAATTATCGTTGCGGCAAGAGTAACGGATAAACATTGGCCAAAAACAAAATCCACCCCCTGCGCATAAGGGTGGATTGTGTTTTTTTGAGAAAATTCTTATTTCTTTTTCTTTTTAGCTGCTTTCTTCTTAGGTGCTGCTTTCTTTACAGCTTTCTTAGCTTTCTTTTTGGCTGCCATATGTTGTTCACCTCCTTTCTTGTGTCTGATAAAAGAACATTATTCAATGAGCAAAATAATTTTAATTGCGCAAAATTATTTTGACTGATTATATTATATCACAAATTTATACTTGCAACAATAGTTATCCACAGCTTAGGAATAATTTTTAAATTTTAATTTTCAATTTTAAAAAATGTTATAAAATATTGCTCGTCCACTAGTGTCCGGTTAAATTTCCAATAAACACGGTTGTTTCAGAGTAGTCTCCTCAAATGTTTGTGGAACGTATTCTGAAATCAGCGTATTTATCGGGGTTTTAACAAATTGGGACACGCTT
>JBAYGU010000052.1:0-6211 GCA_041666505.1 Candidatus Buchananbacteria bacterium | reverse complement strand
CCCAGTTTTAAACGACAATTGAATTAGTAAAATAAGGCAACTTCGCAGTAGGGGTTGTCTTTTTTGGTGGGATAATTTTGTTAAAACTAAAGCTGGGTGTGGATAAAGTATTTGTATATTTATCGCATAAATTGTATACTATAAAGTATGAAGTATTACTTTATACTTATTACATTGTCAATGATAAGTTATGCCGCAAAAGGGGGATATAAATTTGCTCAAAATCGGCGAGTTAGCCAGATTAGCCGATGTTTTGCCTTCCACGATCAATTATTACACCAAGGAAGGCCTGCTTCATTTTGCTAAGGAATCGCGGGGAGGCTATAGATTGTATCATCGCCAACAATCGCTGCGCCGCTTGGAAACGATAAAAAAGTATCAGAAAAAGCAGCGCCTGACAGTTGCGGAAATTCGAAAGAAATTGAAGTGAAATTATTCCTCCCCTTTTTCAAGGGGGGAAAAAAACTCAACAGCTATGACTTTTCTAACCATAGAAATCTGCCGTCCTCGCCGGGATCCGAAAAGGATGCTCTGGCAGTTATTTTGGCTTGTCGTGCCTTTGATCATATTCGCGGCTTGGTTCGTTTAATCCGAGCCCGATCATCAAAACCCCGCTCCGATTGAATCGGAACGGGGTTTTATGTTATAATTAATTTAATCAAGAGCATATAATTAGCATCTTTCTCTCGTCATTCCAGAATTAAATTAGGATTAACCTGGATCCCGGATATCCCAATGATTACATTGTGATTCCGGGATGACGATGTGAGGTGGTTTATTTTATTATGAGAAGAAAATACCGAAGAAAGTCAGGCTGGCTGGGATTTTTTAATCGGCCGAAAGCGAGAAGATACGCAGACGATGACGGCGGATACGGCTTGGGCGGCATTAGGGAGACATTGAACAATTTGGATCCTGAGGTCAAAAAAGGGATATTCATAATTTTTTTGTTCGCTCTTGGCGCCTTGAGCATCATGGGCTTATTCGATTTGTCGGGGCGTTTCGGCCAGATGACTGATTATGTCTTATCGAGCGGTTTGGGCAATCTTAAATGGATTTCCCCCGTACTTTTGGGCGCTTGGATATTCTGCTTATTGAACGAGGAAAAATATCCGATCAGGATTATAAATTATTTTGGAACAATTTTATTGATACTGGGACTGGCCGGCATATTCCATCTGCCGTATGAATCATGGCAGTCACTCGAGACGGCTAAGGCCGGCCAGGGCGGAGGCTATGTGGGCGTTTTGGCAGCCTTGCCGCTTTTAAGATTGATGAATTTTTGGGGCGCGCTCGTGGTTTTGATTGCCGCTGTTCTGATCGGCTTGCTTTTGGCGCTAGAAACATCCATTTACGGCATCATGTGGCCGATTAAGGCTTTCGGCTGGCTGGCGGGCAAGATTAAGAATTGGTATTTCTATCATCGCTTGAAGAAGCAGGAAAGAATGCTGGCTCAGCAGTCAGAAGACAATTATGAGGAGGAGGCGGTGGAAAACACAGAAGCATTAATGGAAGAAGAAGATAATATGGAGGGTGAAGATCAAGTCCCTGAAGAGGAAGAAACGCCTGGTTTTGTTAAAACAGAAATCAAAATGGGCTTTGATCGCGAAGCCGAATTGGCTGAACCCGTTTCTGGCAAGGCGAAAAAATACGGCCCGATCGATATTCCCATCGGCTTGTTGAATTCCAAGACTGGCAAGGCGACTTCCGTTGACATCAAGAATAATCAGGAAATAATCAGGAAAACCCTTAATAATTTTGGTATACCGGTGGAAATGGGCGATGTGAATATCGGCCCGACCGTGACGCAATTCACGATGCGGCCGGCCGATGGCGTTCGTTTGGCCAGGATCGCCACTTTGAATGCCGATCTAGCCTTGGCTTTGGCGGCGCATCCGATCCGCATCGAGGCGCCGATTCCCGGCAAGGCCTTAGTCGGCATTGAGGTGCCTAATGTCCAATCGGCCAAAGTTACGATGGGTGAAATGCTTTTGTCTAAGGAATACAAAGCCCGAACAAATAATTTGTTCATCGCCTTGGGCAAGGATGTTTCGGGCAAGCCGATTTTCGCCCAGCTCGACAAGATGCCTCACCTACTCGTAGCCGGCGCGACTGGGTCGGGCAAATCAGTCTGCATCAATTCCATAATTATGTCGCTGATCTATCAGAATTCGCCTGACGAATTGAAGTTTATCTTAGTCGATCCGAAGCGCGTGGAATTGCCGATGTATAATGGTACGCCATATCTGTTGACCCCGGTGATCAATGACGTCAAGAAAACGATCGGCGCCCTGAAATGGGCGATTACGGAAATGGAACGGCGCTTTGAGCTTTTGGCCAAATTCGGTAATCGCAATATCGCTTCATATAATCAGACGCATAGCGATAAGATCCCGTATATCGTCATCGTCATCGATGAGTTGGCTGATCTGATGGCGACAAATTCCAATGACATGGAAGCCGGCATCGTCCGCATCGCGCAGATGGCTCGCGCCATTGGTATCCATTTGGTTTTGGCGACTCAGCGCCCTTCGACTGAAGTCATCACCGGATTGATTAAAGCGAATATTCCCGCTCGCATCGCATTTTCCGTGGCCTCATCGATCGATTCGAGAACAATTCTTGATGGCGCCGGTGCGGAGAAATTAGTCGGCCGCGGCGATATGCTTTACTTGGGTCCGGAAATGTCCCGGCCGAGGCGCATCCAGGGAGTATATCTAGCGGACAAGGAAATTTCCGATGTTGTCCGATTCGTCAAATCCCATGGCGAAGTCGAATATGATGAGAAATTATTGGGAGCGACTTCGGCTATCGGCGGCGGCATGGGCGGCGGCTTCAATAATTCCGACGAGCCTTTGATGGATGAAGTGATTGAGATAATCAGGGAATCGGGCAAGGCTTCCGCCTCGCTATTGCAGCGGCGTTTGAAGCTGGGTTATGCGCGAGCCGCCCGCATATTGGATCTGCTGGAAGAGCGGGGCATCATCGGCCCGTCTGATGGAGCGAAAGCCAGGGAAATATTTTTGGATAAATTGGGCGGCGTTGGGGCGGTGGAATTCGCCGCGCGCGAACATGATTTGACGGGAGAATTGAGGCCTATGGCCGGCAGTCGCGGCGGCTTTATGGAGAAAGATGAGCCGACATTTACAGCTTTCAGTCGAGGCAATAATGCAGAAGTCGAGGAAGATCAGGTTGAAGCAGTTGATGATGAACTGCCTGAAGACTTACTCGAAGATGAAATTATTGACGAGGAAGATGTGCCGATTTTCAATAATCATGATATTGATGCTGAAGAAGAGATAGAGGAGCTGGCGGCAGAATTAGCAAATGAAGAAATCAATGAGGAGATCGAAGAAATTGCGGAGGAACTCGTTCAAGAACCGATCGATGATGAGTCTATAGAAGAAATAGAAGAGCCGGAGGAATCAGCCGTGGCGGATGAGGAAGATATTATCGAGGAAACAGTTGAAGATGAAGACGAGGAAGAAGCGCCGAAGAAATCACGCAAGAATTTCTTTGACGCCGATGATTGGACGTAAAATAATTCCCAATTTTATAATTTTTAATTTTTAAGAAATTATTTATAAAATAAAAAATTAATAATTAAAAATTTAAAAACCAGCTTGATGACTGCATTGTTAACAAGACACAATCCCAATCCTTTAGGCGATTATCTGAGGGAGAAGCGCCTGGACCAAGGCAAGACTTTGAAGAAAGCCTCGCAGGATTTGAATATCTCGATTAAATATCTGGAAGCTTTGGAAAATAACCAACCTGGGATGATGCCGGGGCCGGAATATTTTGATCGCTATCTTTCGTCTTATGTAAAGTATTTGAAAATTGATCCTGCGGAGGCTGATTCATTGAAAAGCAAATCGGAAATATTCAAGCATACCAAGGATCTGAAGAAGCAGGCGATGGTGGCTTGGACGGAATATTGGGTGCGCGCTGCCATTATTATTATTGCCATGGTGCTGGTCATATTTCTGGCGATAAAAGTCAATGCGATTTTCATGCCGCCGGAACTCAAGATAATTTCTCCTCAGGATGGTTTGATAACCGTCAGCCGGCAATTAGAGGTCAAAGGATTGTCTACTCCGGAAGCGGAAATAGTCATTAATAATATGGCTGTCTATGTCGATCCGGCAGGAAATTTCTCGACTCCGGTCGACTTGCAAAAAGGCTTGAATTTGATTAAGATAACAGCGAAGAAACGTTATAGTCGCACTAGTGTGGCGGAGATAAGAGTCTTATTTAACGAATAATTCACCCTGTTTAATAAATACGCCGCGACGGATTAGATTTGACCGAATCGGGGTCAGCAGGGTAAGATGTAATCAAAATTAATAATTTAAGATGTGGATAAATTGATTATTCAAATCTTATTTAACAGGGTAAATACATATGGCAAAACGAGCGACAGACGAAAACAGTGAAAGAAATAAGGCCGTAGATGCGGCTATCGGCCAGATCAAGGAGCGCTTCGGCGATGGCGCGATTATGAAATTCGGCGAGGCTCGAGCCATGGATATTCCCGCCGTGCCGACTGGTTGCTTATCACTAGATATCGCTTTAGGCGTGGGCGGCGTGCCGCGGGGCAGGATAATCGAGATTTTCGGGCCGGAAGCCTCAGGTAAAACGACTTTGGCCCAGCATATCGTGGCCGAAGTCCAGAAGGCCGGGGGAGTCGCAGCTTTCGTTGATGCGGAGCATGCGCTTGATCCGGATTATGCCCGCAAGATCGGCGTCAAAGTCAATGACTTATTCATTTCTCAGCCGGATACCGGCGAGCAGGCTTTGGAGATCGTGGAGACTCTGGTGCGCTCCAATGCCGTCGATGTCATCGTAGTCGATTCCGTGGCGGCTTTGGTGCCTAAAGCGGAAATCGAGGGCGATATGGGCGATTCCCACATGGGCCTTCAAGCCAGACTGATGAGCCAAGCTTTGAGGAAGCTGACCGGCGCTATTTCCAAATCCAATACCGTGCTGATTTTTATCAACCAGATCCGCATGAAGATCGGCGTCTTTTTCGGCAACCCCGAGACCACGACCGGCGGCAACGCGCTCAAATTCTACTCCTCTATGAGGATCGAGGTAAGGCGCGCGGCGCAGATCAAGCAGGGCGAAAAGAACATCGGCAATCGCGTCAAAGTCAAAGTGGTGAAGAACAAAGTCGCGGCCCCTTTCCAGACTTGCGAATTCGATATTATGTATAACGAAGGCATTTCGCTTTCCGGCGATTTGCTCGATGTCGGCATCGAAAGGGCTGTTATTAGGAAAAACGGCAATACTTATACTTTTGGCGATGAGAAGCTAGGCACAGGCAGGGAGAATGCTAAGGCGTATCTTAAAGCTAATCCGAAGCTGATGGCTGTGATTCGAAAGCAGATTATGGAATTAGTGAAGGTGACCAGGGATCAGGAATTATCGGGCAATGGCCCGGCGCCGATATCAAATGGAGATGACGGCGAACCGATGCCGGAGGAGAATTAAGTTTTATTTTTCCACTTCTTTAGAAGAAGTGGAGCAAGAATCGCGACCGGTCGAAATCATGGCTAGATTTTAAGCTTCTCTCATTAAACCGTCAGCTCGTCCGCATTAACGGACTCGGTTGACGGTTTGCCTCCGGCCATTCGTTCTCGCATAAAATCAGCACAAGATTTCTCAATGGTCGCAACTTCGATGCAAATACGGTTGCAATTAAATTATAATAAAAAAGAGCTGCCCGTGAGGTTAGCTTTTTCTTATTGACATTATTAGAAAAATCAGGTATGCTGGCTAAGTCAATTTAACCGCACATTAAAGCCGAAAGGAGAACTTCATGATAGTAGAATTCGGTGTCAAATGGCATCCTAGAATCGAATACGACCCACTTACATGCTGTCCTAATTGCTGTTTTGATATCGTTATCGGCTTAATGATGGAAGCCAATGAAACAGATGACTATAAGACTTCTCATGATTGTATTATAGGTTTTAGCACCGTTATCCCCAGGGAATCACACCGAAAAGATATTGTCGGCATAGCTATTTATTCCTGTCCTAAGTGCCAAACTCAAGTTTGGTGGCATATGGATATCAATAATTTGAATAGTTTTACCCAGTAGGTAATCCACCAGTTCTACTGGTGCGACTTGAAAAGGTTTTACCGTTCCGTTAACCCACAAAAAAAGAACATAGTAGTATATAATAAGCATGGCTTGAAGTGATAT
>JBAYGU010000051.1:0-6305 GCA_041666505.1 Candidatus Buchananbacteria bacterium | reverse complement strand
CTTTAAGACGAAAAAAAATGCTAAGATATTATCTTTCAGAACCGCAAGAGGCCATGAATTGAACGTAACAGATAACCATAAGCTTTTTTGCTTGACGCCTTCAACCGATGACAAGAAATATTACTTCGTATATCTGATGGAGAGGCAAGGGCTGGGTTGGAGAATCGGAGTTACGAATGATTTGTCGCTGAGATTGCGATTAGAAAGATCTGCGGATAAGATATTGGGAATCAAAGCGTGCGAAAGCGAGACCGAAGCCAGATTTTATGAGACTTTGTATTCTTTGAAATTCAATATTCCCACAGTCTGTTTTAAAGAGCGCCAAGGAGTTGCCATTAAGGATGAATGGCTGATAAAATTGTATGACATGATTGATACGGAGGCTAATGCCCGGAAATTGGCAGCTGATTTGAATATCGATTTGGATTGCCATCATTACTCTTTGGGAGCTGTCAATCGAGGCAGTAAATTGAGGATTAAGATTAATTTGGAGATGTGCCAGCGGAACTATCGCAGTAAATATGCAAAAAATAGCAAGTTAAAATCGCCGAAAATTTCCCATTTGTTAAGCTTGCAGACATCCGATATCGGAATGGTAAAAAAAATCAGGAATGCCGGCTACGACATGAGGGCGACGAAAAAAGGCTATCGATTAAGGCTTTCAGGATCGGATATAAGGATTTTGGGCGAAGCGGCTCAAGAGTTGCAAGAATTGACCGGAGGCATAATGGAGGTTAGCGCTAAATTAGGCCGGCGGAATATCCATA
Organism: Candidatus Buchananbacteria bacterium; assembly: GCA_041666505.1. Lineage (GTDB taxonomy): Bacteria > Patescibacteriota > Patescibacteriia > 2-01-FULL-39-33 > 2-01-FULL-39-33 > CAISTG01. The sequence continues at coordinate 5,538 of JBAYGU010000051.1, read as the reverse complement.
CTCTGCCTTCATTGGTGATGCCGGCAAAAAACGTGCTAGTCGGCCAGTATCTGCCGGTTAAAACTGCCAGCGGCATTATTTATGATCGGGTTATCGAAATCAAAGAAACTGATCAGGAGAAAATAACAGTTTATGATTTAGAAGTGGAAAATACTCATAATTTCATTGCCAATGGAATTGTCGTGCATAATTCCATCTATAAATTCCGTGGCGCTTCGGTTTCAAATATCCTGCAATTCAAAGATGACTATCCCGATGCCCAAGAGATTTACCTGACGGACAATTACAGAAGCAGCCAGAACATTTTGGATCTGTCATATAAATTCATTCAGCGCAATAATCCTGATCGGCTCGAAGTAAAGCTGGCCAAATCTAATAATCTGTCGAAAAAACTCATCAGCCATAAGGAGGAGCAGGGAGACATCCGTCATTTGCACGGCCAGGCGATCAATGACGAAGTGGAACTGGTGGTGAACACAATTATTGAACAGTATAATAAAGACAAGGAAAACAAGTGGTCGGATTTCGCGATTTTGGTGCGGGCCAATCACGGGGCCGAAGATTTCTGCTTTGCGCTGGAACTGGCTAAAGTGCCCTACGTTTTCATGGCGTCGCGCGGCTTGTATCAGAAGCCGATCATTTTGAATATCCTGAGCTGGTTCCGTGTTCTCGATGATTACCACGAGAGCTCCGCTTTCTATCGCGTGCTGAATTTTCCTTTCTGGCAGATCGACGAGCGCGACATCATCAATCTGAATTATTGGTCATACCGCAAGGGCTGGTCGCTATATGAAGTGTCGCGGCAGAATTCCTTGTTTGCTAACATTTCCGATTCCGCCCGTGCCAAGCTGAAGATCATTCTGGCTCTTTTGGACGCGCAATCATCATTGGCCAAGTCAGGGAAAAAGCCGACGCAGATCCTGACGAAATTTTTGAATCAATCCGGCTATCTGAAGCTTTTGACTGCCGCGGATTCGCTGGCTTTGCGCGACGAGCTAAATTGCCTCAACCAATTCTATCGCAAGCTGGCAGATTATGAAAAAGAGAATATTAGCCACGATCTTGCCGGTTTTATGGATCTGATGGAGCTCGAATTGGAGTCGGGAGAATCGGGAGCGCTGGCGGCGAATATTGAAGATACCGGTCCGGAGGCGGTAAAAATTATGACGATTCATGCGTCCAAGGGATTGGAATTCAAGCACGTCTTCATCGCCAATATGGTCGATAAGAAATTTCCTTCTATTAGCAAATCAGATCCGATCGAGCTTCCAGAAGCTTTGATCAAAGAAATTATTCCGGAAGGTGATATTCATTTGGCAGAAGAACGCCGATTGTTTTATGTTGCTATGACTCGTGCTAAGGACGGCTTGTATTTCTCTTCGGCTGAAGATTACGGCGGCGCCAGAGCCAAGAAATTATCCCGATTCTTGTCCGAACTTTCCGAAGACGGCTTTCAGCTGTCGGCTGATGCGAAGATCGAAGCCTTGCCGATCACAAAAATCAATGCGGAAGCAAAAAGCATCAAGGTCAGGGAAACAGTCGCGGATATCAAGAAAAAGCTGATTCCCAAGCAGTTCTCGTTCACTCAGCTGAAGGCCTATGAGAAATGCCCGTATCAATATCGTTTCGCGCATATCTTGCGGATTCCGCTGACCGGTAAGCCAGTGTTTTCTTTCGGCAAGTCGATGCACTCGACGATGCAGAAGTTTTTTCTTTTGGCTCGATCCAGGAGCGCCTCTGGCCAATCAGATTTATTTAATGATCAGAAAAAGGCAGTAGCGATATCTTGGGAAGAAGTTAGGGATATTTACGTTAGTTCATTCATCGATGACTGGTATCCGGATATTAAAACCAAAGATGATTATTACGATAGGGGACTCAAATCGCTGAAAAAATTCTTTGATGATTGGCAAACGGATATGCCGCTCGCTGAGTATGTTGAATATGGCTTCACTTTCAAGCTCAATAGCGAATATGCGATCAGAGGCGCTATCGATCGGATCGATAAGACCGCTGGCGGCATGAGATTAGTGGATTACAAGACCGGTTCGCCGAAAGAAAAGCTTGCTGGGGAAGACAAGGAACAGCTTTTGATTTACCAGATGGCGGCGCAAGAGATATTGAGGATTCCGGTGACCGAATTGGCTTTCTATTATTTCGACAATAATTCGGAAATATCATTCTTGGGCAAGGAGACGGAGATAGAAAAACTGAAGGAAAAGATCATCGGCACGATCGAAGATATCAAGACTGGCAACTTCGAAGCCAAACCCGAAAAAGAAAAATGCCGCTGGTGCGATTATAAATCAATTTGTGATTTTGCTATGTAGATGTCATCTCGACCGAAGTCTGGTAATCCAGACGAAGTGGAGAGATCTCTTTAAATACGCAATAATAAATTCAAGGGATTCCTCCACTCCGCTTCGCTACGGTCGGAATGACATGAGTGTTTGACTAAACTATTTATGATTTCAATTCTAAATATCGCCACAAAATCATTAATCAACAATAAAGCTCGAACTACGCTGACTGTCATAGGTATTGTCATAGGCATCGCCGCGGTGATTATTGTTATGTCCGCCGGCGAAAGCTTGAAAGGCTTGGTCACGGGCCAGCTGGACGCATTCGGCTCGAATCTGATTCAGATCGAAGTCAAAGTGCCGTCCGCTTCACATACGTCCGTAGACAATGCCGCCGGCCAAGCCCAGGGAATCCAGATTACGACCTTGACTCTCGATGATGCCGAGGCTATCAGCAAATTGGATAACATAAAAAATTATTACGGCGCGATAATGGATTCGGAAATCGTTTCGTATTTGAACGTGACTAAATCAGCTACGATTTTCGGCGTGACGCCGGGGTACGCGGAAATGGGCACGGCGAAAATCGCCAGCGGCAGATTTTTTACCGCGGATGAAGGCAATGAACTGGCGCGCGTGGCGGTTCTCGGCTCCAACTTGTCATCCAAGCTGTTCGGCAATCAGGATCCGATCGGCCAAGAGATAAAAATGGGCAAGACAAAATTCCGGATCATCGGCGTCATGGTGTCGCAGGGCGGCGGTTTCGGTCTCAGCTTCGACGATATGGTTTTCGCGCCTTTGCAAACCATGCAAAAAATTGTCATGGGCATCGACCATGTGCAATTCATCGGAGCTGAGATGATTGACGCTTCAAAGGATGCTCAGACGGCCGAGGATATTAAATATTTGCTCGATACCAGACATAAGATCGAGGATTTGAATAAGGAGGACTTCGCCATCACAACCATGGCTGAGGCTAAAGCGATGATTGATTCTATTTTTAACGGCATCACCCTGCTTCTAATTGCCATTGCCGGCATATCGCTTCTGGTTGGCGGTGTCGGGATTATGAATATCATGTATGTTTCCGTCACGGAAAGGACTTTCGAGATCGGCTTACGCAAGGCGGTCGGCGCCAAGAAGAACGCTATTCTCTGGCAATTCCTATTGGAGGCGATTATCCTGACGCTCTTGGGCGGATTTTTCGGCATAGCTATCGGTATTGCATTTTCATATTTAGTAAGTTATATTGCAAGCCTGTTCGGCTTCAGCTGGGATTTTATTCTGCCACCCAGCTCGATATTTATAGCTTTCGGCTTTTCCGCTGCGGTCGGCTTGATTTTCGGCTATTATCCCGCCCAGCATGCGGCTAAGATGGATCCGATTGAAGCCCTCAGAAGGGAATAAGAAACAATTTAATGAATTTAAAATTTTTAAGACATGTCGATTGGCTGCTGCTTTTATCCATTATTTTTTTGGCTTTATTCGGCTTGGCCGCGATTTACTCAGTCGCTTTGGGCCGGGGCATGAACGAATTCGGCAACTTCCAGAAGCAATTGATGTGGCTCATTATCGGCGTACCGATCATGATAGCTGTTTCCTATATCGATTACCGTTTGTGGCGCGCGGTCGGCTGGATCGGCTACGGCATTTCCATTATTCTTTTGATCCTAGTTCTGACGCCGCTCGGCTCGGTAGTGAATGGTGCGCGGGGTTGGTTTGATTTCGGCTTTATGAGCTTTCAGCCAGTGGAGCTGACGAAGATATTCGCCATTATCGTACTCTCGGATATCTGCAGCCGCTACAGCCGGACGATTTATAAGATGCGTCAATTGCTGTTCATGGGCGCGGTAGTCCTATTGCCGATATTGCTGGTCGGCGTCCAACCCGATTTCGGTTCCGCCATGGTTCTGTTCTTCATCTGGCTGGTCGCATTTCTACTGATCGTCAAGAACAAATGGCATGTTATATTGGTCGCCGGATTGATTCTGGCTACTCTCGCAGTCGTCTGGTTCGGCATTCTGCAACCGTATCAGAAGGATCGCGTTTATTCTTTCCTTGACCCGTCTCGCGATCCCCAGGGCCGGGGATACAATGTCCGGCAATCCATTATCGCTGTCGGCGCGGGTAAATTATTAGGCCGCGGCTTGGGCTTCGGCTCGCAAAGCCAATTGAAATTCATTCCGGAAAGCCAGACTGATTTCATATTCTCCGTCATTGCTGAGGAGATCGGTTTCATCGGCGTGGCCATGGTGCTGATGCTCTACGGTTTCATGTTTTTCCGCTTCTATGGCGTGGCCGTAAACGCGCCTGATGATTTCGGCATGTTCATCGCGCTTCTGACCGCCGGCATGATATTCTTCCATGTCTTCATTAATGTCGGCATGTGCATCGGGCTCTTGCCGGTTACCGGTATTTCTTTACCGCTCATTTCCTATGGCGGCAGTTTTCTTTTGACAATTCTGACCATGATCGGCATCAACATGAGCGTCTATCGTTATGGCGTGGCGATTAGAGGGAAGTAAAAGAAATATAGAAATAAGAAATTTGAAATATATCCGCCATTCTGCTATATTGCATATATATGAAAGACATGTCAGGACAGAATCAATTCGGCAAGGACAGGGGAATGGACGGGCTCAAGATCGTCTCGCGCTGCCCCATTTGCCAGATGGAGCATAATCCGATGGAAACCGCCTTGCTCGATGAAGCCAACGGCTCTCATTTGATTTACATCAAATGCCGCAAATGCCAGTCGGGCGTCGTGGCTTCTTTGACTCCGACCAGCTTCGGTATGAGTTCCGTCGGTTTGGTGACTGACTTGAGCAGTAATGAAATCATGCAATTTAAAGATAGTCCTCGGGTTTCAGCTATTGACGTTTTGGATGTTGTGGAGTATTTTAAGGAGAGCAGTACATTATAGTTAACTGGCATAACAAACAGCAAAGGAGAGATGTGATGTTAAAGATAAAATGGGTCATTAAGCGCATGCTGTCTTTTCTGTTGTATTTTGTGGTTTTATTACCCCTAAATATCATAGTAAAAGCATACACTCCGGATGAAGAGGAAATCAAAAGAAATACGCGTATTGGTGAATATTCAGAGAAGGTCGCTGATTTAGTCAGAATACCCCCAGCAAAGCTGGTGGCTTGATAAGTGGGGTCGCCCAGAGGGCGATCTTGTCCAATTACCCAATTTTAATTAGTTAGTTATTTTAATGAATTAGAATTTACCCTCG
>JBAYGU010000050.1:0-6674 GCA_041666505.1 Candidatus Buchananbacteria bacterium | reverse complement strand
TCACTTCAAGCCATGCTTATTATATACTACTATGTTCTTTTTTTGTGGGTTAACGGAACGGTAAAACCTTTTCAAGTCGCACCAGTAGAACTGGTGGATTACCTACTGGGTAAAACTATTTATAATATGTCAATATATTTATCATATTTATCATATTTATTTGACATATTGATGAGTAATTTTCCACTATTTAATCAATAAAATAAGCAAATTTATCCACTTTACAAATGTATTAATATGGTATATAATATAGATGTCAAAAATATCGTCTAAATTATGAACGACGGAATCAAGCAGATTCTGGCCAACTATGGACTATCAGATAAAGAAGTGAAAATCTACCTGGCTTTGCTAACGAACGGCAATGCCACGGCTAAAGAATTATCTTTTTTGACCAAAATCAAGCGAACCAGCATTTATCCTTTGGCCGAAAAAATGGTCGCCAAGGGCATTTTGGGCATATATCAGGCCAAATACGGCACGCACTATATCGCCACTTCCCCGCGCTCGCTGATGTCGCGGTTGGATAAGATTAAAAACGATCTGACAACGGCCCTGCCCCAGTTGGAAGCGCTGGAAAATAAGAAAAGCAATAACGAGCCCGAAGTTAAATTCTACAAGGGAAAAGACGGCTATATTTCGATTCTTGACGATAGCCTGGCTGATAATGCCGGCGACATCCTTTATTTCGGTTCTGCCGATGATTTGAACGATGTTATTTCAGAAAGCTACGCCAACCGATACATTAAGAAGCGGGTTCAGCAAAACATTAAATTCCTGCAGATCGTCCGGCCGGATGAGTTTTCCAAAACATCGGCCAAAATCGACACGCGAGAATTAAGACAGACGAAATTCATTCCGGAAAACTTCAAGTTTTCTGGCAACAAGGTGATTTTTAAAGATAAGGTGGCGTTCTTCTCATCCAAAAAGGAGCTGGCGTCTTTAGTGATCAAAAGCGCCGACATGGCAGAGATGGAAAGAAAAAACTTCATGCTGCTTTGGGAAAAATTGTGAGCTGAACTATCCTGCTTTAAAACGCTTGCGAAATATTTTCTGATGTGTTTATAATTATGATGTATGAAATTATCAACCATATGGCTAATGTCATCAATTGGGTCAATGATCTGCTCAAACCGACCGGGATCGCCATGGACGGCACGAATCCCTGGGATCCGCAAATAAAAAATCCCGGGCTTTACGACCGCGTCAAAGCCGAGGGCTCATTGGGGCTGGGCGATGCCTACGTGGACGGCTGGTGGGAGTGCGAAAAGCTGGATGAATTTTTCTATCGCCTGCTTTTGACCGACATCACCGGACGGATGGGCCTCAACCTGCCGCTCGTCTTGGGATTTATCAAAGCGAAAATATTCAATCTGCAGGCGGTCAAGCGCGCCTATCAGATCGGCGAGAAGCATTATAACACGGGCAATGATCTGTTCCGGGCGATGCTCGGCGAGACCATGGCTTACAGCTGCGGCTACTGGCGCGAGGCGGATGATCTCGACAGCGCGCAAACCGCCAAATTGGATCTGATCTGCCGGAAACTCAATCTTCAGCCGGGCCAGAAAGTGCTCGACATCGGCTCGGGCTGGGGCAGTTTCGCCAAGCATGCGGCGGAAAATTACAAAGTGAAAGTCGTGGGCATAACCGTCTCCTCAGAGCAAGCCAAGCTGGCTCAAGAGCGCTGCCAGGGTTTGGACGTGGAATTCCGCCTGCAGGATTACCGCGGCTTGAACGAGAAATTCGATCATATCATTTCTGTCGGCATGATCGAGCATGTCGGCCCGAAAAATTACCGCGCTTACATGGAGATCGCCAGAAAATGCCTGAAAGAAAACGGGTTGTTCCTGTTGCACACTATCGGCAGCCAGAAAACCGGCGCCAATACCGACCCATGGATCGAAAAATACATCTTTCCCAACGGCTGTCTGCCGTCGCTTAAGCAGCTCGCGGCCAGCGCAGAGAATTTATTCGTCATCGAAGACGCGCACAACTTCGGCGCCGATTATGACAAGACTTTGATGGCTTGGCATGATAATTTCATTCATACCTGGCCCAAGCTCCAGGGCAAATATGATGAAAGATTTTACCGTATGTGGCAGTATTATCTATTGTGCTGCGCTGGTAATTTTCGCGCTCGCGGAATCCAGCTCTGGCAAATCGTCCTCTCGCCGCATGGCGTGCCTGGGGGCTATAAATCGATCAGATAATAAATATAAAAAACGTCTCAACTCAATTGAGGCGTTTTTTAAAATCAGAAAATTAAAGCACTTCAATCGGTTCGGCTTCTCGGTGATGGAATCTATTTTCCGGAATCTTGTGCCGATTGATATACGTTATGACGAAGGCGATGAATAAAACGAAGCTGCTGATCATAAAAGGCAAATGCTCGTTATATTCATAAACCGCGCCGATGCCCAATGGACCGATGACCATGCCCAAAGTCATCAAAGCGGCCATAATGCCGGCAACCTCGCCCTTTCTGCTCTGATCGGCAAAGCCGGTTATACGGCTCGACATTACTGCTCGCAATATCGATTGGCTGGTAATCATAGCCAGCAAACCGCCGATAAAGATATAAATATTTGACGCGCTCATTATGAGGAATCCGGCAGCTATGGCCAGCATCAGCCAGACCTCCAATTTAGACTCATCAAATTTCTTCAGCCAAAAATGCTTGAGTAGATAGCCCTGATTGACGATCATAATAACGCCGATGACTGTCATCATGTATCCGGTAGATTTGGCATCAAAGCCGAAAGTGCTTTGGGTATATAAGGCGAAAATAGATTGCTGGACGGCGAAAGCCAAGCCGAATAAGAATAAGACCAAATAGCGCGAACGCAGAAACTTGTCTGCTATGGCCAGCTTGATCGGAGCGAAGGGATGAATGGAAATTTTCCGCCCTTTGGCCAGATTCTTATTAGTTTCCGGCAGAAAGAAAATGGCTGCGATAGTGTTAAGCGACGCCAAAACTCCCACGAAATAAAAAGGGAAAGCCATGGAAATCTGCGACAGCAAGGCGCCGACGACCGGACCGATGATAAAGCCGATGCCGAACACTGCGCCGACCATGCCCATATTGGCAGTGCGCTCTTTATTATCCTTAGACAAATCAGCCATGTAGCTCTGGGCGATGGGAAAATTTCCCGCCGCCATGCCATCAATGATACGGCCGATAAACCGGTAATGACATTTGTCGCGCCGGCAAAAACGAACCAGCCGACAGCCGTGCTGGCAATACTGACGATTAACGCCGGACGGCGGCCGAATCTATCCGAAAGGGCTCCCAAAATCGGCGCGCTTAAAAATGAGCAGAGCGAGAAAACGGCGAACAGCATCGTAATCGTCAAAGCGGAAGCATCGATGCTTTGGACAAAGTACGGCATCACCGGTATAATAATGCCCAATCCGATGACATCGATCAATATGGTCGATATTATGATTATTTTTTCTTTGGATAATTTCATTGAAAATTGTTATATAGTCAAACTATTATATTGCTATAATTCTAGCATTTTTACAATCAATTTTAAAATCCCTCCGATTTTCGTCGAAGGGATTTTAAAGAGAAATAATATTACTTCTTGCACCATTTGGCGCACATGACTGCCACATAAACGGCAGACAAGCCGACCAAAGTATAGACTATGCGCGATAGCATAGACATATCGCCGAACAATGCGGCAACCAGGTCAAAGCTGAACAATCCGACTAAACCCCAATTCAAGGCACCGACCACCACCAATACGATGGCAATCCAATCCATGTAATTGAATTTATTCATATTCGTAAAATGAGAATTTATGAAACGGCTGAATGCCGTCTCCTGCAGTAACTCCCGACCTTTACAAACGGATTACTCTTAATGCCTGCATTATAGCACAAAATCAACAATAACGCACTAAAAAATTTAAACGCAAGAGTTCATAATTATTCTTGAGCTAGTTTTTCCAAAACCGAGATTATTTCTTCTTCATCTTCACTACCTTGAACACCCTCTGGCTTCGTGATAATTATATGCCCCAAAACATCAGTTTCGTTTAAACCCTTGCTATCGCGCAGATTATCAGCCAGCGTCATGATACGTCCAATATTCTTGCCCGGTTTAAAACCCAAAATTACAAGATCTCGGCCAGTCAATATTTTTTTTGGAGGTTCCTTGTCCACACCCAAGCTTTCCGCTTCCTGAATCAGCCATTGCCCAGCCTCGTAAAGATTGAATATCGTCTGGCCATTTTCTTCGGTAAACGGCCCGCGACCCAAATGATCAGCAGTCGCCACAGCCACTAATTCCCTGATAGTGGCCGGATGTATCCTTTTGGCCAACCGCCGAATAGCGCCATCTGCAGCGACTTTGACTTTTTGTTTGCTTTCAAAATTTCGAAAGTATAGAAAAGTCGGTGATAAGTGTTCGATTACTAATTTGATAATCTTATTGAATTCGATATTATTTTGATCCAATCCAATACTAGTTAAAAATCTTTTGGTGGGTTCGGCGCCAGCCTCACCATGGCCATGAGTGGTCAAACGCTGTTTCTGCGGATTAAATTCTGTCGTCGTCGCCTTGCCCAAATCGTGGCACAACGTGGCGAGCATAACGGTCAGCTTTTGTTCTTTGTCTAAGCCGAAATCATTCAAATGTTCGCTAGCCGCATCTACAGACATCAAGGTATGACGCCAGACATCGCCCTCCGGATGCCACTCCTGCTCCTGCGGAATATTCGACAAAACATCCAATTCGGGATGCCACTCTTTCAATACTCCCAGATCTTTTAACAATTCCAAACCTCGCGAAGGCCGGAAACCCTTGATCATCAGTTTCTCCCACTCAATAATAAATCTATCTTTGGATAATTCACCGATATCGTGAGATGTTTCGGTCAAAATACGGCGGCAAGTATCGTCTGCCGACAAGCTCATTCTGGCAAAAAATTGGGCGCCGCGCAAAACCCTCAAAGCGTCTTCTTTGAACTTTTTCTCATCGGTAACTCGAAGAACGCGATTTTTAATATCATTCAAGCCGTCATAATAATTATAAACCTCTCCGGTCAAAGGATCAGCAGCCAACGAGTTGATTGTAAAATCCCTGCGAATGGCCGCATCTTTGATGCTCATATAAGGATCGGAAGTCACTTCAAAACCCTTATGCCCGGGACCCGTCTTATTATCAACTCTTGGTAATGACACGTCCAACGAAGCGCCATTGGGCAAAACCAAAGACATGACTTTAAATGCCTTGCCGACCTCCTTGACAGTGCCGAATTGAGATATTATTTCAATTATTTTAGGCCGTTCCAAGCGGTAAATTTCTATATCGTAATCTTTCGGCACCAGATTAAAATAATAATCCCTCACGCTGCCGCCGACTAAAAGCGCCCTGCCGCCTTCCTCGCGGCAAACTTCAGCTATTTTTAAAGCTGCTTGATACGTTTCCACATATTCCGGATTAGTTTTTTCCAGTACTTCCAAAAATTCCTCCGGTTTGGGATAGCCATCGGCAAAATATTCCGCGCTCAAATCGCGAGCTTCAGCTTCATTCCTATTGATTAATGTTTCCGGTTGTTGTCGCAGCATATCTCAATTTTATGGATTTAATCCTGATATGATATATTTTACCGCAAAAATCATTCAGATTCAATGCTTATCAAAATTTATCAATAAAAAAACAGCCAGCGATAATTTCCCGAAGGATTTACGCTGGCTGGCAATAATGAACGATTTATCTAAGATTATTTTTTTCTTGCCGCACGGCGTTTCTTCGCCGTATAGCGGCGGCACAGATCCTGGACTGTGGCATAATCCGTAGTGGTCGATTTATCATACCTGACGCGCTCCGCAAAGCAATTGGTCAGGACGAATGAATCGCAGTACCACGAGTGGAAACCGGCAGCCATAGCGCATGATCCATACTTGAGATCGAATACCTGCGCCTCAAGCACTATCGGCCGGCTCAAGTCCATGACTGTCTGCGGCTTTATCAGCTTGGCCGATGTCGCCTTGATTTCGCGCGACCGGCCGAAATACTTGGCAAAGCGTTGATAGCGCTCTTTATCCAAAAATGCCAACAATTGAAACAATTTCAAATTCTCATCAACGAATGCTTCAGCCGCTGTAAGCTTCTTCTTTGGCGACCAATATAACTTCAACAAAGAAATCAAATCATGGCCGCGAGGCAGATCAAAAAGCAGCTGCTCGAGATCGACGCCATGATCATCTCCGATCAGCTGGCGCAAGATATATGCGCCTTCGATCAGATAAGCATCATAAAGCGTGACCACTTTGCCATCAGGATCGATCGATCCGGAAACCGATTCGGTTATTTCCTGCGTCAAAGCGACGAGCCGTTCCCGCTGTCCCGCAGTTTTGATCTGCGGCCCATTGGGATCAAGATTAACCTTCATTGCTGGCAAATATTTGCCCAAGTTTGAGTCGTACAAGCCAAGCAACGCGCCAGAAATGTTTTCCGGCACCAGCTCCTGTCCTTTTCTGAAATATAAGCCAAGCAGGACCGCATCAATCGTCTCATACTTCTTGATCTTGATGCTACGCCTTTCGGAAAAGTTTGCGTGACATTGTTGTTTGTTTGACTGCTTATCGCGAGAAGTTATATCATCTGGGTTTTCGCACCGTGTTGTGCCGCAGCACCTTGGCCGATGCCAACGAAAAACGAG
>JBAYGU010000049.1:0-6690 GCA_041666505.1 Candidatus Buchananbacteria bacterium | reverse complement strand
TCATCAGCCGCCTAGCGATGCTAAGCGGCTGCAAACTATCGACAAATATTATAATGAGAATAAGGCCCAGTCACTGATCGTGTTTTCTCCGATCAAGTCAGAAATCTTCTTGCTGTCGTCCTTGATAAACAGCTGGCTGACCAAGCAATTGTCCTCGTAGAATTTATTCAATTTGCCGGCGATGATCTTATCCCAGATCTGTTCCGGCTTGTTTTCGCCTTTCAGCTGTTCGCGATAAATCTCTTTTTCTTTTTCCAACACATCCGCGGGAACTGCTTCCGGATTAAGATATTTCGGCTTCATGGCCGCGATCTGCATGGCAACGTCGTTGGCGATTTCTTGAGAGCCGCCGCTCAAGACAGCGACGCCGGCAATCTTCAAGTTAGAATGTATGTAACTGCCGATAACTCCTCCGGAATAGACTCCAGCACCGGCGATCAGCATATTCTCGCCGATCTTCATCGTCAATTCATTCTGGATGTAGGATTCCGCGGCTGTCTTAAACTCTTCGACGCTAGGAGCGGCCAATAATTTTTCTGCCAATTCTTTCACGGTATTTCTGAAGGCTTCGGTGCGTGAAACGAAATCGGTCTCGCAAGCCAAAGCGACGACGGCGATTTTTGATGTGTCGCCGGCAGTGGCGATTACGCCTTCCTTGGTGGCGCGGTCTGCTTTCTTAGCTGCTTTGACTTCGCCTTTCTTGCGCATGATTTCCACGGCCAAATCCAAATCGCCATTGGCCTCTTCCAAGGCGGCGCGGCAATCGGACAATCCTGCGCCGGTCTTATCGCGCAGCTGTGAAACGAGCTTTAAGTCTACGGACATATATGTATAATGAAATTAATTATATTTTAAAATATAATTTGAGTAAAAATATATTTTTGTAATATGTAACAAGTAATAAGTAATAAATTATAATTCAAATTACATATTACATTTTACTTATTACTTATTACCTTCCTTGTTTCCTTTGACTTTGCCGAAATTGATCGCTTCGGCGATCGTCTTAGTGATCAGTTCGATCGAATTAACGGCATCATCATTGGCAGGAATCGGATAATCCAAAGTTTCCGGATTAATATTGGTATCGGCAAATGAAATGACTGGGATCTTCCTCTTGCGAGCTTCGAGTAATGCAGTCTTCTCATGTTTGGAGTCGAGAATAAATACCGCGTCAGGCAGCTTCGTCATGATTTCCAAACCGCCGACCATCTTTTCCAATCGTTCGATTTCCTTATCGATGTTGACCTGTTCTTTCTTTGTATATTTGGCCAAGGCGCCGCTTTCCTTCTGTTCCTTGAGCGATTTGTATTTCTTGATCAATTTGCCGACATTGCCGAAATTGGTGAACAAGCCTCCGACCCAGCGCTCGGTAATATAAGGCATTCCGGCCTGATCGGCATATTTCCGGATGATCTTCTTGCCCTGGCTCTTAGTGCCGACAAACAAAACAGTGCCGCCGTTCGCGCCAATCTTCTCTACGAAGTCAGTCGCTTCCGCCAGCTTTTCTACTGTCTTTTCCAAATCGATCACATAGACGCCGTTTCTTTCAGCAAAAATGTAAGGCTTCATTTTCGGGTGCCATCTGCCTTTCTGATGGCCGAAGTGTACTCCTGATTGGAGCAGCTCCATAACGCTTGGTAATTGCATAGTTTTTCCTTTCTGCCTCTACTTCTTTAATCCGTCCGGGCTATATTGCCTGGGGGACAAGGAAATATCGAAGTATGAGGGATTATTATTAATTAAATTAACGCTCATAAGGGCGTTATTTATGACTAGATATTATCAGAATACCCGATATAAGTCAAGGAAATTAAAAGTCTCAGCACTTGCTGAGACTATGATTGATAATAATGATACAAATAGCCCTTTTAGTCGCCAATAGCTCCGAATACGAGATTGGCATACGAATCAACAGATATACCGTTCTTTTTCTTGCCTTTGGGGAATATCTGTCCCTTAACCAGGGTAACATGGAAGTCTACTCTTCGCTTAATTTCAGAATTGGTAAAAATTTTATCCCTTAACTCGTTTGACCCGCCCATTTTCACAGCAAGCCTAAATTCGTTAAATAATTTTCGCCACGCTCTTGCCAAATTATACTCCGGAATAACCCAAAAATTCGGCCCATCACTGAACAGGTAGACATTCTTTTCCATCATCAGTTCTCCCTTTTTGGCCACCTTTGGCCGCCTTGATTTAATTAAAGAACGTAAAAGAATACTGATTAATCTATCATACTATTAAATATATGTCAAATATGTATTCAAAAACACCAAAAAACTCGCATTCTTGACTTTTACATAAAAATCAGCTATAATTAGCCTATAAAAAATTATCCACAATATGAAAAAAGAAATCCATCCAAAATACTACGACAAAGCCAAGGTTATCTGTGCCTGCGGCAATACCTTTGAAGTCGGCTCGACTCAGGAAGAAATCCACGTCGAAATCTGCTCCGCCTGCCATCCGTTCTATACCGGCAAGCAGAAGCTGCTTGATAGCGCTCGCCGCGTCGAGAAATTCCAGAAGAAATCCGAGGGCAAAGCTGCGACCGTCGTTTCTAAGACGGAAAAGAAAGGCAAGCAGAAAGCCATGCGCGCCGCCAAAAAAGCTGAAGCTGAAGGAATCAAAGTCATCAAAAAGTAGCTACGCTTAGAAAGAGCCCAGTCCCCTTCGCGGTGGCGGGTTCTTTTTAATTAGGATATAATAGTATAGATATGAGAGACAAACTTAAACAACTTCAAACACGCTTCGAAGAATTGGAACGTCTACTGCAGGACGAGTCCGTGATTTCTGATATTCAAAAATTGAAAGAAACGTCGCAGGAATACGACGACCTAAAAGAAGTAATTGGCGCGAAAAAGAAACTGGAAAAAGTCGAGAATGATCTGAGCGAGGTGGAGAATATGATCTCAGAAAATTCTGACGATTCGGAGATGGTTAAGATCACGATGGAAGAAAAAGAAGAGCTGCTTAAAGCCAAAGACGATCTGGAAAAACAGTTGACGAGCCTGCTTATCCCCAAAGACCCGAATGATAAGAAAAACGTCATCGTCGAAATCCGCGCTGGAGCCGGCGGCGATGAATCCGCTTTGTTCGCGGCTGAGATGTTCCGCCTGTACGCGCGGTACGCGGAAAAGCAAGGCTGGAAAACCAAGCTACTCTCAGAAAGCCGCATTGGCTTGGGCGGGTACAAGGAAGTCATTTTCGAAATTACCGGCAACAGCGTCTATGCCAAAATGAAATTCGAAAGCGGCGTGCATCGCGTCCAACGCGTGCCGGAAACAGAAAAGAAAGGCCGCGTCCATACCTCGACCGTTACTGTGGCGATCATGCCGGAAGCCGAAGAACTCGACCTGAAGATCGATGCCAAGGATCTGCGCATCGACACCTTCTGCGCCGGCGGCCATGGCGGACAATCAGTCAACACGACCTATTCGGCCGTGCGCATCACCCATATGCCGACCGGTCTGATCGTCAACTGCCAAGACGAACGCTCTCAAGTGCAGAATCGCGAGAAGGCCATGATGGTTCTGCGCTCCAGATTATTAGCTCTGCGTGAAGAAGAAAAAAACGCCAAGCTAAAGGCGCAGCGCCAGGGCATGATCGGTACTGGTGACAGAAGCGAAAAAATCCGTACCTATAACTTCCCTCAGGATCGCATTACCGATCATCGCGTCGGCGAAAACTACTCTAATATTCCCATCGTTATGGCCGGCGATCTCGATCAGATCCACGCTGATTTGAAGAATCATTTCGACCAGTTGGCGATCAGTGCAGAAAAGTAATAAGTAATAAAGTAATCAGTAATAAGTAATAAGTAATTGGAATGCAGAATAAAAAGACCGGCCCAGCGATGGGTCGGTTTGTTTATAAGTGCGAATTAAAAGCTTGGTTGGAATGCGGTAACAAGTTTCCAATGAATGCACGCATAAGATTTGCTGCCGACAATCATGAGTGGCAACCGCCGATCAACCGGCGCGCTTCTCCTGCCGCTGCATCTCTGTTTCCAAAAGCCCAACAGGACATCTTGCTCGCCATCAACGAATTTCAACGGCGATTGATAGTGGACGCCATTAGGAAGTATCCGCCAATTCTCGTCGGTAAATACTAAGAGCATATTGCGAAATTCAGTCGCCTGCTGCAAACGAATGATTTTGGACAGCTTGCCATTGGCTTGCAGAAGAAGAAAAAGATCTTCGAGCCCCGGAAAAGGAAGCTCCGTATAAGCAACGAATGCATCATGATTCCTGATTTTCATGACTTGGATCAGGAAATAAGGATCGATCTTAAGCAATTCGTCCGTACATCTGCGGATTTCTTCCTTAATAGCCGCAGATTGAATTACACAATCTCCCAAAATGGCCAACCTATCCTTTGGAGTATTAGTGACAATGCCAGTAAATTCTGGAATCGCGAAATGTTCATGGTATCGAACCAGCGATTCGAGATAATCTTCTATCGCAACAGCGATATGATTCATTGCGTCTGCATGGCCGTCACTCATGGTTTTTCTCCTTTTTTTTCCATTCAGTTAATTGTTAAATGTGCGAGATTAATGTAGAATAAAAGTATCAAATTTGCTTAATTATGTCAATGGGGCTCATATGGATATTAAAACGGTATTAAATGACGCGACAAAAAAATTGGCGGCTAAAAAAATCTCATCCGCGCGCCTGGACGCCGAGGTGATTTTAAGTCATGTCTTAAAAAAGCCCAGAGAGTATGTATTGGCTCATACCGAAAGAATACTTAAACCGGCTGAACAAAAAATGTGTTCAACACTGATTTCTAGCCGCGCCAAGTATGAACCGATCGCTTATTTAATCGGCGAAAAGGAATTTTACGGCCTGCCAATCAAAGTCAATAAGAACGTCTTA
Source organism: Candidatus Buchananbacteria bacterium (assembly GCA_041666505.1). GTDB lineage: Bacteria > Patescibacteriota > Patescibacteriia > 2-01-FULL-39-33 > 2-01-FULL-39-33 > CAISTG01. Next base: position 1,807 of record JBAYGU010000049.1, on the reverse strand, counting down.
ATCCCCCGTCCGGAAACGGAATTGCTGGTAAGCGAAATTATCGCCCTGGCACTACCAGAAGGCTCAAAAAGCGCGATTCTAGACATCGGAACCGGATCAGGCTCGATTGCCCTAGCCTTGGCCAAAAACCTGCCTAAAGCCCGAATTTTGGCTCTGGATGCCTCTGCTGATGCTATCCATTTAGCCAAAATCAATGCCAAGGCGCTGAGATTGAAAATTAGCTTCATAAAGAGCGATTTGCTCAAATGCGTCAAATCCGAGATTATCAAAGATTCCATTCTTGCGGCTAATCTCCCCTACCTTGATAAGCGCGAGATCAGGGATTTCCCGATCGAGATTAAGCGAGGTTTAAAGTATGAGCCGCAAGATGCGCTTTACGCCGGCAAGCATGGCACTGCTTTATACGAAGAGTTATTCAAGCAGATCAATTCATCAGAATTCAAACCCAGTTATTTAGTTGCCGAAATCGGCAGCTATAATTGGAGAGATTTTTTTTCTCTTGCTAAAAAATATTTTCCCTCTACCAAAATTGAGGTAAAGAAAGATCTGGCTAAGCGGCCGAGATTGTTACTAATCAAATTTATAGAATAATTTATTTGTATTTGCATTGTATCGAAGTTGCGCCATTAATAAATCTTTTAAAAAATCTAGCCATGATTTATTTCGGCGCGATTCTTTTGCAATACTTTTCTGTAAAGAAAAGTATTATAGAAATTACTAAAATATATACGAAAAATCCCGCTCTCGATTGAGAGCGGGATTTTGATAAATGGATTATTTCTTCTCCGGAACTTTCTTTTCGCCCACAGGAGCAGCACCTTCAGCACCGGCAACAGGAGCAGCGCCTTCTGCACCTTCAACGGCTGCGACAGGAGCGACTTCTTCGACTTCAACTTTCGGCTTCATGGCGATAGCTACGACGTCAGTCGGCTCATGGTCGATGATTTCAATATTAGTTGGAACCTTCAAATCTGCAATAGTAATGACGTCATCAAATTCCTTTAAGCCAGCGACATCGACGATGATTTCATGGATCAAATCATTCGGCATACAGCGGATTTCAACTTCGGAGATATTATGCATGACAGTACCGCCGTCTTCCTTGACCACACGGGATTCTCCGATGAATTTAATCTCGACATTAGCATTGATCTTTTCCTTCATATTGATCTGATGCAGATCGACGTGGCGGATGCGGCCGCTTACCGGTTCATATTGGACCTCAGAAATAAGCGCTTTCAAGGGTGCCTTATCGCCAACAACAACGTCCAAAATCGTGCTTTCGCCGGCTTTCTCCAAAATCTTCTCAAACTCAACATAGTTAAGCTCGAGGTTCTGGTTCTCAACTTTATGGCCGTAAATGACGGCCGGGATCTTGCCGGCATCGCGGACATACTGGGCCTTTCTGCCTAAATTTTCTCGTAAAATAGCGGGTAACTTCAATGTCATAGTGATAATATTATTTGATTTGATAACATCAATTTAGCACAAAACAAAAAAAGTGTCAAGAAAAAAGCGCCCATGCTACGCAGGACGCTAGAAATCGATAAATCATAACAAATTAATGAGCTTGGATAGTTTTCGCCGTTTCTTCATTATATCAATAGCATCAATGGCAATTCTTTCCGACAAAGACATACGAGGAATAAGCGAACCATAAGAACCTAGCTCATTTTCTGCCGCCATAAATAGTTTTACCCAGTAGGTAATCCACCAGTTCTACTGGTGCGACTTGAAAAGGTTTTACCGTTCCGTTAACCCACAAAAAAAGAACATAGTAGTATATAATAAGCATGGCTTGAAGTGA
>JBAYGU010000048.1:0-6806 GCA_041666505.1 Candidatus Buchananbacteria bacterium | reverse complement strand
TTTTTTTGAGTTGTCGGCGAAAGATGCCAAAATTGAATTAGACAATATGCTTAAACTGCTGAAAAGCGGTTATCTTAAGTCAAAGATTTCGCGCTTGAAGTTCGATCTCGAACAAGCGGAAAAGCGCTCCGATAAGCCTCAAGCGGAAAAAATCTATCTTGAGCTGAATGATCTGGTCAAACAGATATCGGCCGTCTAGCTAATTAAGAATTATGAATTAAGAATTAAGAATGGGATTCAGTGATCTCAATTCTTTCAATTTATACAATGAAAAAACCGATCAAAAAAACAACTCATAAAAAGGCTGCGAAGAAGCCGCTGCATAAGCAGGTAAAAAAACTCGCACCCAAGAAAAATACTAAACAGCATAAGCACCCGCAGAAAAAAATTGCGAGGGCGAAGTTTGAGCACAAAAAAAAGCCGGTTGTTGTAAAGGAACCGCCGCACATCATCGTCGAGCCGACAGCGGAAGAGCTAGCGATCCTAATGAAGAAATGCAAGATCCGCGGCTTCATTACCGAACAGGAATTATTCTTATCTTTCCCCGAATTAGAAGAGCACATCGAGAAGTATGAGCAGTTTTTGGACGACTTGGAAATGGCGAGTATTCCCGTGGTGGAAGCGCCGTCTCTTCTGGCCAAGCCGGGCGGAGCTCTTTTGCCGATCGTGCCGGGCAAGAAAACGCCGAAGATCACTTTGAGCGAGTCATTGGACTTGGGCGATATTTCCGCTGATTCGATCCAGATGTATTTGCGCGAGATCGGCAAAGTGCCGCTTCTCTCGACCGATGAAGAAGTCGCGCTGGCAAAGAGAATCGAAAGAGGGGATGCCGATGCCAAGCATAAGCTGATCAAAGCCAACTTGCGCTTAGTTGTTTCTATCGCGAAAAAATTCACCGGAAAGAATCTGTCATTATTGGATCTGATCCAAGAGGGCAACATCGGCTTGTTCCGCGCGGTGGAGAAATTCGATTATCATAAGGGCTATAAGTTCTCGACATACGCCACTTGGTGGATCAGGCAGGCGATTACCAGGTCGCTCGCCGATCAATCGCGCACGATCCGCATTCCGGTGCATATGGTGGAGAACATAAATCGTTTCCAGCAAGTCGAGAGAAGACTGGTGCAGGACTTGGGACGCGAACCGATGCCGGAAGAAATCGCCGCGGAAATGGGCGAGGAACTGGAGAAGGTCAACCATATCATCAAGATTTCGCAGGAGACGATATCGCTCGGCACGCCGGTGGGCGATGACAGCGAGGACAGCGTGCTGGAGGATTTCATCGAAGATCAGAAGACGATGACGCCTGATCGCGCCGCCGCTCTACAGATTTTGGGCGATTACGTCAAAGCGGTCATCTCCGAGCTGACGCCACGCGAACAGAAAGTCCTGGAAATGCGTTTCGGGCTCAAGGATGGCGTGGCCCATACTTTGGAAGAAGTGGGCAAGGAATTCGATGTTACCCGCGAACGTATCCGCCAGATCGAGGCCAAGTCTTTGGAGAAGATCGAGAAGATTAAGGGAATTGAAAAATTAAGGGATTATTAGAAATAAAAGAGCGGCTACCCGAATGGGTGGCCGCTTTTGCAATCAAAGTGCTATTGTTTGTAGGCAGTACGGAAGCCGTCAAAGGCGTTGACTGCCGCCGTTAACAGATCCTTTTTAAGACATAGCTCGTCGCAGAGCATCATTTCACGATAACCGATATCGTACAGCCAAGCCAGTTCCAAGAAATCAGAACAGGAAGGCACCGGTTCATCGACGACAGACAGCATTATTCTGGAGCCGACACAGGCATAAGGATCTTTGGCAACGATCAATTTCAGCGCTGCCATGATCTCATGAGGTCGGTCGATTTCCACATACAAATCGCCGCGAGCAGCGATCAGGGAAGTCCTGCTGTCTTTTACGAATTCACGCGCGACGAATTCCAAGCCTTTCTTATCTTCGATTTTGAGTTTGACTTCGGCATCGGGGCCGATAAGTTCACGGAACTCATCGACGTAGCGTTGGTCGCTTACATATGACAGATAATATTTGGAGAAGCCGGCGCGCCTGACTTTGGCGACTTTTTCCTTTTCTTCATCCGTGAACATCGCGCCCAAGATTTGCAGCTTTGGATGGCGGATGTGGAGCGATTCGCCAGGCTTGACCATGAAATGCGGTCCGCCGTTGAAAATCAATCTTCTGCCGCCGTCTTCCAATCGAATAAGCTCGGCTCCGTCCGATCCGGCTTTGAAAAGCACCGGCACGGGCAGGGGCACGCTAATCGGATGGTTGAGGACGATGTCCAGATAATTCGGATTGAAATTGACTTCTGTGATTCTTAATTGCCGTCCCTTGATGTCATACCACAGCGGTACGGACGGGGGATTGGATTTGATTTCATCAAGTTCATGATCCAGTTCGGGATTGCTCATCATGGCGCTATTAAGCCTGATGCCGGCAATCCTTTTGTCATTGGCGAACTGAGTGAAATGCGGGAAGCTGGGCCAAAGAGTCACATGGAGCTTCAGCTCATCTAGCGTGGCAATCGGAGGAGGGATACTCGGCTTGCGCTTGAACAATCTGAACATATCCGTATCCTCCTAGATCAGTTTTTCGCCGGTTTTGGCGATGTTTTTCGACTTGCGTCGAGTGACGGATCTGCCGGGGCCTCCCAGTTGTTTGACAGAATCGTCGTCGCCAGAGGTGTGGATCGTTTCCAGCGCCTTGAACACGATGGCGATCTTTTCGGGACCGTCCTTATCTTTAAGCTGGCGCTGAGTCACTTCATCTTTGAAATACTCGACTCTTCCGGTTTCCTGTGCCAAAATGCCGAAAATGATATCAACTACGCGATCAGCATTGGGCAATGTCGTGATATGGTCTTCGCCGAGAAGTTCGACCCATTGGTAATAGATCTTGGCGCTAGTGGCGTTCATCACATCTTTTTCAACCGCGCCATTGTATGGCCGGCGAATCAGATAGACGGACCACGTCTTCTTCAATTCCTCAAAAATGGACTTAGTCGACAGCCGTTCATTGAGCGTGATTCCGAGCAGGTCTTCCGCTTGATCCTCGTTGACGAACGGATAAGGCGCTTCATCGCCGATAAGGATAAGAATGGGCTTGCGGATCGCGTTCGGCGTCTGGACCAGGCGGGCGAAATACAGAGCGAACAGTTCATATGTTTCCATCAGCTGTCCGCCGCCGCCCTTCTCCTTAATAATATCTTCTAACGCCTGTTTCATTGCTTGTCCGGAAACCGGTTTTCTGATTTGGAACGGATAATTGTCGCAGTAAGCATCGCCGGTGGCGCCGAAGCAGATTTCCATGTCTTGGCCTAAATATTCCTGGCCTTCGAGGTCGAGATATCCGAGCTTGGAGAAGAAGATTTTCGGATCTTCGCCCATCGACCCGGTAATGTCGGAAACGATTGCCAAAGGGGCTGAAGACTGGAAAATGATTTGCGGTTCGATGAGATCTTTCTTGCCTTTGTTACTAGCGACGGCATTGGCGTAGCTTCTGCCGGCATGCGCGTCGTAAGTGCTGCGAGCGCTCTTGAAGTCATGTCCCATCCACGGGCCTGGATCGAAGTCGTTGGATTCCATTGCGCTTCTCCTTTGTTGGTTGAGCCGGTTTATTTAAGGCTGGCAATCGATTGAAGATTCGTCGAGCTTCTGCCGAAACATTGAATCCTGATGTCTCTGATAGTCTCGCAAAGATCCCCATCTTCCCATTTGGGGCGGCTATTAACATCCCTGGCGATCAATCGACGGATAAACTTACAGATCGGATCGGGCACATTGTTCGGCACTGCTCGGCGAACAACTGCATCGACTCCGCCGCTAAGCGTAAATCATAGTGATGCCGAGGCTGTAGAAATCAGACTCAGGCACTAAGACCGAGCCGTTAATCTGTTCCGGCGGCGCCATATATGGCGTATAACCTTTATTGTCGGAACGGGAAGTCGGTTTGATCAGCGATAAGCCGAAATCCACGATGCAAATAGTGTGCGTCTCTTCCTGGATGATGATATTTTGAGGCTTGATATCGCCATGGATCACGCCGTGGAAATGAATGTATTTCAAGACGTTGAGAATTCTCTCGGCAATCCAGGCTACCGTTTCGGGATCCAGTGGGCCGTATTTCTGGACGGTTTTTTCTAAAGTCAGTCCGGGAATAAAACTCATGACCAACATATATCTGCCGTCATCGAGCTTGATCAAATTACGTACCGCCGGAATCGAATAGTGGCGCAGATCCCACATGGCAATCGTTTCTTGCAGTAGGATTTCGTTGTCCTCGGCATGGATTTTATGGCAGTCTTTGATGCAGACCGGCTGCCCGGTAATTATATGCTCGCCGCGGTAAGTCGTGCCGAATCCGCCTTCTGCAATTTCCTCGATCAGACGGTAGTCGCCGATAATCTTGCCTTTCAAATCGTTTCGTTTAGCGTCATAGCCATGGCGCTTCGTCGGATCCTTTAAGATCGCGTAGGCTTCATTCAGGCGCCTCGCGATTTCATCTCCACCGTGGTTTATGGCTGGTTGATGAATTTTCATCAGAGCAAGATAGGCCGCATGTATCACTTCGGGGGAGGCCTGGGGGCTGACTTGGAATAGTCCGTAATAATCATCACCTGGCATAGCTAGGACGGATCTTTTGTCTCTCATTGCCTTTCTCCTTTTGGGTTGTTGTCATTAATATATTGCAAATTGTAAAGGTACGTTGATAGGCTATGATACAATATCTGATCGCTAATTGTCAAGGATTAAGAGATTATAATAAATTTTAGGCTAAAAAGGCAATAAAAACAGCGGCTACCCGAATGGGCGGCCGCTTTTGCTTTGTGCGAATTACCAATAAGTCTTGTTTAACGCTTCCAGTTCCAGCTTATCCGTCTCGAGACTGAACCGATAGGCAATGATGCCGCAATTCTGGTAGGGCTGGTCGTTTCTGGCCGAAGCGATGTACTGCTCCGGCGTCCAATGCTCGATATTGTAGCGGAAGGCCCGATGCGTATGGCCGTGATCGATGACGCACACATTCTGACCAGCGCGAATGTTGTTCATGATCTGAATGAAATCAGCCACCCATTTGCAATGGTCAACCAGGCTTTTTCCGCCGGGCGGGGTGGTGTAAAATGGCCCGAAGGTGTCGTAGTATTCCTGCAGATAGGGGAAGTATTTGTTGACCTGCTCCGTCGTCATATTGAATGTATAACCGCGTTCGCGCTCTCTGATGAGATCGCTGTGGCGCAGCTTCATCATGGCAATTTCTTCGGGAGTATATGCCTCAAGTATGGCGTCTCTGGTCTGGATGGTTCGGCGGTAATTGGTGTCATAGATGACATCGAAGATGCCGTAGAGCCTTCTCAAAGTGACGCCGGTCGCCCGCGCCTGCTCCAGTCCTTTCGGAGTGAGCGAGATTTCATGATCGGGTATGCCTCTGATCGATTCAACTTTGTCTTCCGGAATATAGATGTTGCTTCCCTTGGCGACGTTCATTTCCGATTCGCCATGCCTTACAAGTACTAGCAGCGCCGGCTTTCTCATTGTCCTCTCCCTTTTGTTTGATGATCTCGTTATGCCGGCGACCGGTATGGATATTGCCGGCTGAGTCTTTGATCGCGGCTTCTTTGATCATCGCGTCGCCATCCCCTTGGTCTGAACGCGCATGTCCATGCCATCTGCTTGTTTCATCAGCGCTTCCAGCTTCTCGACAAAGCCATAGGGTAGAGGACCGAATGTGAATTCTTCATTCGCCAGATAGCCGACCTTGGTGGCATCGAGTATCGCGTCGTGTATTGCGGCTAAGTCCATGTTTCTTGTCTGGCGCCGTTCACAAACCTTCAGTTCGCCGGTCATGATGTCATCGATGAATTCCTGTAGCGGCAGCCAGTTGTGGTCAGCGACATAATGCAAGATCATGTCCGGCACAACCCAATGATTGCCGTTGGTGAAAGTCAGATTCGTATCGCCCGACGAATGTCGGGAAAAGCGGTTGCCGTCATCATGGTCACAAAACGTGTCACAAAACGTGCAAGTATGAAATCCCATGGTAATTCTCCTTCTAAGTTCTGGTTACTGCTAATTTTACCAATAGGAAGTATTGGAAATCTTCAATTCAAACTTGCCGGTGGCGGGATTGTAGTGATAGACAGTGAGTCCGCATTCTTCCAACTTCACGCTGTCGATTGCCGGAGCTGATGGCGCAAAAACCTTTTGCAATTCCGCCAGCAATCGAGCATTGCTGATTACTGCGACGGATTGCCCGGCATGTAGCCTATTGAGCAAGTCGATGAATTCGCCAGTCCGCTCTTCGTTATCCAATAAATCGCTGCGGTAAATGTGTATCCTGGCCCGCTCTTCCGGCTTGTAAGTCTCGAGAATATAGTCGCGCATCTGGCTTTCGCGCTCGTTGCGCGAAGCATAGAATGCATCGAATACTCCGTGCCATGTGCGGGTGCAGTTGCTAGTGGATCTGGCTTGCCAGATTCCGCGTTCGGTTAGGACTAGCGGATTATCCGGAATGCCGTTTAACGGTTCCGATTGGCCTGGATGGATTAGTACAAGCTGAACAGGCGTCTTCATGGTTTTCTCCTTTTGTCTGTTTGCCTAGATTATATTTGATTGGAATGTGCGTATTTAAGTCTGGTTTATCCTAGCATTAAAATGTTATTTTGTCAAGCAATTTCGCCGTAATTCCTCACTGACCCCCAAAATGATGCCAAAAATCCTCTAAACTACTCCTAGTTATCCCCAGTTTTTACTTTAATTTTAGATAAAAATATGCTAAAATTAAGATATAATAAGGAGGAT
>JBAYGU010000047.1:0-6879 GCA_041666505.1 Candidatus Buchananbacteria bacterium | reverse complement strand
TAATTATCCCTTAATTATCTCACAGACAAAATTCAAATCGAAAAATATATTTTTCTCAAATAACGGCTAAATTTAAATTAAATATTAATATGTTCGGAAATTTAACCGGACACTAGTGATAATTAATTATATAATTTTCGTGGTTTATCAAATAAAATTAGAACAATTCTCCGGCCCTCTGGATCTGCTGTTAAGCCTGATTCAAGAGCAGCAATTGGATATTTCTCAGGTCTCACTGGCCAAGGTGACTGACCAGTATTTGGCGTATTTGGATGAGCATAAGGATTTGCCGGCGCACGACTTGGCTGATTTTTTGACCGTGGCGACTAAATTATTAGTCATAAAATCCAAGACGCTTTTGCCGCAACTGGCCGACGATGAGGAAGACAGCGCTGAGCAATTTGAGGCTCAGCTACGGATGTATAAAGAGTATCTCGAAGCGTCAAAGAAAATCGAGGCGATCTTGGCGGAAAATAATTACACTTTTACTCGAGAACGTTTGCCTGTTGATTTTCGGCCGAAATTTTCTCCACCGCCGAAACTGGCAGTCTCAGATTTAACCTCTGTATTCGAAGAAATTATCAAGCGGATCGAGTATATCACGCAATTGCCGGAAAAAATAATGCAACGGATAGTCAGCTTAAAGGAAATGGTGGGAGATATCCGTTCGGCTTTACTTAAGGCGCAGAAAATCAGTTTTCGCGACGTCTTAGCTAAAGCCAAGAATAAATCTGATGCAGTCGTCTGTTTTATGGCATTATTGGAACTTATCCGTTCAGGCGAAGCGGCCGTTAATCAGAAGGGGATATTCGATGAGATTGAGGTGGAAAGAATATGATACTAATATACTAATAGTACGAATGATACGAATAAATACGAATAATTATGGATAACAATATTATTTATCCTGAATTATCTTATCGGATTATTGGAGTATTATTTTTAATTCACAATGAATTAGGCAGATATGCAAAAGAGAAGCAATATGGAGATTTAATAGCAAAGAAATTATCAGATTGCAGACTAAATTATAAAAGAGAAATTATAATAGGCGATAGTGGAAATATATTAGATTTTCTTATCGAAGATAAAATAATTTTAGAAATAAAAGCTAAAAGAATAATCGCAAGAGAAGATTATTATCAAACTCAAAGATACCTTCAGGAAACCGGAATGAGATTGGGATTATTGGTGAATTTTAGAGATCAGTATTTGCGACCAAAAAGAGTGGTTCGTATTGAATAAGAAATTATTAGTACCCATTCGTATCATTAGTAAATTCGTATATTAGTATCTATATGTTGAAAAATAAAATCGAGTCATTATTATTTATTTCGCACAAACCACTTAGTGTTACTGAATTGGCAAAGCTTACGGACTCAGATAAGCCGGTGATGGAAAATGCTCTAATGGAATTAACCATCGAGTACAAGGAAAAAGCCGGCGGGGTGGAATTGTTGAAATTGGAAGATAAATACCAATTGGCGACAACAGCGGAAAATGCGGAGTTGATTTCTAAATTTTTGAATACCGAAGTGACTGGCGAATTGAGCCGGCCGTCTTTGGAAACGTTGACCATCATCGCTTATCGCGGACCGATATCCAAGGTCGAATTGGAATTGATTCGCGGCGTTAATTGTTCGCTGATAATCAGGAATCTGCTTATGCGCGGTTTGATCGAATCAGCCGAAGATAAAGTTCGGGCGACAATGGTTTATTCTATCACCTTCGAATTCCTGAAACATTTGGGCTTAAACGCCATCAGCGAATTGCCGGATTTCGACAGACTAAACCGCAATAATAATCTGGAAAAACTGTTGCAGGGATTATCTGGCGGAGCCGTTGAAAAAGATATAAAAGACGATATGGATGTGATAGTGTAAATGTTGTAAAGATACGAATATACTAATTTACGAATTATACGAATAGGTACGAATAATTTCAAAAAGAATTAGTATTCATTAGTATCATTCGTACCATTCGTATATTAGTATCATTTAATTTTTAACAAAATTATGTTCGATGTCATTCTGAATTTGGTCGTAGGCGCGATTTTCTTGCATGCTTCGGCCGGTAGCGCGGCCGGCCCTCTGCCGGCCAATACTCTGCCTCTGGCGGAGAAGAAGATCGAAGCCAAGATTCCTGAACGCGATCCGTCCAGCGACAGCTTGGGCGTGAAAGTTACCGCCAAGAGCTATATCGTCGTCGAGCCGGAAAGCGGAGCGGTACTGTATGAAAAGAATTCGCGCGATCCGAGAGCTATCGCATCTATCACGAAATTAATGACGGCTTTGGTTTTTCTCGATACCAATCCTGATTGGAACAAACAGATTACGATGCAAGCCGGCGATTTCCGCGATGGCGCCGCTCCAGTTCTGAAGGTTGGCGATAAGGTTTCCGTCAAAGACGTATTTTATGCCATGATGGTGGCTTCTTCCAATGAAGCGGCGAATGCCTTGGCTAGATCGACCGGCTTGTCGTCAGAAGATTTTGCCTATCAGATGAATCTTCATGCATATCTTCTTCAGATGAACGGCAGCAAATTCGTAGAGCCTACTGGATTGTCTGCCAGCAATCAAGCATCGGCGGAAGATTTGATCAAATTGATCAAGGTGGCTTTCTCCCATTCCGAGATGAGAAAAGCCGGATCGACTAAGAATTATACGATTCGCGTTATTAATAAGAATGAAATTAGGAATCTATCCAGTACCGATAAGGCGCTGAAGGAGGATTTCGGTACTGATGATAATAATTATAAGATCGAGATGGGCAAAACCGGGTATATCGATGCCGCCGGCTATTGCTTTGCCAGCCAGGTCAAGGATGAAAAGAATCGCACTTTGCTGATTGCGGTCTTGGGCAGCTCTTCGACTTTCGACAGGTTTACAGATACGAAGTCGTTAGCATATTGGGTGTTTAATAATTATAAGTGGTGAAAGAATTTTTAATTTCCAATTTTTAATTTTTAAATAATATTCTAATTATTAATTTTTAAACATTAAGACATTAAGAAATTATTTATAAAATTATAAAATTATGCGTTCAATTATAATTGCCAACTGGAAAATGAATCTGGGTTATCGCGACAGCATGAAGCTGGCGCGGGATTTTGCTGATGTCATTGGCAGTGATGGGGTTAACGGCAAAGATGTAATCGTTTGTCCGTCGGCCAGTTCATTTCTGCTGATTTCCGAGGTCTTGAAAGAAGCGGGAGTCAAAATGGGCGCGCAGGATTTATTTTGGGAAAATGAGGGAGAATATACTGGTTGCGAATCGCCGAAATTCCTACATGAAGCCGGTTGCCGTTATGCGATTATCGGACACTCGGAAAGGCGCAGGCACTTAGGCGAAGCTAATGAGCAGATCCATAAGAAAATCAAAGCAGCGCTTGAAGTCGGCATCACTCCGATTTTGTGCGTCGGTGAAACAGCTGAGGAAAGAAGGAATCATCGTACTGATCATGTTATTTTAAGCCAAGTCATTTCAGCGCTTAAGGGCATTGATTTGATTCCGAGCGAGCAGATTATCATCGCTTATGAGCCGGTCTGGGTTATCGGTAGCGGCCAGGCGATCGAGCCGCATGAAGCGGAGCATGCCTTCAGGATAATCCATCAGGCGATCATAGATTTGTGGCCCTTGACCATCCGGCAGAATAATGTCAGGATTATTTATGGCGGTTCTGTGGACGGCTCAAATGCTAAAGATTTCACGAATCTTGATCATTTCAACGGCTTTTTAGTCGGTGGTGCAAGCTTGAAGGCAGAAGAGTTTTTGGCTATTGTAAATTTAATTTAATATTTATTATTCAATATTCAGTATTCAATTCATATGATAGTCCACATCAAATCAATCTTAGCCAAAGCTGATAAAGGCAAGTTCGGAGTCGGCGCTTTTAATACTTCCAATTTGGAAGTGACTTTGGGCATCGTGCGGGCCGCAAAAAAGACAAAGTCGCCGGTAATAGTCCAGATTTCCGAGTCAACAATTCATTATGCCGGATTGAATAATATCGTCGCTATCATCAAATCAATTGCCGAAACGGACGGCAAAGATGTGCCGATAGCCATACACTTGGATCACGGCAAGGATTGGGATTTAGTCAAACAATGCGTCATGGGCGGATTGTCATCAGTGCATATGGACGCCTCGGCGTTTGGTTTCGAAGAGAATATTAGTTTGACTAAGCGTGCGGCCATATTCGCACATCAACACGGCGTTTATTGCCAAGGCGAATTGGGCAGCTTGCTCGGCAAAGAGGGTATGACGCTTAAGGATATGCCGAAAAATCATGATGAATACATGACTGATCCGGCCAAAGTTAAGGAGTTTGTTAAGCGGACAGGCATTGATACTCTGGCGATTTCTGTCGGTGCGATGCACGGTTTCTTTCCGGGTCAAGAAAAAGTTGATTTTCCGCGTTTGGAAAAAATCCATCAAGCTGTACCGAATATGCCGCTTGTTTTGCATGGCGCTTCGGGATTGCCCGACAGTCATGTGATTAAGGCTATCACACAAGGCGTTAGGATAATCAATATTGATACGGATTTAAGGATTGCTTTTACGGAAACATTGAAATCGACCATAAAGGTTTCTAAGAAAACAATGTATGACCCGAGAAAAATATTAGCGCCGTCGATTGATGCCGTAGCTGATCAGACAGAAAAAATTATCAGATTAACCGGCAGCGGAAGGAGATAATCCATAAATCATATGATTGCTTTGGTGGCAGTAATTATAATATTAGTAATAGTCGGATTGACGGTTTATTTCGGCGTTATGGAAGACCGTGGCAACGATAAAGGAAAAAAATAATAAATTATGTATTTTTTAATATTCATCGCGATAATATTGATCGTCAGCTTGGCGCTTCTTTTGCGCATAATTTTGCGCCGCCTGCCGGAGCTGAAGGTTTTGGATATTTCAGCTATTCCCGGGGAAAAGCAGGATAAGAATAAGATCTCGATTCTGGAAGCAAAGTTCTTGCGCCAGAAAAAAACCGCTGACAAGAAAATCAGCCAGATTGTTACACCGGCTAAGGATTATGTGGGTTCTTTGATATCTAAGCTGCAGGACAGTGTTAACGTGATGGAAAAGAAATATAAGCGCCAGGGCGAGGTGGAAGAAGTCAGGACAAAAAGCATCAATGAGCTGTTTGCCGAAGCTAAAGCCGGAATTTCCGCCAATGATTATATGCAGGCGGAAAAAGATCTGATTGAAATTATTTCGCGCGATAAGAAAAATGCCGCTGCCTATGAGTTGTTATTCGATATTTACCGCTTGACGAAGAATTACAGCCAGGCGGAGGAGATTATCAGGTATCTGATAAAATTAAAATCATTGAAATATCGCAAGAATAAAAATGTCGAACCGCTGAAGAAGGAAAAAATTGAAGATACGGAAGTCGAAGTTCTGGAAACCATGGATATCGATGATGATTTGGCCAAATATTATAATGATCTTGCCAGTATTTATGAATTGATGGATAAGAAAGACAAGGCACTGGATGCGTATTTGAAAGCCAATGCCATTTTGCCCAATAATCCGAAATTTTTGGATAAGGTGATTGATTTGGCGATCAATGTCGGGGATAAGGGATTGGCGAAAAAAACCTACAAACGGCTGAAGGAAATAAACCCGGAAAATGCCAAATTGGAGCAGTTCCGCGAGGCTCTTGAAAAAATGCAGTAAATGTGATAAGATAGGCCATATTGCCAGAGGTTATGTGGATAATTGAATTGCCGTTGTAGCTCAGTTGGTAGAGCACTTCCATGGTAAGGAAGGGGTCTGCGGTCCGATTCCGCACAACGGCTCCAGGGTATATCAAATCAATAGTTTACAGTATCACATTGATTTGATATAATGATTGCATGGCTACCATAAGCGACAATAAACTAGGTCTCATTAAAAAGTATTATCAGAGCGGACTAAGCGTCAGAGAAATAGCCGATAAGCTCGGTACGCCTTTTAATGCCACCTTTTATTTTTTGCGCAAGCATAAGATTCCCAGGCGGACAGTGCAAGAAAGTAATGCCATACAGTTTGCAAACAAGCCGTTGTCTTATAAAATTAAAAGCAAGCTGTCTGCCAGCGACGAAAAATTGAAGGTCGCGGCGCTGATGCTTTATTGGGGCGAGGGTGCGAAGAGAGGCAAGGTTGTCGATTTGGCCAATAGCGATGTGGCGATGATAAGGATATTCTTGAATTTTTTACGAAAGATCTGCGGAGTTGATGAAAGCAGGCTGAAAGCGTATATCTATTGCTACAGCAATCAGAATTTAAATGAGATTAAAATATTTTGGCTGGATAATACGTTGATTCCGGCAGAGCAATTTAGTCAGCCGTATATCAGGAAAGATTTTGCGATGAAGGCCGGCAGACAGATGGAAAATGGCTTGATACATATACGATATTGCGATAAAAAATTATTAATTTACATATTAAATGAAATAGAAAAGTATAAGAATGAATTAATATAAAATATGGGTCGGTACCTAAGCGGTCAACAGGGCTCGACTGTAAATCGAGTGGTTAATCCTTCGAAGGTTCGAATCCTTCCCGGCCCAAAATTAAAAAGAGTGGCTTTTGGGGCTGTCCCAAAACTCCGTTTTTGGTGATTTTGCAAAAAATTTTTAGCTAATTTTAGCTTCTGTTTTTTGAAAAATTCCTGAAAAATCTAGTAATGGGACAGCCCCTTTTAGCCGCTCTTTTTGTTATAATAGTGTCATCTAAAATAATAAAACTATTATATAAGTATGTTCACTAGTGTCCGGTTAAATTTCCGAACATATTAATATTTAATTTAAATTTAGCCGTTATTTGAGAAAAATATATTTTTCGATTTGAATTTTGTCTGTGAGATAATTAAGGGATAATTACTTA
>JBAYGU010000046.1:0-6963 GCA_041666505.1 Candidatus Buchananbacteria bacterium | reverse complement strand
TCACTTCAAGCCATGCTTATTATATACTACTATGTTCTTTTTTTGTGGGTTAACGGAACGGTAAAACCTTTTCAAGTCGCACCAGTAGAACTGGTGGATTACCTACTGGGTAAAACTATTTAGCCAGTATAATTCATAGCCAATTACGAATGATTTTTGCCATAGTTGGTATTGCATTTTGGGAATTGCTAGTAGTTATATTTTTGCTTATGTATCAATTTAGTTCAACGTTTGAATTTTTCATTGGGGATGATCCTGACAAGCCGCATCTGTGTTAATCGAAGTGTAACAGCGATAATAATGTACATCATAAAGCACTAACCATTCGGCTAGTGCTCTTTTATTTTCTAAATTTATTATTTTCTTAAATCTACCACCAGACTTTCTTCCAGCCGATCAAATAGCTAATAATATTGGTCAGGGGATGAAGGATTAAGGTAATAAGGCAGACGATTATAAATACGCTCCAGCCGGGCCAGAAGATAAAAAATGTAAAGATAAAAAAGCCGAAAATGAAATCCAGCTGGTCGAATATCGGCCAGGAATCTCCCGCCTTTATATTGACCCGCCGCTTGAAGAAGCTTTTGATCAGGTCGCCGATGATCGCGCCTGTGCCGGCAAGAATACCGAAGTATATCCAGATTGGTCGATAATCGAAGAGTGATAAATCTTGGAAGAATGGGCTCGTACGGAATAAAATAGCTTGAATGCCGGAGATGATCAGTCCGCCGATTATGCCGGCCAAAAGTCCGCGCCAGGATTTATTTGCGCCGAATAGCGGTTGGCCGTTCATTATCCGTCCGCCATCAATCGGCTTAGCCAATGATTTGAATAATCCGAGCTTGGCAAAAATAACTGGGCACATATTAGCGAAATATGCCGGTAGGATAAAATAAATTGATTGAAGAATTAAATTTAACATAATGGATATATTTTGACATATATTATAAAATTCGTCAAAATGGCTGATTTTTCACCATTATATAGATACGAAAATCGCTTGCCATTTTGCGATGTTTTTGCTATTATATGCCCATATCTTAAAACATATCCACAACCACCTGTATGCCAGAAAACTACTTGACTAAGTTCTTAAAGCCCGGAAAGAGGGGACGATTGCGCTGGGTAATATTCGCCATCGCGATAATTTTTGTTTTGACCGCATTCATCGACATTTTGGCCAGCAAGAATATCGTGGCGGAAAAAATCGATCAGGGATTATCATCAATTCCTTTGATTTCTGATGCAAAGATCTTTCCCCAATTCGAAATCAATTCACTCGACGGCACAAAACGGTTGGGCTGGCGCTCAATCAAACAGATTGATTTGACGACGTATGGCATGCCATTCCGTTTGGGCTTGGATTTGCAAGGCGGCGCTCAGTTGACTTATAACGCCGACTTATCGCAGATCCCAATACCAGACAGGAAGAATTCGCTCGAAGGCACGAAGGATGTCATTGAAAGGCGCGTCAATGCGCTTGGCGTTTCTGAGCCGATTGTCCAGACTTCCATGTCCGGCGAGACTCCTCGCATCAGCGTTGAGTTGGCCGGCGTTTATGATATCAATAGCGCCATCAAGATGATCGGCGAAACTCCGCTTTTGGAATTCAAAACGGAGAATCCCGAAGCGACTAAAATCACTCCGGATCAGCAGAAACAGCTTGATACGATGAATTTGGATGTCAGGAAAAAAGCCGTCGAGGTACTTGATAAAGTTAAATCTGGCGCTGACTTTGCTGCGTTGGCCAAGCAATATAGCGAAGATCCGGGGAGCAAAGATAATGGCGGCTTATATGAGAATGTCAAGAAAGGCCAGTTCGTTGCCGAGTTTGATGATGTTATTTTTAATAAACTGCAGCCAGGACAAACTTATCAAGATTTAGTTAAGACTAGTTTCGGTTATCATATTATCAGATTGGAGAGTGTTTCCGGCACAGGCGATGCCAAGACCGTCAATGTCCGGCATATATTATTCAAAACAAAAACAGGCGCCGATTTGGGCATAGCTTCCCAACCTGAATGGCTCAATACTAAATTATCCGGCAAGAATCTTAAGAAAGCTACGGTCGAATACGATCCGACATCCATGGTGCCGCAGGTCTCATTGGAATTCGATAATGAAGGCGCGCAAATTTTTGCTGATTTGACGACCGCCAATGTCGGCAAGCCGATCGCGATATTTTTGGACGGCTTGGCGATTTCCACGCCGAAAGTGGATGAGCCGATTTTGGGCGGCAAGGCCGTAATCAATGGGAATTTTTCCGCTGTCGAGGCCAAGACTTTAGCTCAGCGACTTAATGCCGGCGCTCTGCCTGTTCCGGTAACATTGGTTTCACAACAGACTGTCGGAGCGACATTAGGACAAGTTGCGGTGCAGAAAAGCTTGATCGCCGGCTTTTGGGGCTTAGTGATCGTTGCCTTGTTCATGATTCTTTATTATCGTTTGCCTGGAGTTTTGGCTGTCTGCGCCTTACTGGTTTATACCGCAATCTCTCTGGCCATCTTCAAGATTATTCCTGGCTTTACCTTCACTTTGGCCGGCATTACCGGTTTCATTCTTTCTATTGGTATGGCAGTTGATGCCAATGTCTTGATTTTTGAGCGCCTGAAGGAAGAATTAAAGAGCGGCAAGGAATTATCCAAAGCGATCGATGACGGCTTTACGCGCGCTTGGACTTCTATTAGGGACTCTAACGCTTCATCGCTTATCACTTGCTTTATCCTGTACTGGTTCGGATCTTCTATCATCAGGGGTTTTGCTTTGACTTTGGCCATCGGTATTCTTGTCTCCATGTTCTCCGCTATCGTCATTACCCGCCAATTCCTGCTTCTGGTCGCCAAGTGGAAAGTCAGCAAGATTAAATTTCTTTATCATATAAAGAAATAATAACCAAGATACAAGATACAATAATCAATCATATTATGAAATTGCAAATCATCAAGAATCGCAAATATTATTATTTCTTTTCCGGCGCGTTATTCTTAGTCGCTGTATTATCGCTGATCGCCTGGGGGCTTAAGCCAGGACTGGACTTCACCGGTGGATCGCTTCAGGAATTGAATTTCTCAGGATCCAGACCGCAGGTGACAGAAATACAATCCGCTTTGGCACCATTGAATCTGGGCGAAGTGATCGTTCAGCCGGCTAATGACAAGGATATCATCCTTAAATACAAATCAGTCACTGAAGAAGAGCATCAGAAGGTGCTGTCGACCATGACTGATAAATTCGCTGCGGAGGGGACGACTATCAAAGAGAACCGCTTCGATTCGATCGGTCCGGTCATCGGCAAGGAATTGCTGAACAAATCCTGGACCATGATGCTTATCGCGTCTCTTGCCATCATTGCTTACATCGCTTTTGCTTTCCGCAAAGTGTCCAAACCGCTCTCATCGTGGAAATACGGCGTTTCAGCAGTCGTCGCTTTGGCGCATGACTTGATCATCGTTACTGGCTTATTCTCCATATTAGGTCATTTCTGGGGCATAGAAGTCGATAGCTTATTCATTACCGCGCTTTTAACCGTCATGGGTTTTTCCGTCCATGATACTATCGTTGTATTTGATCGCACCCGTGAGAACTTGTCTAAATTCTATTCCGGCAAATTCGATGAGGTCGTTAATGATTCCGTCAACCAGACTTTTGTCCGCTCAATCAATACTTCTGTCACAGTCTTGTTGGTCTTGCTCGCTTTGTTCATCTTGGGCGGCGATACGACAAAGAACTTCACTTTGGCACTATTATTCGGCATTTCTATTGGAACATATTCCTCGATTTTCGTCGCTTCGCCTTTGATTGTCGATTGGAATAACTGGGACAAACGGTTTAAAAAGAAGTAAGGCAGTTATTCTGCTAATCTTAGCATTTGTCTTGACAAATAATTTAATTTAGTTTATACTGAAGAGGTTGAAATTAACATCACTTATGTCCAAAATAGCTATTATTAGAACCGGGGGCAAGCAGTACCTGGTCAAAGAAAATGACAAATTGAAGATTGAGAAGCTGTCTGATATCCAATCAGAGGTTGCTTTAGAGCCGGGTACGAAAATCGAGCTCGAAGTCTTATTTACTGCAGAAGGGGATAATGCGGAAATTGGCGCTCCTAAACTAGAAAAGACTCTCAGCGCCACTGTCGTCAGGCAGGGCCATGCTCGCACGGTTACCGGAGTGAAATACAAGAGAAAGACCAGGCAGAGCAAGAAATTCGGCCATCGCCAGAAGTTTACAGAGGTCTTGATCGGTAAAATTTAAAATCATTTGATCCAGCTCCAGTTGAAATAACTGGGGCTGGATTTTGTTTTTAAGCAAGCATATTGCTATAATGCATCATATGGATAAAATCGATGTTTCAATCGTAATCGTTTCGTGGAAAGTCAGGGAATTGCTGAATAAATGCCTTGAGTCGATAAATTCGTCTCGGGGCGATTTACAATTGGAAATATTCGTTGTTGATAATGCATCGAACGATGGCACGGTGGAAATGGTCAAGCATGATTTTCCCGATGTAATTCTGATCGCCAATCATGAGAACGCCGGCTTTGCCAAAGCCAATAATTCCGCCTTGAAGCGGGCGAGGGGAGAGTATGTCTTATTGCTTAATCCTGATACGGAAATTCAAAACGATACACTTATTAAATCGTTGGAATATATGAAAAGGCATTCGCTATGCGGCGCGCTCGGGCTGAAGATGATTTATCCCGACGGTAGATTACAGCCATCGGTCCGCAGGTTTCCCAAATTACGGCCGATCATTCTGATGCTGTTGAAAATTCCGAAGATATTACCGAATTTAAAATCGATTGAAAATTATTTGGCTAAGGATTTTGATTACGGGCGCGAACAGACCGTGGATCAGATCATGGGCGCGTATATGTTTATTCCTAAGGCTGTATTGGATAAAGTGGGGCATTTGGATGAGAGATTTTTTATCTGGTTCGAAGAAGTGGATTTTTGTCGCCGCTTAAAGTCAGCCGGATATGAAGTCCGGTATTTCCCCGATATTTCAATTATCCATCATGGCGGCAAGAGTTTTGCCCAGCAAGCATTGATTTCAAATCAAAAGATGTTTTTTATGAGCGCCCTCAAATATTTCCTCAAGTATGCCGGAAAAAATCATTAAGCTTTTCAGTAATCCATGGCTGCAATTATTTTTAGGTTTCTTGATTTTAGAAATTGTTTCTTTTGCTGTTTTTCCTTATGCCTGGCTGAGCCGGATCGTATTTATTATAATTCTAGCTCTGGCTGCTTGGGCGACTATTGCCAAGACGGAAAATGGCGCTTATCTGCTCTTGGCCGAACTTGTCGTTGGCGGATTGGGCTATCTGTTATCATATCCGCTCGATGGCGGCCGCATATCGCTCAGGCTCGGGTTGTTTGCGGTCGTGGGGCTTATCTGGCTATTTAAGCTAATAATAAACATCAAGAAGGCAAAAAAAATATGTTGTAACGATCGATTCTTGTTATTGGTGTTATTTTTTATAATTTTCTGTTATGCGGTGATCAATGGTTATTTAAACGGGCATCCCATTGGAGCGATATTTACAGATTTAAATGGTTATTTGTATTTCGGTTTGATTGGTTTATTTTTGACAGTCAAATTGAAGCCGATGCGGCTGATGCAAATATTGCTGATTGGTTCATTCATGCTTGGCCTCAAAACTCTTATAATATTATTTTTATTTTCGCACGGCTATGCGGTTGTCGGGCCATCGTTGATATACCATTGGATCCGCGATACCGGAATCGGAGAAATAGCTTTGATTTCTGCGCCATTATATCGTGTATTTTTCCAATCACATTTTTATAATCTTTTAGCATTAATTTTTTCTGCTTTTATTCTGCTTATCCGATCCAGCGAGGCTGCGGATGAAAATATTATAATAAATTCTATCAGCCAATCGCGCTGGGCCAAGTCATTATTATGGCTAGCTGTCTGGCTTAATTTCTTCATCCTCGTCATTTCGCAATCGCGGAGCTTTTGGGTGGCAGGACTATTCGCTCTGTTAATATTAATTCCTATTGCGGCAATATATTTCAAAGTGGCTTGGCAAAGGATATTTATTTATATCTTGCTTATTCCGGCTTTTGCGTTAATTTCTAATTTCGCCGGGCAGGCCGTGATAGGAAATTTTTCAACTGATTTCTTGACCGGGCGCATCAGCGGAGAATCTGGCACGGCGGCAGTTTCTAGCCGCATGGCGGAGCTGGCGCCGGCGCTTGAATTAATAAAGCAAACGCCTCTTTTAGGTAATGGCTTCGGCCAGATGATCCGCTTCAGAAGCGATGATCCGCGCATAAAAAATCAGTCCAATCCGGAGGGCTGGACTGATGCAGCGGCAATCGAATGGGGCTATCTTGATTTGGCGGTCAAGACAGGATTGCTCGGCCTCGCCGCGTATCTGGCATTTCTATTGGTATTAGCTTGGGGTTTATTTAAATCCGCTCTACAAAAGGACATACTGTCAGCCGGATTACTTATAGGTCTTTTAATATTGATGATAGTACATATATTCACGCCATATCTAAATCATCCTCTGGGTATCGGTTATATATTGGTGATCATGGCCTTGACAAACCGGCAGAAATAGTATATAATGGCTTATTCCCAATGTGAGGGATGTTCTGTAATTAAATGTAAGAGAAGGAGGATCACGAAATGAGTGAATATGAAAGTTATTCAATTGAAGCTGAAAAATGTTTAAAATTTTCGAAAGATAACACTAGTTCTCGCAGAAGTGATTGTACCGATATCAACGCAAAAGTTGGCATTGGTTTCGCAATACTCGCTCTAGCTGCGGCAATTAAAGAATCAGCTGCTACGAAAAAGGAGGAGTAATCATGGGGCTGTCGCCAAAAGCCCCTTAAAATCATTTTTGGTAAAAAGCTAACAGCAACTAACTCAACTCGAGTTAACTATTGTTAACTTTCTATCACTTCTATCTTCTTTTCATTCCCTTTATC
>JBAYGU010000045.1:0-7196 GCA_041666505.1 Candidatus Buchananbacteria bacterium | reverse complement strand
TGTGCTGATTTTATGCGAGAACGAATGGCCGGAGGCAAACCGTCAACCGAGTCCGTTAATGCGGACGAGCTGACGGTTTAATGAGTGAAGCTTAAAATCTAGCCATGATTTATTTCGGCGCGACTTTTTTGGTAATACCTTTTTTCTAGAAAAAAGGTATTAAAAAAGTTTACAAGTTCAGCGTCTTAACTACCCACCCGCCGAATTCCTCAGCCTGTTTGGCAAAAATAGGAATGGGCCACTTTTCCCCACTATAAGCCTTAATTATGCAGACAATGGCGACAATAAACACAATTAACCCTACCAGCTGTCCCAGCACCGGAATTATTCCTACTAGTGAAATAACGAATAACAGCGCGCCCTGATTGGCATGGAACCGAACATAATCATTATCTTTCTTCATCGCCAAAGCAACAATCGAAAGAATCCATAAATAACTGAGCACGCCCCAGATCTTGTCATCCTGAGTGATCTTTTTTTCTTCTGCCATAGAATGTGAATTATTTTTTAATTTTAAATTGGTAATTTTTAATTGCCTCCGGCAGCATATCCCAGATATAGACTACCAGAAAAACTGCCAGTCCGCCAACCAAGACTGCTAAAGTCGACTCAGTAATAATATTGAATATTTTCCAGGTATGGAAGCCGCTGATAAATCTGAAGATTGAGATAATTAGTCCAATAGCCAAACCACTGATTGCTCCGGCGATCGCGCCCATCGGCGGCACTTCGCCATAAACTTTGCCGATGCGCCAGCCCACATAAATGAAGGCAATTAAGCGCACCACCCACATAAACAAATCGACTCGATCAAGAGATAAATCAGGCAGCCAATTAGCCATCAACAAGCGCAAGCCGATTTCAACGGCTACAGCCAAGAGAACCGGCCACTTGACGAATGACAGGTAAAAAATAAAATTGATCGGCTCCCATTTGTCTTTTTTTGTTCCTTCCATACGGTATATTGTAGCATCAATTAAGGGGTCTTAATACACGCGCCATTACTGCAACCATTAGGACATTTGTATTGCCAGTTGCTGAACATGCTTTTGGTTGTCGGACCGGTTTGCATCCAAAACTTGGTAGCTGCAGCGCTGAAATTGGCGGAATCAAGAAGAAAAGCTTCCTGTAAACGGCAATTCTTGTCTGTCGTCTTGCATGATGCCACTGTAGTTGGAGTGCAAGCCGTACCAGAACAGACATCAACCATGCAATAATCGGCATAACCGAGATTAGAACTGCCTTTAACACACTGAGCCTTACTTTTTGTAAAAGTATCAAAATATTTGACCTTGGCGATATCACCATTATATTTCTTGAAAGAAGTGGGATCGACCAGCGAAGAAAGAACAAAATTATTAGCTGTTTCGGCTGCGTCTGAGCAAGTCCAATAAGAGGCATCAGATGATGACTGCAACATAATTGTACCACCCATAATGTTTGACCAGTTACCCGCCGCATCGGCAACTTTGGCATAGACAGTCTTAATGCCTGCCCCCGAGGTTAAAGTCCATGCCTTAGTGGGAGTAAAAGCTTCAGGGATAGACCAGCTAACATTATCATTGGAAAACTGCATCTTGGCACCTGCATTCATGCCGCTGCCCGCGTCAAAGATGGAGAGATACACGGTTACGGCGGTCGTCGCAGTGCTCGTAGCTCCGAGATTAATACTGATTGCACCAGTTGGCGGAGTGACGTCTGTAGTGGTATCTAAAATACATTTTTTGATAGCGCCATTCGAGTCATCACAATCCTCGATTGAATTGCCGGCACAAGACGTCGGACAGTTGGCCGGCTTAGCTTTACCTATGCCCCAATTGCAGTAGCCATCACTATCTTTATCCGTGCAATTAATGCCATAATCGGCATTGGTGATCGCTATAGGAGTGTTGACTGAAGCACCATAAATCGGAATCGTACCGGAGAGCTTGGCAAAACCAGATTCGCCCCAACCAGTGCCCCAACTATTTTTGAATATCCAATATGTTTGGCCGATCATGGAATCGCCGGTCTGAATTGTAACAGGAGAAATGTAGATGCCACCGTTGTAGATATTATCTCCCACTTTTATAACGCCAAATCCGATCAGAGCCATCGCATGGTTCCAATAAGTTATGTTCATTGCCAAAGGGCCATATCTCATTACGCCATTTTTAATGGTTTCTTCACGATAATCTCCAAAGCCGCTGGATCCGCTGTTTTTTATTGTTTTCGTTTGCCAATCGGAACATTTTGCCGAGCAGGGCACTGCAAGATACCCACATCGTCCATAAATACAGCCGGAGGCGTCGACTCCTTGGTAAGGCAGGCAACTTTCAGAAACAGCGCCGGTATCCGTAAAATACAACAATGCCGCATATGAACTGCCACTATTGCAACCCGAAGGCCAATAGCATGAGATCAAATCCTGCTCGGATAGATCCAAATTTATATGCTGATTGAAATACAGATTAGCTACTGCTTCAAAAGCACCAGTGGCAGCAAAAGCCCAGCAGCTACCGCACGCACCTTGGTTTTTTGCCGGCGTCACCCAATTTTCTCCATTAGCATTTCGCCAATCCCAGGAATTAATTACGGTTGTATCTGGAGATGAGGCGACAGCCACTATGTGGGAAGCGGCGCTTGAATCGGCAATTACCACCGGAATTGCACCAGTAGTTGCGGATGCGCTTGCTACGATAGCAGGGACATCGTTTTGAGCTACTTCAAAAACGCCGCCCACGTAATATTCAAAACCCTGCAGATTTGGCAAATCTTTGACTGCCGCGTCATCCGAGTTGGGAAATAATGATTTTTTTTGCGCGTAGGTCATTCGTGCGACCGAGGTCTTGCCGGCAATCCAATGCAAATTCTTTTCCTTTAGCCGCTTATTCAATTGGGCTACTGTCTGAGTCAATTTATTTTCTTTAATTTGTTGGCCTTTGGACTTTTGCTTGGTTTTCTCTGTTGCGCTCAATAAATGTTTAACTGCCATGCCCGTATAGTTAGTTATACTGATATCTGCATCAGTCAGATGAATGACAAGCTTAGTGGGAATAACCGAACCATCACCGCCTAAGGCGCAAGTTTCTTCACAAACATCATCCGCTTTAACATTTCTGGAATCAGCAATAAGATCTGATGTCTCATAAACCAAATATTCATTATTATTACTATCGATCATTGTTACTCTGATTAAACTGTCATCTTTAAATAGGGTTGCCTGACCACTTAAGGTAAAGCTAGTGACTGGATCGGCAGCCTTTAAAGTAATCTCCGTATCTCTAGTAAAGACACCAATTGGACCGACTGGTTCGGCTGAACCAACCAGGGCGTTTGACCCAATCAAAGCGTTTAGAGAATACCCAATATTCCAACCGAAAGCCGTGATGACCAATACACTGCAAACCAAGCCAATGCCGAAAAGCACCGCTTGATGAACGGCGATTTTTGAAACGGCCATAGTCCGCAAAGGAACTTTTGCCATAAAAATTGTTAATTTTAATAAAATTTAAATCTTTCTATATGATATATTGTAGCATAAAAACGGCTTAAACTGAAATTCGCCCAGTTTGACAAAATTCAAACAATAAACTAAGCTGATAATCGAAGATCGGGCAATCATAATATCGCACTTTTTATAATCATAAAAACAGACAAAAAAGGGGGAACGGCGATGAAAATGGGGATTTTCAATAAGAATAACACCGCCAGCGGGACATATTGGTTTTACAAAATGTTTGAGGAACAAACAGGAACTGAGGCTTTTTATGTCGACAGCCTGTCCTTATTGGACACTATCGAAGAATACCGTTTAATTGATAAAAATGATCCCGAGGATTTGGATGTTCTTGTGGTCTGTCCCAACCTTAACCCCAAACAATGGGATATGTTGCAAAATTATGTGAAGAGGTACCCCAAAATACGTTTCGTCTTTTTCTTGACACCTTTTAGCGCTGATATTTTTGCAGAAAGACAATTTGCGCTTTTCCCCAATGTGAAGGCGTATAAATCTTTTAAAGAGCAGTATGAAGAAGCGCTTCTTCTTATAACAGAAGCGCAAAAAACAACATAGTTTAACCAAACGCCGCCCGGATGACCGAGCGGCGCTTTTATTTTTTACAATTTTTTCCTTTTTAACAACAGTGAATTGAGCACGACTGAAACGCTTGAGAGCGCCATGGCCAGGCCGGCATATTCTGCTTTCAAAAGTCCTAGCGCGGCGATCGGAATGCCGATGCAATTATAAACCAAGGCCCAAAACAGATTCTGCTTGATCTTGTTCATGGTCTGCCGGCCAAGCTTGATGGCCTTGACCGCATCCAGCAGATCGCCTTGCACCAAGACAACCTGCCCGGCTTCGATGGCAATATCCGTGCCCTTGCCGATGGCGATGCCCAAGTCAGAAGCGGCGAGCGCCGGCGCATCATTGATGCCGTCGCCGACCATGGCAACTGACGGCCTTTGGCCGTAATTTTCAATTTTCAACTTCCAATTTCCAAATCTACCATTCTTAATATCATCAATAATTTTCGCCTTGTCTTGGGGCAACACTTTCGGCACGAAATTTTTTATCCCGGCCTCCATGGCGATCGCCTTGGCCGTATGCTCATTGTCGCCGGTAATCATGACTGATCTGATCCCCAATGCGGCCAATGATTCAATGGCTTCGCGCGACGACTCCTTGATCGTATCGGCCACCGCGATCAGCCCGGCGACTTCATTGCCTATCCCCGCCATGATTATCGTCTGGCCTTTTTCTTCCAATTTGTCTTTCTCAGCCAAAGTATGATTGTCTATTTTAATATTCTGATCAAGCAGGAATTTTTCCGTGCCGATAATTACTTTTTTATCACTTACTTCGCCGCTGACGCCTCCGCCCGGTTCGGCTTGAAAATTTTTGACCGGCAAGACTTTGATTTTATGCTTCTTGGTATAGGCCATGATCGCTTCAGCCAAGGGATGCTCGGAAATATTTTCCAGCGATGACACCAGTTGCAGAAATTCATTCAAATCGAATTTAGTTTTGACGCCATCTGATTGGCCGATATTTGAAAGCGAGAGCTGCGCCTTGCTCAAGATGACATCGACGACTTCCGGCTTGCCTTTGGTCAGCGTGCCGGTCTTGTCAAAAGCCATGACTTTGATCTTGGCCGCCATCTCGATCGCTTCCCCGCCTTTAAATAAGATGCCGGCGCTGGCGGCCTTGCCCGAACCGACCAGAATCGCCGTCGGCGTAGCCAAACCAAGAGCGCAAGGGCAGGCGATTACCAGCACCGCCACGGCCGGCATCAAAGCGCCGACAAATGTGGCGTGGAAAACTAACAGCCAAACAATGAAAGTAATGAGCGCTATAATCATCACTGTCGGAACAAAATAGGCCGAGACAGTATCGGCGAACTTCTGGATCGGCGCTTTGCGGCCCTGCGCCTCTTCAACGACATGGATGATCTGCATCAGCAAGGTCTCGTGTCCGACTTTTTCCGCCCGGAACTTGAAGCTGCCGGTCTTATTGATCGTCGAGCCGATGACTTGATCTCCAATATTTTTTTCTGCCGGAATGCTTTCGCCGGTCACCATGGATTCATCAACAGCCGAATAGCCCTCGATGATTTTTCCATCCACGGGAATTTTTTCACCCGGCCTAACAATAATGATGTCTCCGACCGCGACTTCGGCAATCGGCTTCTGGATTTCTTTGCCATCAATTTCCACGCGCGCTGTCTTGGCCTGCAACTTGAGCAATTTGCTGATCGCTTGGCCGGCCTTGCCCTTGGCGCGCGCCTCCAAATACTTGCCCAAAAGGATGAAAGTGATGAGCAATGATGATGTTTCAAAAAAAACTTCTCCCCGGTTGAATACGCCTGCGGCGGAATTCAACGGGGCAAGCCCCGGCCAATATGCGCCAATCACAGACGTGAGACTGTAGAAATATGCGGCGCTCGTGCCGACTGCTACTAAGGTGTCCATATTGGCGGAAAAATTTTTCAAACCGAAATATGTGCCCCGATAAAACCTCCAGCCGATATAGAATTGCACGATAGTTGCCAGAAGCGCCTGGACAATCAAGCTCGTCTGCGACATGTCGCGCAGAATCATCGATAAAATCAAAATCGGCAAAGTCAGAATCAAGCTAAGCAGAAATAAGTTCCGCTCGCGCTTCATTTCTCCGGCTTTTACTATGGCGGAATGACTCATGCCGGGCATATCGCCGTCCATGGCCTTCATTTTGGCATGCTCCTCAGCAGTCATTCCCGGCATTTCTTCCGACATGAGTTCTTCTCTTACCTTGTAGCCTGCGTCTTTCACCGCCTTCTTGATCGTTTCTTCGCTGCACTGTCCGCAATCATACTCGACATTGGCTTTTTCCGTCGCGAAATTGACTGTCGCGGATTTTACTCCCGGCGTTTTTTTTAATTTCTTCTCTATCAGCAGAGCGCACGAGGCGCAATGCATTCCCGCGATGTCCAATTGCTGTTTATTTATGTCACTCATATATTTTAGCTAAATTTAGATATTTACATTAATTTTATGCTTAAATGTGGATAAATCAATTGACAAAATTTTATCTATATGCTATTATGTAATAATACCTAAGTTAGGTAGAGTTCCTTAACCAAGACGGGCATTGCGCCTGGGAGAACTCAAATGGATTCGTTCAAAGAGTCATTGGGTAGCTATATTTTAGGGCTATTTTGGGCGCTATGTGTAGCATCGGCCGTATTTTTTTGGGTGCATGAGAGGATTGCAGATAATAATAAGGAGAGAACACGCCTGAACGCAGAGAAAACTGTACAACAACAGGCTCTTGACCGCCTGATGGCCGGCGAAGATCTTAAACGGCAGGATATTGTCTATCTGACTGCCCAGGTGGATGATAAGGGAAAAACCTCGGAAGATCTGATTATGGAAATAGACACGTGGCTATTCCGGCACGATATCGTAATTATCAGCCACACCAAATGGGAGGCTAAGATAACGGAGATTTCGAGAGCCATCCAGCGGATTAGGCCGATCACCGCCGATCCCCCCCAGCCCAAGTAACCGCTCCTTCCGCGTCCCGCACAGCCACCATACTGTGCGGGCGCTTCTTTTTTTAGTCAGAATACCCCCAGCAAAGCTGGTGGCTTGATAAGTGGGGTCGCCCAGAGGGCGATCTTGTCCAATTACCCAATTTTAATTAGTTAGTTATTTTAATGAATTAGAATTTACCCTCG
>JBAYGU010000044.1:0-7303 GCA_041666505.1 Candidatus Buchananbacteria bacterium | reverse complement strand
TTTGGTAAAAATCAGATTCTGGCAAAAAGACTGCTTTCTGGGAGAACAGCTGGAAAAACTTGAAAATCTGCCAATAGTCCGATTTTAATTCGCAATAGTCCGATTTCTATTATTTCCTAACAGGCCCCTTAAACTGCGCGAATTATGAAGCTTTTTTGAACTTGACGCTGAAGAAAGGATCATACTCCACATCGAATTCATCCTTGACTTTGACCGTCTCCCCTTTCATTAATGTCGACAGGGCGATATCAGACAGCATATCCAGATCGGAATCCAAGTCTATTTTCATATCGTCCAGCCGGGTAAATTCGGAAGAAAACTGCGCCTTCAAATCCCCCTCAATCTGCTGTTTCTTGACTTTCAAGTCTTTTAATTCCTCGCTGATTTCCTTGTACTGGGGTGAATTGTTCAGGGCGTCGCGATAGGCATCCTTCAATTTCTTCTGTTCTTTCCTATTCTCACGGATACGGATAAAGACTTCTTGCAGATTGGACATAATAAATAGTTTTCAGTTATTAGTTTTAAGTTTTTAGTGATGTGATTACTGTGCAGTCGCTAGAGTGCTGCCTTCCAGCATTCGGGCGATTGTCGAATTCCTCTGACCTAAAGAATAGCAATGCATGGCGATATAAATATTGCCGTCTTTCTCGATCACGGCATTCCTTTGCGCTTCCACCAGATAACCGCTTTTGGACGCATTCGGACCCATGGCAAGCAGACTTGAATTACGATTCAAGACTCTTACATCGCGCGACGTACCGTCAGCCTGCTGGACAGTAAAGACATAATCAACGCTTCGAGTCGCTTCCGCGATCCAGCTGTTATCGAACGCCGCTTTCGCGACTTTGGAATATTCTTTAGCAGTCGAAATATTATCGGCAGACAAGCCGGACATCTCCTCAAAATGAGTCTTGACCAGCCCCAAGTCTTTGGCTTTCTGATTCATCTTATCGATAAATTCCTGCCGCGTCATGCCGCTGTTGTCGGCCAAAATTGCCGCCGATTGATTAGACGAGGCCGATAGCATCGCCACCCATAAATCGATTACGCGAAGCCTATCGCCCGCCTTAAGATTAACTTCGCTTGTTGAGCCGCAAGCCTGCAAGGTACAGGGATAACGTATCTCTTCCGGAGTGATTTCTATCTCTCTATTCCAATCAGAATTAGTCTCGATAAAAACCAGGGCCGTCATGACCTTAGACAATGATGCCAGCGGCAGGATGCGGTCGCTATTGCTGCCATCGGAATATTTTTCGCCGTCATATTTGACATAGGCAATCCCAGTAAAAGCCGGATCATATGTCAGCTGCTTGCTATTCATAGTAATCTGCCGAAATAACGTATCGCTGGCAGAAAGGCCAATGACTTTGGCGGCGGCGTACAGATCATTAAAATTATTAATGATATAAGTGATATTGTCAGCTGGATTAAAATAATACGCCGTCTTATTGTCTAAAGGCGAAATAATTATCGACCCCTTATATTTTGCAGCCAAAGCCACTGGAGTTTTTGTTTTGCTGTTTTTCGCCAGCTTGGCAAAATCAGCTTTCGTCGGTTTTTTACCGAAAGCGGAAATCAATAGGCTTATGTCCTCATCATCCCTGATATAATATCTTTCTTTTGTCGCCGGTTCGATATACCACAATTTATTGAAGCTATCCTTCTCTAAAACCAACCGGCCAATCAGATCCTTAGCCGTCAAAGGCGGCGCGACAACCTTCTTTTTAACTACTTTTTTCTTTGCCACTGCGGCCAATTTCTGACTGGCATTAAAAGCGCCAGAAACCACGGCAAAAGAAGCCTGCGGTACTGCCAGACTAAAAATAGCCAATATTACAAATGAGGTTAAAATTATTTTTTTCATCGTGTCTGCATTATAGCATCTAAGAAGATTTGACGCAAAAAAACTGAACACAATTTGTGTTCAGCCGGTGCTTTGAAATTAATGACCGATTTCTTCAATGCCGGGGAAATTCAATCTCAAAAGAACCAAAACTCTTTCACAATCGTCGTCCGACAATTCAGACAGTCGATATTTGATCTCTCCGCCTTCCCGGCAATTGAAAGAGAAGATCTGGCTGCTGGGTAAAAACCACCGGATATTGGTCTCGATAAGAGGCTTGCTGATCAGCTTCCAAGCGAAATCGCGCTCGCGGCCGAAAAAATCAGTGATCATCAAGCATTGCCTTCTAAACCTGATTTTCATGCCATTAAGCCAAACCGATCTGGCGATTCCGACCGTTACTCCGACAAGCAGCACGAGATCTATCTCTCGGTGCTTTTCAGGCAAAAGTCCGTGCGAATCAAACGCCATTACCAATAAAACGGGACAAGCCAGCCAGATCATCTTAATAATGAATGCCTGTTTGCTAGGAGTGAATTCCTTATCCACTTGCTGATCCTCCGTTTTTTAGGGTTAAAAAAGAGCCACGTTAATTTGACTCTATTCTAATGCAAAAAAGCGATTCTGTCAAAGACAGCCCTAGGAAGCGGGCGACATGAGATTATTGGAATTAAGGTAATTGACTTCCGGTATAATTTCCAAGCTGTCTACATTAGGCAGCGGCCTGGTCCAGTTCAATTCGATGTCGCGCTTGCTTTCGCTCAAGAATTGGGGAATCGTTATATAATTGACGGCTGCAATATTGCTGCCGCTATATAAAAATACCACGATGCCGGCTTCCCAATAGCTGTAAGGCGATTGGTTCGTCAGGGAGAATTTTACGCGCGAAGGATCTCCCTTTTTTGCCGCCGGAATAAAAGTGTCATTTTCGAGCAGAAACCGATCATGATTATTCTTGATTGCCGCGAAACCCGTAATCTTAGTCCATTTGATATTTGATATCTCTAACCGAGCGGAAGCGCTGTCCTGAGCCAAGGCTAAAAGAATCTTTCTTTGTCCTGGTAAAGCGAAGCCGGGATACTTAGTCGTCGAAGCATGATCAATGAAGGCGTAATCGAATTCCGCCAGCCAATCAGCATTAGGATTAACCACCTCAGACATCAAATCATAGCGATTATTATCGCCGCCGAATGACTGGATATCGGAAACATTCAAAGGCTGGGGTTTCACCGCCTCTATGGATAAGAGTACGGAGCTTGGATTATACAATAAGCCATTAGTCTGATTGCTCAACCGCTGATAATCCAGGGCCCAGAAAGAAAAACCGGCAATCGCATAACCCCACAAGCCGCAATTGATCAGTATGAGGATCACTACCAATATCTTGCGAAGCAATAATTTATTGGAAACAAAAAAATAACTCCATTTCAATTGGGTGTCTGACAAGCCCGAAGATGACGATTGAATTTCCGGCATAAAATTATCGCTGCATATATTATAGCATAAAGCATGGCTGATTAAAAAAATCCCGGCTCGCCGGGATTTAAATATACAATAACTCTCTCTGCAAACTACCGAAGCTTTTGACTTCCTTCTCCCCCGCTTCCATGATCAGCCGATGCAGATCATTTGTCAGCTGGCTTTGATTTTTTGCGCCAAGCTTGGGCTGATAACCGAGATGCGACAATAATTCATACAGTGACTGATTTAAAATCAACTGCGACTCACGACTGTTTTTTACCGACGACAGGGCAGAAAAAAAATCATTCAAAATATCAAAAACCACGGCATCAGGATTTTTTTCCACCATCAGGATATCAGTCGTCTCCAGAAAAAAACAAGCGATATTTTGTTTTAACAAATCAGAGTTATTCTTCAAATGAACCATCCTGATCTTAGCACCGGCCAAACGATAAAATGCCTGGCCTTGAGCGATCATGACCTCGATTAAATAAAAAAAATCTAAATGAGGAGCTAATTTAGAGGTGATTTTCATCGCACCTTTAGCCAACACATTTATCTTGCCTAAATCTTTGGTAAATAATATATATTGCCGGTCAAAATCCCCGCGCTGCGATTTTCTCAGAACATAGGCATCAGTCAGAACCGTCATATCAGACTAGCCCAGTTAAATATACTTAGCATAAAATTTTTATTCTTTTCGTATTAATCTTTGCAATTTAATCGTAATCAGCTAAGCGATTTAACGGGCTGAATCCAAATAGCTTTGCAACATTATCATAGCGGCGACATCATCATCACGCTTGTCGCGGCGGAATTCCCTGGAACCAGCGCCAAGCTTCTGCGCCTCCTGGGAAGAAAATCTTTCATCATGCAATATGACTTCGATTGGAATATTTGCCTTGAGCTCTTCGGCGAATTTTTTGACATTTTCCGTCTGCGCCGAAGATCCGCCGATAGTATTTATCGGCAAGCCGATGACAATCGTCTCCACTGATTCTGCCTTTACCAAGTCCTTAAGCTCATCGAATAATTTCGTCCAGCCAGCGTTCTTGATTATCTTGTATGGCAAAGACATGCGCGACTCATCATCGCCCATTGCCAGTCCCACTTTCGATTCGCCATAATCTATGCCTAAAAATTTCATACTAATTGTTCAGAACTTATGTGATATTTTTTCATCAGAATGCTTTTGGCTAATGCCAAGGCCTTCTGATCTTCCGCATCAACCCCCTTGACGATACGTTCCAAGCCCAGAGTCTCATCTTGATAAACAATTCTATAAATGACAAACTGACCATCCGATTCAAAAACAATATCAATCGCGTTTAATTTATCTTTGGCCTGTTGATCGGTTTTACCTTCATTACTAATGGCTTTGGAGTAAAGTGAATCCCGAGCAATATCATTTCTCGCTACTTCGTAAGTATTCATAAATATTATTTTGTTAAAATTTCATAACCGTCTTCAGTCACGGCTACCGTATGCTCGAAGTGAGCTGAGAGCGAGCCATCGGAAGTGACGATCGTCCAACCGTCATCAAGAGTATCGATTTCCCAGCCGCCGGCATTAACCATCGGTTCGATAGCCAGAACCATGCCCGCCTCGAGAGTGAGATCGCGCGTATCATAAGACGGCCAGTAATTAGGAATCTGCGGATCCTCATGAGCGGCAAAGCCGACGCCATGCCCGCATAATTGCCGCACGACGGAAAAATTATTCTTTTCTGCTACCGCCTGGATTGTTTTGGAAATATCGGATAATTTTCTGCCCGGCTTGATTTTCTTTATTCCGGCCATCAACGCTTCTTGCGTCACGCTCATTAATTTTTTCGCCTGCGAACTGATATTTCCCACAGCCACCGTCCGCGCCATATCCGTGAATAAGCCCTGATACTTCAGGCCGCAATCCAGTCCGACAATATCGCCTTCTTTGAACTTGCGATGCGGCGACGGAATGCCGTGGACGACCTCGTCATTGACCGAAATACATAACGCCGCCGGATAGACATGTTCCGCCCAGGCCGCCTTATAATTTTTAAAGCTAGCTTCCGCTCCGGCCGCATCGATCAGCTTTTCCGCGTAATCGTTAAGTTCGCCGGTAGTCATCCCCGGTTTTACCTTCTTGACGACCTGATCCATAATTTTAGCCAGCAGTTTGCCGCCTTCTGCTATCGTCCTGATCTGTTCTTTGTTTTTATACTTTATCATGAATAATTTTTTGCTTGCTTTTCTAAAAAACTCTTTACTGACGCGAAATCAATATTCTTCTGATGTTTGAATTTAATCGGCTCTTTTTTGACATCCTTAAAATAAACCAGGCTTTTCAATGCCAAATTCACATCCATATCGGGAAACTTCCTGCTTAAGAACGGCAAGATTTCGCCAAGCGGCAAATTCTGCAAAATAAAATACAAATCGACATAATCCTTGTTAGTCGCTCGGCTAACAATGGCCGATAATTTCATGCAAGCGATATCGATTATTGAAGCGATATTCAGGTTTTCTTCGTTGACTACCTTGCCAATCAATTCATAATCGTATGAAAAAAAACTCATCTTGATTCCATCGTCAATAAAGACCGTAAGAGTGTCTTTCTCTTCCTGAACCTTTTCAATCTTATGGCCGGTAAAAATCTCTTTTATCTTCTTATACAAAGCGACGGTATCGATAGCCTTGGGTGAGAAAAAATCAAAATCAATGCTGTCGCGATGACCCAATTGCAAAGCCAAGCCAGTGCCGCCGGCCAAATAAAAATCAGCTTTGAAATTTTTTAATAGCGGGAGTACCTGGCGCCTCTTGCCGTCTAAAATATCATAAAACATAAATTAAAAGCGCGAGCGGATCAATTCCCGCTCTTTAATATTCAAAATTAATGACCAATAATTCAGCGACTTATCGTTCAATTCGCCCTTAGCCCCTGATTCAATGACCGCTTTTTTAATTGTTGATTTAGGATAAGAATCAAACAGCCAATCAGTGGCTTTCTTATCGCCGAAATTAAGCAAATTCAAAATTATCCTGACCCTATCCTTTCGGAGATCAAGCTTATTAAAATCATTGAACCAGAAATACTTTTTTATGAATTTTGGCGGCATAATAGCTTTTTATACATTAATTATAGCATATTTAGTCGAAAAATACCAATCAAAATAATTAATTTTAGCCTAATTTAGCTATTTTTATTTTTTAAAGTGGATAAATCGCTTGACAAAATTATCAATGTGTGCTATACTGGTTATATTAAATGTACATTACATCGACGTAAATTCCCTGATTTTAGGGCGGCATGTTAGTTTTCTAGCCTGTTGCCTTGAAATCAGGGAGTTTTGTGAAACATAACTTTAATAAGGAGAATCCCAATGGGTTATGAAAGTAATAATTCGACTGAAATACAAGTTGGCACGAGAAAAGTTTTGCTCGAATATCAAGCCGATGGCAGCTTGCACATCGACAGAGAGCGAGCCGAACTCCACCCGTATGTACTGCGACTCGATCATCTGATTGTTAAGAGCTTCAAGTTAACGAGGGAAGATGACAGAAACAACGCCATCATAGATTTCCTCAAGACTAACAATCAGTTCATTCCTGAGGAATGGATAACGAGAAATGGTGTCGGCAATATTACTCATATAGAACTTTGGAGAGTTGTCAGCTGTTATCCAAACGGTGATGTCTTTGTTAAGTGTTCATATTTCGAGGATGAGAGCTGGCACGAGTTCACTGGCTGGTTCGCCAAGGACTTCTACCACACGCTTCCGAAAGTTGTTCGCATTTACTTATCCGGTGGTTAACTTGTACATCACGCAACGCCCCGCAGACTTCGGTCTGTGGGGAGCTTTTTTTATATTGAAGTTATATTTGTATCAAATTTGTATTGCGACCATTGAGAAATATTGTGCCAATTTATTTATAGGGAGCGAGCAACAAATTTTCGCAAGGAGGTAATCCGACGTCAGAAAATTTGGCGAGACGGATAAATAAATTTGGCCATGATTTC
>JBAYGU010000043.1:0-7590 GCA_041666505.1 Candidatus Buchananbacteria bacterium | reverse complement strand
GTTGTAATTATCCCTTTGCTCATATCCTCCTTATTATATCTTAATTTTAGCATATTTTTATCTAAAATTAAAGTAAAAACTGGGGATAACTAGGAGTAGTTTAGAGGATTTTTGGCATCATTTCGGGGGTCAGTGAGGAATTACAATATTAGCTATTGACAAACTTAAAATATTCTGATATATTAATATGTTAAATGTTATTGGACGTTGAAATGGTAGTGTTAATTCCATGTAAATTGCGGTGATTTTAATAGAAAAGGAGACGGGTTATGCCTAACGATCAGAAAGCGAAGTGCCGCCAAATAGCAATTTGGTGGATAAGCCGGTTGTTTTGCGGAGACAACAAAGGCCGCGGTATCGGAGCTGCCGAGCTACTCTCATATATTACTTTTGATCCAAATTGGCGAGTATCTCCGCAGGATGCCAAAGACTTTGAAATCAGTAATAGGCACGCCAGAGGAGAAGCCAATCTTCATAACATCGATTGGGATAATTGCCACTATCTTGCCTGTAAAATAGATCGGGCATGGCATAGTTTATTCAAGAGAGCTGATTATGAAACTTTCAAAAGAGATTCCGCAAAGCAAGCGGAGGTAATTGGGAAAATCGCCGCGGTGTTTGAAGAGATGGCGATTGTGAAAGACGTTCCGACCATAACTAACTAGATAGAACATTTTGGGAAGGCTGTTTCGGCCTTCCTTTTAATTTGCATTTAAAATCGCTTTTTGTTATAATATACTAAATAGTTTGATGGAATTCTAAGTTATTCTGGAGGGATTAATTAAAAAATAATGCAATTTATGTCTAGAACAGCGATTTCCGAAACAGTCAACAAGGTGGGAGAAAAAGAAGTCACGGTTAAGGGCTGGGTGCATACCCGCCGCGACCATGGCAAACTGGTATTTATTGATATACGCGACCGGAGCGGACTGCTTCAGGTCGTTTTTATTCCTTCGAACAAGGAAGTCCATGAGATCGCGCAGAAATTGCGCAGCGAATTCGTCGTGGCGATTACCGGCGAGATCAACGCCCGTCCGGCCAATATGGTCAATGATAAGATTTCGACCGGCGGAGTGGAAATGCTGGCGACCGGCATCGAGATTTTGAATGAGGCTAAGACGGCGCCGTTTGAAATCGACAAGGACACGATGGAAGTCAATGAGGAATTGCGTTTTAAATACCGCTATTTGGATCTGCGCTCCTTGCGCATGAATAATAATCTGGTCATGCGATCCAAAGTGACGAAATTTTTCAGGGATTACTTGTATGATAATGATTTCTTGGAAATCGAGACTCCTATTCTTACTAAGGGCACGCCCGAAGGCGCTCGTGAATTCCTTGTGCCGTCGCGCATGTGGCCGGGAAAATTTTATGTTTTGCCGCAATCGCCGCAGCAATTCAAGCAGTTGCTCATGGTGGCTGGCGCAGAAAAATATTTCCAGATCGCCAGGTGCTTCCGCGATGAAGATACTCGCGGCGACCGCCAAGCCGAATTCACTCAGCTCGATATCGAGATGAGCTTCATCGAGCAGGAGGATATTTTCAAGCTCGTTGAGCCGATGATGATTGAATTGGTGGAAAAATTATATCCGAATAAAAAAATCACAGTTAAGCCGTTTCCGCGCCTGACATATGCCGAGTGCATGGAAAAATACAATACTGACAAGCCGGATTTGCGCGCTAATAAGGAAGATCCGGATGAATTGGCGTTCATGTGGCTGATTGATGCGCCGATGTTCAAATACAGCGAATCAGAAAACAAATTAGTCGCCGCGCATCATCCTTTCACTATGCCGAATCTTGAAGATATGAAAGATATGCCGGAAGAGCCTCGAAAGTGGCGTTC
The DNA here is from genome assembly GCA_041666505.1 of Candidatus Buchananbacteria bacterium. Lineage (GTDB taxonomy): Bacteria > Patescibacteriota > Patescibacteriia > 2-01-FULL-39-33 > 2-01-FULL-39-33 > CAISTG01. The sequence continues at coordinate 5,744 of JBAYGU010000043.1, read as the reverse complement.
TTACGGTTATGACTTGGTTTTGAATGGCTATGAGGTCGCCGGTGGCTCTATTCGTATACATTTGCGCGATGTCCAGCAGAAAGTTTTTGAATTGCTTGGCGTCGGCCAGGACGAAATCGAGAATCGTTTCGGCCATATGCTGGAAGCGTTCGAATTTGGTGCGCCACCGCACGGCGGCATCGCTCCGGGCGTCGATCGTCTGCTGATGATCCTGCAGAACGAGCCTAATATCCGCGAAGTCATAGTATTCCCGAAGACCGGCGACAGCCGCGACTTGATGATGGATGCGCCAAATTATACCAGCTTGAAAGCTTTGCGCGAGGCAAATATCCGTTTGCCGGAAAAACTCGAAGCCGAGGCCAAAGCCAAGGGTATTAATTTGTACGGAGAACAGACTCAGACGGCGGATTAGAATTTTTTGTGGAAAATAAAAATTTATGAAAAAGAATTTACTTATTGTTTTGTTTGTTGTGCTAGCGCTGGGCGTGATCGCCGGAGGATTAATGCTGTTGCGCGGGAATGAAGACACTTGGATCTGCAGTAACGGCGCTTGGGTAAAACATGGCAATCCGTCAGCGTCGATGCCGACCAAGCCATGCGATGGAGTAAGTAGAAATTGTTCCCAGCAAGCAAAACTTTGTCCCGATGGATCAGTAGTCGGGCAAGTCGGACCGAAATGTGAATTTGCTTCTTGTCCTGGCGCAGTGGCCTGCACCATGGAAGCAAAAATTTGCCCTGACGGCTCATCGGTCGGACGCCAGGGGCCGAATTGCGAATTTGCGCCATGTTCGATAATTTCTCCAGATCAATTTACTCCGGATGCATTGCCCGGTCCTTCCATAACTTCAACCGGTTCAGTTCAAATATCTAATCCCGCTTCGGTGAATTGCGAAGAAAAAGGTGGCCGATTAGTAATCCACCACCGCGCCGGCGGAGGAGAAGACGGAGGAGAATTCGGCGTATGTTATTTCGACGATAATCGCGCCTGCGAAGAATGGGCCATGTTCCGGGGCGATTGTCCGGTTGGCGGAGTCAAGACGACCGGTTATGACACTGAAGCGCAAAGATTCTGCGCCTGGTCCGGCGGCTCTACGTTCGCTGTCGATAATGCCGTTTGTATTTTCAAGGACGGCTCGCAGTGTCCGGTTTTGGATTTTTATATCGGCATTTGCCATGGAGGCAGTCGATAAAATAATTCGTAATTCGTAATTTTAAATTCGTAATTATTATATATGAAGTTAACTTTGGAGGAAGTTAAGAAAAATCCCTACGTCGATAATTTCATCCGGCAGACAGAGACTTATCTGACCGCTCTGGGCTATACGGATCACGGTTATCGGCACGTCAATATCGTGGCTGACCGCTGTATTTCGCTGGCGCGGAAATTGGGCTTGAATAATCACGATATCGAGCTGGCCGGCATTGCCGGCTATTGCCATGACATGGGCAATTTTTTGGGCCGGACCCAGCATCATTATTGGGCTTTGATGCTTTTCTCGCAGATATTTATTCCGGCCAAGGATCCACAGGATATTTCCCGCATTTGCCAGGCGATCGTCTCTCATGATAAAGACGAAATCAAGATTGTGGATAAGATTTCCGCCGTCTTAATCATTGCTGACAAATCAGATGTGCATCGCGACCGCGTCATCAGGAAGGATTTCAAAGGCATTATGGACGATATCCATGACCGCGTAAATTATGCCGCGACCAGCAATAGTCTGAAGATCAATAAGATACGCAAGCAGATAGTTTTGAAGATTACTATTGACACTAAGGAAGCCAATACAATGGATTATTTTGAAATTTTTTCAGAACGTATGATCTTTTGTCGCGTGGCAGCGAAGTTTTTGGGTTATAAATTCGTTTTAATCATAAATAATTTTAAATTAAGCTAGCGAGAAATAAATTAATATAAAAATATGGCACAACAAAATCCTTCAATGCACAAGGGAAGAGGCGCCTTGGACGCATTTTTAAATCTATTGTCGCTGATCACTGTCGTTTGGCTGGCATATTCTGTTGGCGCGGTCGTGTTCCAATTGGTTAATAAGTATTTAGGCAATCTTGAGCCGGCATTCGGCTCATTCAATGTGAATTATGTCGCGCTTAAAGTCGGCTTGGCCTCGCTTATCGTCGTGGCGCCGGTATATTTCGGCGTTCTGAACGTCTTGCATCGCAAATATAAGCAGGAAGAATTGGATCACACTAGCGGCGTCTATCGCTGGCTGACTTATCTGATGCTTTTAGTTTCCGCTTTGACGATCATCGGTTCGCTTATCGCGTTGATTTCCGGATTCTTGAACGGCAATTATACGGCCAACTTCATTGCCAAGGCATTGACGGTGATAATCATCGCCGGTTTCATCTTCGGTTATTATTTTTATGATTTGAAGCGCCGCGATTATTCCAAGGTTGATACCATCTCTTTGATAATCGGGATTATCGTCGGTGTCATTGTTTTGGCTGCGATCGTCATGGGTTTCATGAATGTGCCGACGCCGGAGACGGCCAGGAAGCAATTATTGGATAATCAAAAGACTCAAGCCTTGTCCAATATGTATTCTTATGCCATTGATACGTATAGAAGTGGCGATCAATTGAAGGCGGAATTGGATATGGTTCAATTAGTCAGTCTGGCTGCGCCGGGCACTTATAACGACGTAACTTATCGCAAGATCGATAGCACGAATTTTGAGCTGTGCGCGGTTTTCCAAGCCAAAGCTGAGCCGAGCTACAATCAATATTACACTGCGCCTTATAGCGTTTCCTCGCCATGGGTGAATCATGATGCCGGCAAGCAGTGCTATTCTTTCGATGCCGTCAAAGAGATCGGCAAGATGTACCCCGACGCAATTCCAGCCGGAGTAACAGACAAGTCTGCAGTTCCAGTCGCGCCAGTTGTTAAACCTATTAAGTAATTAAAAATAAATTTATGTCTATACCATCAAAGGTCAAGAAATATCTTGACAAACATGGCGTTGATTACGAAGAGTTAGCACACAAGACCGTTTATACGGCGTATGATGCTGCCAATACGCTGAAGAAATCGCTTAAAGAAATCGCCAAGACGATTTTAATCGAGGCGGATAAGACTCACGTTCTTGTGGTTTTGCCGGCTGACAAAAAAATTGATATGGCCAAACTTAAAAAAGTATTGGGTGTCAAATCAGTCAAGATTCCCGATGAAAAAGTGATGATCAAAGTCTTAAAGATCACTCCGGGCGCATTGTCGTCATTCGGCAAATTACATGATTTGGAGATAATAGTCGATAAGGCCATGCTGGGAGCGAAGAAAGCCGTGCTTTCCACAGGCAGCTTTACCGATAGCGTATTCATGAAAGTCAAAGATTTGATCCGGATTGAAGAAGCTCAGTTGGCCGATTTCGCTATGAAGGGTGGCTACAGCATTCCGAAAAAAGTTAAAAAAATCATGAAGAAAGTCAAGAGACAAGTTAAGGCAAAAAAAGGCAAAATAACAAAGATTAAATTGCCGAAAACAGTTAAGAAAATCAATAAGACAGTCAAAAAAGTAGTTAAAAACATTGTCAAGAAACCGGTTAAGAAAATTGTTAAAAAGAAGAAGTAATTTTAAAAAAGGCGGAGCAAATACTGTCTCATTCTATTAATTAATCAAAATAATAATATGAAATTTTCATCATTTCGAGAGAAGCCTCCAGTCCAACTGGCAGAAATTGAAACCCACACAATCGAATCAAAAGCCGCCTCGGCTTCTGGCAGATTGGCAGAAATACGAGAACAATATACAAATCGTCTTGCGAAAGGTGATATGAGTGAAAATGAGGCTGATTTATTTCGTAAAAGAATGAATTCAGAAGCTTTGGAGGCCGTAAAAGAGTATGGGACAGTGTCACTATTAACTGAAGAGGAAAAGGGTTTGGGACTGGAAGGAAAGGTTTTTCAAGTCTCTTTAAAGGATAACGGCTACGGAGTCGTATTTTCTCCAGAAGGAAAAAAAATAGTTTTCAATAGAAACTATGACAATAATAGTGAAGTTGAAAATCCTCTTTTCGGCTTGCGTGATAATTATAATTCAATCGAAGGTTTTTTTATTGATAATGGTTATGAATTTACTACTTTGACGGCTGAACAGGAAAAGGTAATCCAAGAAGCTAATAGGCAGGAATTTATTAAAGAAAGAATAAAAACTGATATAGTTGAAAGTTTGACGGTTGATTTTGATAAAAAGGATGAAGAAGATAAAGAATATACTAAAAAAATAGCAGAAGCCGTTAGAAGGTCAATAGATACTGCTGTTTATTGTGATTTTGTGCCGACTGAAATGGAAAAAAGTGTTCAGGATACTTTTCATGCTGATGACATTAGACACATTACCCTGCCAATGTATAGGGATGGCAGAAATGATTCTCCTGATAATAAGTTGAGACGTGATTATGATGCGTTATTTGTAAATGGCGCGGTGGCTGTTCTTCCAAGAGAATTATTTTCTCAAGCATTAGGAAAGACGTTCTCTTTGGCTGAAGATTTTGGAGGACAGGGAAGCCACTTTAAAGGTGAAGATGGTCAAAGCCACGAAGAACTTCAATATCCATTTTTAACAAGAACAATGGGTATTGATACAATGTATAGCGGAACAGAAAAAAAAGGCGGAGATAAGAATGGAATAGCAATTAAGTTGGCAGATTATCTTCGTGCTAAATTAAAACAAATTGAAAATACAAAAAGCGGCGAGCGTTTATAGGGTTAAGGAGGCCGCACAAGATTTGATTTACAACGCCGATGGTCAGCCGAAAATTCCAGGTTTAACTTTAGAATCGAGATCCGTTAAACTTTCTGAATTAAGCCCCGAGGATAGGCAATATGTCGAAAGTATTTTTAGAATAAGAGATGATGAAACCGGCTGGGATGCATCTGTAGTCATTATTAGATACAAGAAAGTAGAGGAAAAAAGTGGCTAAAAAGAAAGTGGCGAAGAAAAAGAAATAAAAAAAGGGCCAATGAAGACGTGCGTGTCTTCCTGGCCCAAGTAAAAATTAACTGATTACGTTATTTGGCTACTTCTCGGATCATGTCGATGATATCTTGGCCAATGTTGCCGTAGCCGCAAAAATGCACTCTTGCTGTTTGTACTCGTGCACTATAATCATGAGCGGTTCGTCGGCGCAAATCTTTGTTAGCTGTTGATAGGAGAATGATTTCTCCTTCGTAACCTTGTTCGCGCAGAATTTCGGCTCGTCGTAGACCGGTAGAAAAACATTGGTCTGTCTCACGATTATAGCCAAGTTCGTGGCAGCCTGCCATCATGTGCAGAATTATGACCTTGAAAAGTACTTCTGGTACGGTTAGAAGTTGTTTCGCGAAAGGGAACTTATCGCCCGAAACACAGACGACATTAACATCCTTGGTTTCGCGAATTCGTTGAATGATGACTTGGCTAATCTCTGGTTCATCAAATGTTACATAAAGAACATCAATTTTACTCATTCGCTTATCCTCCGTTCCGCTGTTTTGGGTTAAAAAATCCAATTCGGGAATTTACTGGTTAGGTATCGTATCATATATTTATAATTTTGTCAAATTTAGAAAGAAGTAATTTTTGACTTCATTAATATATTTTATCTAAATTTAGATATAATTAATTCACTAGTGTCCGGTTAAATTTCCAATAAACACGGTTGTTTCAGAGTAGTCTCCTCAAATGTTTGTGGAACGTATTCTGAAATCAGCGTATTTATCGGGGTTTTAACAAATTGGGACACGCT
>JBAYGU010000042.1:0-7682 GCA_041666505.1 Candidatus Buchananbacteria bacterium | reverse complement strand
TTGCTCATAGCGTTAGATTAGATTATGACTTAATCTAATAGTATGAGCCATCAACAGAAATTAGCCAAATTGTCAAAAAAAGTCCAGTTTCTATTCAAAGACAGTCCGATTTCTATTCAAAGACAGTCCGATTTCTATTCAAAGATAACATTGACTTTTAACGACAGAAGGGTTAAGATGGATTTTAGTTTAAATGCGTACTTTAATATCAACTGAAAAAATGGGAGGATCACCAGATGACTCAAGAACATAAACCGGAAAATATAGTGGAAATTGATCGCAAAGAACGGCAGGAATATAAGGATGCCCTTCATGAGGCTATCAAAGGACGTGAAAGGTCTTTGGATGAGCAATATGAAGGTATACCAGGCGCGATTGGGCAAAATAGAAGTGGATGTTTTATGTTTGCTACATTGTTGGCATTCATTTTTATAGCCTTGAATGTGGTGGGCATTATAGTATCGTTTTTGGAAGTTTATTTTAGTTAGTAGTTCATTGCTCCTCGCCTCGCGGGGAGCTTTTTTTATTTAAATTCAGCCAGAGTTTGACAAATGCGATTTTTTATGATAAAATAATCAAGTTATATTTAAAAACTCAATAATTATGGAAATTAGGAATATCGCCATTATTGCTCACGTTGATCATGGCAAAACAGCATTGACTGATAAGCTGCTAAAACAAACCGGCATGGTCGCCGATGATTTTTCTATGGATCAGAATGCTCTGGAAAAAGAGCGCGGCATTACCATTTATTCGAAGAACGGCTCGATCGACTATAAGGGCGCGAAAATCAATATCGTCGATACTCCCGGTCATGCCGATTTCGGCAGCGAAGTGGAGCGTGTTTTGCGTTCCATTGATTCAGTTATCTTAGTCGTCGATGCGCAGGAAGGCCCGATGCCTCAGACTCGCTTCGTTTTGAAGAAATCCCTTGAATTGGGCTTGAAGCCGATCGTCGTCATTAATAAGATCGATAAGCCGGCTGCCAGGATCGAAATGGTGCAGGAAGAAGTTTATGAGTTATTCTTGGATTTGGGCGCCAATGACGAGCAATTGGATTTTACGACGGTTTATGCCATCGCTCGCGAAGGCATTGCCAAGCTGAATATCGATGACAAATCTCACGATCTGACTCCGCTTCTGGAAACGATTGTTGCTCGCGTCGAGCCGGCGAAAAACGATATTGATTCTCTTTTAAGAGCTCAGCCGTTCAATCTAGCCTATGATGATTTTCTGGGCCGCTTGGCCATCGTCAGAATTTACGAAGGCAAGATAAAATTCGGCGATAATGTCGTGGTCAAGAAGCCGGACGGCACGATCATCAACGGCAAGATTTCCAAATTGTTCACTTTCCGCGGCTTGAAGCGCGAAGAAGTAATTGAAGCTGAAGCCGGCGATATCGCCATGATCGCCGGTATTCCGGAAATCTATATCGGCGATACTATCTGCATTAATGCTGATCAGGAAACACTGCCGGCAATTACTATCGATGAGCCTACCATCGCTTTGAATTTTTTGGTTAATAATTCGCCGTTTGCCGGACGCGAGGGCAAGTTTGTCACTTCCAAACAGATTAAGGAAAGATTAGAAAAGGAATTGGAAGTTAATGTTGGTTTGAAGATTGATTTTTCTTCCGGCGATTTTTATAAAGTCTATGGCCGCGGCGAATTGCATATTGCTATCCTGTTGGAAAACATGCGCCGCGAAGGCTTTGAAATCCAGGTCTCCCAGCCCCAAGTAATCTTTAAAGAAGAAGGCGGCCAGAAACTGGAACCGTTCGAAGAAGCGACCATCGACGTGCCGAATGATTATTCCGGCACAGTCATCGAGAAGATGTCCAAGCGCAAAGGCACGATTGTCGATATGCGTCCGGAGGGCGGCGACACCAGGATCATCTTTCATATCCCGACTCGCGGCCTCTTGGGCTATCGCGGCGAATTTACCATTGATACCCGCGGCGAAGGCATCTTATGCGCCAGGTTTATCGACTTCAAGCCGTATGCCGGCACAGTCGAAAAGCGCGATGTCGGCTCGATGATTTCCATGGCGACGGGCAAGGCGGCAGCGTTCTCTCTGGCCAACTTGGAAAACCGCGGTACGCTGTATGTTAAGCATGGCGCTGAATTATATGAAGGCCAGGTCATCGGCAATGTCGCCAAGGGCAATGATATGGCGGTCAACCCGATCAAGGGCAAGAATCTATCCAATATGAGGTCATCCGGCGCCGACGATGCGATCAAGCTGACTCCGCCTTGGGAGATCACTTTGGAGCGTGGCTTAGAAACGATGAACGCCGATGAATATCTGGAAATCACTCCGAGCAATATCCGTTTACGCAAGCAGCTGCTGACAGAAACTGATCGTATCCGCTTGGCACGCAAAAGTTAACAAATATTTTGTCAATTATAAAACCTCGATCGCTTCGGCAATCGAGGTTTTTTGTTTAAGGTGCTAGAAGCCATTTTAGGCTGAACCACATCAGGAGAAGATGTAATGTATTGTCGGCAACAACATAGACTAAGACAGAAAAACTGAGATGCAGATCACGATATTGGTCAGTTGAAGAAAACTCAGTCATATAATCGCGTGAACCGATAAACTTGAGCCATTTTCCTCCTAGAGACCAGCGGTCAATCGGATAATGGCTAAGAAATATTATTAGCGCGACAAGCGGATTGGCCGTTTGCAGAAACAGCATTATGACAGCTGTATAAATCAGACAGTGCAAGAAGCACCAGAATGATCCTTCCCAGCCCGGACGCGATTTTCTTATGGCCATCTTATTTGTTTGCAACAGATAATCACTTGTTAAGTGGCCTAAAAGTAGGCTAGCAAAAATATTCTCCATGTCATTATTCTCCCTTAAGTTTTTCAACGAATTCTTTGGCCAACTGCTTCAGATCTTCCAGCGAGCCGGATGAATCGATCGAAGTCAGATCGAGTACGTTGCAAAAAGCGATATGCTCGGATTGTCTCAAGCCGGGAATTTTTTCTACGAACGGCAGATGCTGGATCGTGCCGCGGCTATAGATGCGGTCATAATTCATGGCCGTGTCCTTGCAGCCGACATAAATCACTTTGCCGCCAATGAAGCGAAAGAGCCGTTTGTTGTCTTCCAGGCCGTAAGCCGCTTCGACGTAAATATTGCTATTGGCCGGTGCTTGCCGTAATTTCGCTACAAGCAATTCCATCCAAATAGGATACATGACTCGAAGCAATTCCTCCTCATGGTTCAATAACATATCATAGAGATCGGCTCCAGGGAATGCCGCTGTCAGATGCGGCCGCAGTTCCCGGCTGAGATCATCGCCATTGATATGGTAAGCAGAGTCGTCGAATTGGCAGACGTTTTTCAGCCAGGTCGATTTGCCCGATCCGGGACGTCCCACAACCAGGAAAATATTTTTGGCCGAGAGAACTCGTTCCAATAATTTACTGACGACCAGAGGCGCGACGTAATCAGCGAGACCAATCAAATCTAGTTTGGTTGCGCATTCGCGCGCCTTTGTCGAAGACAACTCGCGGAATTTACCGGTCGTCATCAAGAAATGGTATTCTTTAATGCCGAACTGCCCGAAGTTCAATTCTAATACATCTCGTTCATGCAGGAAATCGTCGCCGTTTCTGATGCCGCGCACCATCACTAGCCGCGTCAGATCGATTTTTTGCTCCATCATTTCTTCAAGCGTCATTATCTTGACGTAATGAGGCAGCCGGTAAGCGCTCCACATGGCAGCGCGTTCCTGAGCTGAGAACCAATTTTCTTTGTCAGGATTAATTGATGCCAAGATTGTTAGACCCTCGGGAAACGTTTCAGCTGCTTGCTTAATAATCTCATAATGGCCATAAGTCGGAGGATCGAAAGATCCGGGAAAAACCACATGTCTATTGTCCATGACATTTCCTTTCCGGCGTTTGACGCCGTTGTAATGTGCTTTATTAAAGCGTATTTATTCCGATTGGAATCAGGTATCTTAGCAAATTATTGTTAAAAAGTCAAGGGTTTTGGGCAATATCGGTGAAGCTGTTATTCTTTGGCTTAATCGATTTGAGCTAAATATAAATTAATGTTTTCTTTATTTTGTAATTAAATATTGACTGTTTGCTAGTATTTTCTTTGATTTTCTTATATAATTGGTGTATAGTAAAGCCTGTGGATAAGCCAGCTGGTGAAAAGGCCGGCAAACACGAGTTTCTACTCTAATCATACTTATTAAAATTTAAAAATAATTAAACCACGATTATGGCTAAAATGACCAAATCAGCTCTAATGAGCACCCTAGCCGAGAAGACCGGCATGGCAAAGAAAGACGTTATCAACCTATTGGATGAGCTGGTAACTCTCGCTTATGCCGAAACAAAAAAGAACGGCGAGTTCGTTGTTCCGGGCATTGGCAAATTGGTAAAGGTAGCTAGGAAAGCCCGCGAAGGGAGAAATCCTGCAACCGGCGAAACCATCAAGATCCCTGCCAAGACAGTCGTTAAGTTCCGCGTTGCCAAGGCTTGCAAAGAATCCTGCTTGAAATAATTTCAGCGCTAATTCTGAAGCCAGAAACTCTCTTGATTTTAATCAGGAGAGTTTTTATGTTATAATAATTATAGTCATGAGTTATTAGTTATGATAAAATAGTTGAATTTATGAGTTCTAAGTGTCCGCCTGGGAAAAAAATGCCGAAGAAAGCCTATGTCGTTTCTGTCGATATGGGTTATGGCCATCAGCGCGCTTCTTATCCGCTTAAGGGGATAGCTTGCGGCGGGATTATCGCGGCCAATAATTATCCGGGCATTCCGGAAAAGGATAAATTCATTTGGGATAATTCGCGCAATTTTTATGAATTCGTCTCGCGCTTCAAGATGGTGCCGCTTATCGGTAATAAGATTTTCAATTTTTACGATAATCTGCAGGCCATACCTAAATTCTATCCCAAGCGCGACTTATCCAAATCCAATATCCAGCTGAAGGAGATTTTTAAGTTTTTCGAAGAAGGCGATTGGGGCAAGCATCTTATAATGAAGCTGGCCAAGCGCCCTTTGCCGTTCATAACCACTTTTTTTGCCACAGCCATGATGGCGGAATATTATAATTATCCTGATGATATTTATTGTATCCTGTGTGATGCGGATATTTCCAGGAGCTGGGTGCCGCCGAATCCTCAGCAAAGCCGGATAATCTATCTGGCTTCTAATCGGCGCGTGGAAGACAGATTAAAGCTGTACGGAGTCAGGTCTGACAGGATTATTTTGACGGGGTTTCCCTTGCCAGAAGAAAATGTCGGCATCGGCTTAAAAACTTTGAAAAAAGATCTGGGTCGGCGTTTGATCCAGCTTGATCCTAATCGCGTTTATATCGATCAGTACAAGAAAGTCATAAATACCCAGGTCGGTATCAGGAATTTAAAATTAAAGCTGGTCAGGCCGCTGACTATCACTTTTGCCATCGGTGGCGCCGGCGCCCAGCGGGAATTGGGAATCGATATCGCCGATAGCCTTAAGGATGAATTGATTGGCGGCCGCATCCGTTTGAATCTGGTGGCCGGCGTCAACGAAGACGTGGTAAAATATTTCAAGTCGGCTTTGAAGGCCATGCATCTGTCGCGGGAAATCAATCGCAGTATTTTCATCATATATGAGCCGAAGAAGATGGATTATTTCAGGGTGTTCAACAAAGCTTTGCGCGAGACCGATATATTGTGGACCAAGCCGAGCGAGTTGTGCTTTTATTGCGCTCTGGGCATGCCGATTATCATGGCTCCGCCTATCGGCAGCCAGGAGAAATTCAATCAGAAGTGGCTGCAGCTGATCGGGGCCGGCGTGGATCAGGAAGATCCGAAGTATACTAGCGAATGGCTGGCCGATTGGCTTAATTCGGGCTGGCTGGCGGAAGCGGCGATGCAGGGATTCGTGGAAGCTCCGAAATACGGCACCTATAACGTCAAGAAAATCGTGTTGGGCTTGGAGAAAGAGGCGAAAAAATTCGAGACGGTTTTGCAGTACTAAGTTTTTCTTAATACTTTTCTTTAGAAGAAAAGTATTGCAAAAGAATCGCGCCGAAATAAATCATGGCTAGATTTTAAGCTTCACTCATTAAACCGTCAGCTCGTCCGCATTAACGGACTCGATTGACGGTTTGCCTCCGGCCATTCGTTCTCGCATAAAATCAGCACAAGATTTATTAATGGCGCAACTTCGATACAAATTCAAATTAATTTTGGATTTTTTAATTTATTTAAATGCGAAAGAATAATAAAATCGAATTGGTCGTTATTTGCGATAATATCAGGAGCTTATATAATGTGGGCTCAATTTTCAGGACCAGTGATGCTTTGGGAGTAAAAAAGATTTGGCTTTGCGGCATAACCGGCACGCCGGAGCAAAGGGGCATGCAGAAGGTCTCTTTAGGTGCGGAAAATTCCGTCGCTTGGGAATATAGCAAAAGCGCCTGGCGCGTGGCGGAGAAGTTGAGAAAAGAAGGCTTTCAGATCGTTTCTCTGGAATTGACAAAGGACGGTGTCGATGTTAGAATGTTTAGGTCAAAACAGAAGGTCGCGATGATAGTCGGCAATGAAGTTGCTGGCGTTTCTGAGGCCTTATTGAAGCGATCTGACGCCGTGGTCCATATCCCTATGAAGGGGATGAAGGAAAGCTTGAATGTTTCCGTGGCCTTTGGAATCGGAGTTTATGAATTAATGAAATAATCTAAATGATATGAAGTTTAGAATACCAGAAATATTATCAACTCAGACTTCTGAACAGGATGCTGCTCAACATGATATTGAAGAGAGATTTAAAAATTTAAATATAAGGAAGTTTATTTCTGATAAAGAAAAAATAAATTATTCGAGGCGCGCGATAGTAATGTCGTTGAATCATTAGTGAGATTGGTTTTAAAATTGGAATCAAGATTGTCCCAATATGATACGATCGTAGGGGATGATGCTAGTGCCAGGTTAATTGCGATGTTTTTCAGGGATTTAATTAAAAAGAAACGGGAGGAAGCAGGATTGGAGCCGCCTCAGACATTTTTTGTTGCAGGAGGCAGAGGGGACCATAGCATTAGAGAGAGTAAAATAAAGGATTTTTTTGAGAGTAAAAAAGATACGATAGGGAAAGTTCTTTTAGTCACAGAATATATGAGTTCTGGAAAAGGCATGAATTGGCTGGTCGAAGTGATTGCAAATATCGGTATAGATTTCGATTTAGCGACATTATCGGTGGAAAAAAATCCCGAATTTTATGATATTTATCCTGAAATGGCAAAAAGATTGAATTATGGATCAATCGGAACTGAGGGACAGTTTTTTTATAATAAAAGTTCTTTAACTGGCGTCGATAAGCATGGATATGATGAATTAAATGATAATGTGACAGCTCATGGATATAGAAACAGAAATGCGTGGACAAGCCATGAAATGAAGCCAGCAAGGCAAAGTTTATACGCATTGGCTGATGAGGTCAATGAAAAATTGTTAAAATAAATTAATTAATTTATCGGGGTGTAGCGCAGTTGGTAGCGCGCGTCGTTCGGGACGACGAGGCCGCAGGTTCAAATCCTGTCATCCCGAATAGATGAAACTCTCCATTTTTTTTACGTTTTGATCGCGCCCAAAGGGCGCGAGATTGGAGATTTCTTTTTCCATTTTTTCTTTTAACTCAGCCAAGAATTCAAATTCAGAATTCCAATC
>JBAYGU010000041.1:0-8248 GCA_041666505.1 Candidatus Buchananbacteria bacterium | reverse complement strand
GATTTTATGCGGGAACGAATGGCCGGAGGCAAACCGTCAACCGAGTCTGTTAATGCGGACGAGCTGACGGTTTAATGAGAGAAGCATAAAATCTAGCCATGATTTCGACCGGTCGCGATTCTTTTGTAATACTTTTCTTCTAAAGAAAAGTATTGGAAGATAATTTCAAATCATTTATTTTCAATTGCAATTCTCGATTGCCGTTCCACTCATTTACTCCTAGTTCAAAAACAATATCAATCTTATCTCCTGCATTCAGCTTGGCGCACCAATCGCCGAAAGAAAATCCGATCAGCTTATGCAGATTATTGATATCGCCGTCCTGCGATACCAGCACTTTCAAATGCTTGCCATCGGCGCCGACTGTCTGGACTTGCTCGACATTCAGATTCTTCGCCATAAAGAGCGGCTTAGGATTCGCCTCGCCGAACGGTTCCATTTTTAACAGCTCATCCAATAGGCGCCAATTCAGATCCGACAATTTTATTTCCGCTTCCACTTCCAATACAGAAACCAATTCCACGCCGACAAGCTTGTCTGCCGCCAGATGCAAGAATCTCTCTTTGAATTTATTGAAATTATCTTCGCCGATAATCGTCAGGCCGCAAGCCTGCGGATGCCCGCCATAGCGCAAGAGATATTCGGCGCAATCCTTGAGCGCGGCGGTAATATCGAATTCCTCGATGCTGCGGCCGGAAGCGGTGAATTTCTTTTCCCCGCTTACTTCATCGATGCCTTCCGTAAAGACTAAGGCTGGCCGATGATGCCTATCGGATAATCTGCCAGCAACCAGACCAACCACCCCGACGGGCCAACCATCACCCACTACGATTATAGCGCGCGTTGTTTCTTCTAGGTCTTTAAGTTGATCCTCCGCCTGCTTCATGATGCTTTCCGTCAGTTGCTGGCGATACTTGTTATTCTCTTCCAATTGATTGACCCATTTTTCTGCTTCCTCATTAGTTTGCGCCGTCAGCAGATAAAAAGCGGCTGATGCATGATTGATGCGGCCGGCGGCGTTTATTCTTGGCACCAAGCGCCAACCGACATATTCCGTGTCTATTCCACCGTATCGGTTATTAACCGATTCCATCAAAAGTTTCAAGCCCAAATTCTTAGTCTTTTCCAGCACTACTAAGCCGTATTTTACCAAAATCCTATTCTCATTCACCAACGGAACGATATCGCCGACAGTCGCGATCGCCACCAAATCGAGAAGCCATTTTTCAAAGCCCTGCGGCAGCTTGATCGGACTATTGTTCTGCTCCTGCCACTTGATTATCGCCTGGACGAATTTGAACACAACGCCGGCGCCGCATAATCTTGAGACAGGATAGCCGCATGACTTAATATTCGGATTGATTAAGGCATAAGCCGGAGGCAGTTGCAACGGTTCCTCGTGATGATCCAGAATCATCACGTCGATTCCAGCAGACTGCAAATCCTTCACCTCATTAAAATTAGCAACACCGCAATCGACTGTTATGACCAGCTGGAATTTTTCGCGGATAATCTGCTGAACAACTTTTGTGTTCAAGCCATAACCCTCTGTCTCGCGAAATGGAATATAGATATCGACTTCGAGCCCCAGGCCCTTAAGAGCTTCATAAAGCACGACAGTCGAACAGACGCCGTCAGCATCATAATCTCCATAAACCGTCACCTTCTCGCCGGAATTTACAGCTATAAATAACCGATCCATCGCCTTAGCCATATCCTTGAACAAGAATGGATCATAAAGATGGCCTTCAAAATTAGGCTCTAAAAACTGGTCAATCGCCTCTTGCGTGGTCAGACCCCTATTGTGCAGCAATTGCAAAATCACTCCGTTTATCTCCGGAAATAATTCGCTTAATTCAGAGTTAATTTTTGGACTTAGTTGCCAGCGTTTATCCATATTGACACGACGTTTGATGTGAGTTACTATATAGTTATTATGAAATTCAAGATTAAAAAGAAGAAATTATTAAAAACAGTTTGGGTGATAATCACTATTCTTATGGTGATATCATTAATGTTTTTTTCGATTGCGCCGGCTTTCATTAATTAGCCGTTTTACTTAATTCCCGCCTGCGGCTTCGCTGGCGGGTTTTTTAATTCCTGCTAGCGCTTAAGCACTGCCAAAAACACATCACTGGGGATATCCACTTTGCCTATCGCCATCATCTTCTTTTTACCCTTCTTCTGTTTTTCTAACAACTTGGAACGCCGAGTCCAATCGCCGCCATAAAGCTTGGCCGTAACATCTTTGCGCAAAGCCGACAGCCTGTCCGCCGCAATGATTTTGCCGCCGATCGACGCCTGGATCTTGACCACAAACTGCTGCTTCGGCAGAGCGTCTTTAAGAGTCGAGACGATTTTCTTTCCGATGGAATTAGCCGTATCTTTATAAGTGATGAGTGATAATGATTCGACTTTCTCTTCTGCCACCAAGATGTCCATCTTGATCACATCCGCCTTGCTGTAGCCGTAATAATCATAATTGAGCGAGGCGTAGCCGGAAGAAATCGACTTAAGCTTGTCATAGAAATCGACAATCAATTGGGTCAGGGGCAGATAATAATGCAAGATCGCCAAATTATCATCCAGATACTCCGTATTGATGTAAGTTCCGCGCTTTTCTGTTGCTAACCCCATGATGCTGCCCAGATATTCCTTCGGCGTGAAAAGGTCGACTTTCATGATCGGCTCTTCGACATAATCAATGAAGGTCGGATCGGGAAATTCCTGAGGATTGTAAACTTCCTTGATATCGCCGTTCTTGAAATACACTTTATACGCCACGCTGGGAATCGTCACGACGAGCTCCAATGAGAATTCACGCCTCAAGCGTTCCTGAAAAATTTCCAAATGAAGCAAGCCTAAGAATCCGCAGCGGAAACCGGAGCCGAGCGCCGAAGAATTCTCTGGCTCATAGCTCAAAGCAGCATCATTCAATTTTAATTTCTCTACCGCTTCGCGCAACTTGTTGAAATCCGAGCCGTCCTTGCAGAATATGCCGGCGTAAACCATCGGCTTAACCTGCTTATAGCCCGGCAGCGGTTCCACGATATCGTTCAATAAAGTTATGGTATCGCCGACGCGGCACTGCGCCACGTCATGAAGGCCGGTTACGATATAGCCGATCTCGCCGGAATCAAGTGACTGATCTTTTACGTGCTTGGGCGCAAAGTGGCCGACCTCCAATGATTCGGCCAATTGGCCGTTGCTGACGAATTTAATCTTGCTATTGGGCTTGATTCGTCCCTCAAATACCCTGACGTAGGCGATGACGCCGCGATACTCGTCATAAACAGAATCGAAAATCAAAGCGCGCAGCGGCTTTTCAATCAAGATTTTCGGCGGCGGAATCTTTTCGATTACTGCTTCCAATAATTTTTCCACGCCGACTCCGGTTTTTGCCGACACCTTAATCACCTCCTCCGGTTCGCAGCCGAGAAGATTGCAGACTTCGGCGACGATTTTCTCCGGTTGAGCATTGGGCAGATCGATCTTGTTGACGACCGGTATGATTACCAGATTGGCATCAAGTGCCAAATATAAATTCGCCAATGTCTGCGCCTGTATGCCCTGAGTCGCATCAACTAAAAGCACGGCACCCTCGGCGGCGTGCAGACTGCGGGACACTTCATAAGTAAAATCAACATGGCCGGGAGTATCGATCAGATTCAATTCGAAATTATTATAAGCCATCCTGACCGGAGTCAATTTGATCGTGATGCCGCGCTCGCGCTCGATATCCATCTGATCCAAAAGCTGGGCCTTCATGTCGCGCTTAGCCACAGTGCCGGTTATCTCCAACATACGGTCAGCTAAAGTGGATTTGCCATGGTCGATATGGGCGATAATGCAAAAATTCCTGATATTTATATTGCTCATAGTGTAATAGTTGGCTAAATTATAACAGAAATAAGCAATTAAATCAAACATGCGGGCATCTTGACAAAAGGCAAAATTTTTGTTAGACTGCCAGAAGAAATGCAAAGCACATTCAAATATCGAATTCTAAACTAAGGCAAAGCGTTCAAGCTTCAGGCTTTTGAGCGCTAACGGCTATATAGTCGAGGAGAAGAAAATGAAACCGGAATTCAGACCGCTGATACGGCTACCTATACGCTTTATAATCGCCGTCATAATCCTACTTCTTTGCCTGTTCTGTTTTGCACAAACCGTAAGTTCAGAGCAGAAAAAGGAAAAAAATGACGTAACGATTACGGTAACGAAGGAAGAGATGCCCGATGACAAGATCTTCTACGGCACCTATGCCGAGAAAATCACTAATCCGCGCTGCTTCGATAAGGCCGCCTTATTGAGTATGACGCCAGAGTGGAAAGAGATTAAAAGCAAAAAGATTGATAAGGGCACAGGAAAATACTGGATCTTGCTTTCGGCTGCTAACGACAGGGCTGACAAGCAAGTCAATACTTATACGCAAGATGCGGAGCTGGAGTTTCTTTGCGACAGAGAAACACTATTTAATGTGCTGAAAAAGATGGAACAATTCAAATCAGTTAGTGAAAAAGCGTTAATCGCTGAGTTTGACGTAACGGATTCGATTGCTAAATTCAATTTAAAACCAGACAAGGCTGATGCCCCGAAGAAAGGATTTGCAATTGAAGAGCAACTAGGCGGAAAAAAAATATAGAACAAATAAGCCCGGCATCGCGCCAGGGCTTTTTCTTTTGCAAATAATAACATTAATTTATCCCTTATCAGCTTCATTAATACTGTCTTCCGCCATGACGACGACCGACCTGAATAATTTGCGCTTGATCGAACCAAAGAAGATGAACATCTCTTCCAGATTCAATAGATATCCTAATCCGGCGTAACCGGCGATTCCAGCCAATCCGGCAATGGACCCTTGAGTCAATATGCCCCAGACATATTCAGTCGGAACATATTGATCCATAATCTGCAAAAGAAAATACGCAATAATGCCTCCGCCCAAGGAAGCGAAAATAATCCTCGACGATGAATCGATCATTTTGCGTCCATCCAATAAGCCAATTTTCTTTCGTAGGGCAATCATCAGGACAATGAGTTCGAAAATAGAAGAAACGGTTATTGCGGCCGGCAAGGCCAAGACTCGGAAATCGACTATGCCCCAAAGATCTGAAAGACGCAGCATCGCCGCCGCGCCGAAAGAAAACCAATTATCGAAAGAAAACAACCAGCGGAAATAAAATAAAGCGATGATATCCACTACCATCGTCAAAAGCCCGATATAAAAAGGCGTCTTAGTATTATGCAGGGCATAAAATCCCCTAATGACTAAGGGATACGCCCCTTGCGCGAACAAGCCAAGGCAGAAAATCGCCAGACAAGCGGCAGTCAAACGAGTATCATACCAATTGAAATTTCCCGAGCCTAAAAGCACGCGGACAATCTGCGCGCGCAGGACATATAAGATAACAGAAATCGGCACGATAAAAAATAAAATCTGGCGGAATGTGGAGGATATGGCTCGGACGAAATCCTTGGTCTTTTTTTCTGCTGCCAAAGCCGATAATACGGGCAATGCCGCCACGCCCAGGGAAACGCCGAAAATTCCCAGCGGAAAGCTCTGTAGATTATTGGATAAATTGAAAATAGCCAACGAGCCGGCAGCCAAAGTCGAAGCGATGATCGTAATGATAATGAAATTTATCTGGCTAATAGCAAGGGAGATGGTGCGAGGTACCATCATCGTCACGACTTTCAAGACATTCTTATCGCGGAAATTAAGATCGAATTTATACTTGAAGCCGACGGAAAAAATCGGCAGCAGCTGAACAGTCATATGCGCCAAAGCGCCGATGACTACTCCCCAGGCTAAGCCGTTTACTCCCAGCGACTCGACCAAATAGACTGCGCCGAAAATAATTCCCAGATTATAGAAAATCGGCGCCAAGGAGTAAATAAGGAATTTGCGATGCGATTGTAATACCGAGGAGAATATCGCCGACAGCCCCAAAAAGAACGGGCTAAGGAACATGATACGCGACAAGCTGATGACTAGCTCCATCTTTTCCGGCGCAAAACCTGGAGTAATCAGCGGAACGAGCCATGGCGCTGAAAAAAATAATATTGTACAAACCGCTAAAAGCAAAATAGACAAAAGATTCAAAATGCTATTGATCAGCTTCCAAGCGTCCTTCTGATGATGGCGAGCCAAAAGCGAAGTAAAGACCGGAATCAAGCCGGCAGAAACCGCGCCAAGAATCAATAAATTATAGACCAAGTCCGGCAAGCGGAAAGCCGCATAATAGGCATCCAGCACATCGCCGGCGCCGAATTGCCCGGCCAAGACGCGGTCGCGGAATATGCCCAAAAAACGGCTGACCAATGACAAACCGCCGATAACCACCGCCGCCGAAGTTATGCTTTGCGACTGGCTATTGGCTTTTGACAGTAATTTTTTAATCTTTTCGAACATGGCTGATAAATTACAATAATATTGTTTATTATTTGATTTCTTGCGCGATCATCCATTCTTCATCCGCATTGACAACAGCGGATTGGAATTTTCTTAAGCTTTTGATCCTATCCAAAACCATCTTGCGGACAACAGGACTGCGTTCGCCGATACCGCCAGTAAAAACGATCAGATCCATGCCGCTCATGGACATCGCCAACTGGCCGATGTATCTGACGATATCGTAAACAAATATCTCCAATGCCAGCCGGCAATCTGCCTGCTGTTTTTTCGAGTACTTCTTATCTGATTTATAACCAACGACCTTCTTGCCCGCGGCGATAAGTATTTCTCTCATATCCATCAGGCCGCAAATACCTAAAAGACCTGATTGCTTATTGAACAGATCATAAATTTCAGCTGGCGTCATTTTCAATTCATTGATCATGTATAGAGGAATAGAAGCATCAAGATCGCCGGCGCGGGTGGACATCGTCAAACCCTCGAGCGGCGTAAAGCCCATGGTCGTGTCGACGGCCCGGCCGTTTTGCGTCGCCGTTATGCTGCAGCCGCTGCCCAAGTGGCAAGTGATTATTTTTGATTTGGCGATTTTTATTTTTGCCTTTTTCGCGCCATTGATAATAGCGTATTTATGAGATATGCCGTGGAAGCCATAGCGCCTTATCCCTAATGCATAGTATTTTTCCGGCAAGGCGTAGCGATGGGCATAATCCGGAATCGACGAATAATAGGCGGTATCAAAAATAGCGAATTGATCAACATGGGGCAAAATCTTCATGGCGCTTTTTACGCAAGCCAGATTGACCGGATTATGCAAGGGCGCCAGCTTATTGAATTTCTCCAATTCTGCAATAACTTTCGCATCAAGCTTCTGCGGTTTATTAAAGACTCCGCCGCCATGCACAACTCGATGACCTACCAGCTTAATATCGGGCAGAATATCCTTCAGTCGGCTTACAACTTCAGAAAAAGCGATCTCGTGATTTGCCGGACCGCCGCTTAGGCCGATCCGTTCTATATTGCCCGATACTTCTTCTTTCAAATCGGCCGCCGAAAATACCTTGAATTTCAAAGTTGCACTACCCGAATTAATGACTAGGATTTTTTTCATAATTATTTTACAATTATCCCTTGGCTGCAGACGCCATTAGGCGAAGAAGCATTGCCTTCATCGGTATCAATATGGAAAGACAAATCATAATTATCATCAATCCTGACGGGAATACTATGGAATGTCACGCTTCTCTCTCCAACAGTCTTAACAGATATGATCATATTCTTACTTAATCCCATTTTCTTCGCTTGCGCAGGATTGGCATGGATATGTCTCTTGGCAATAATAATCCCCTCTTTTAATTTGACTTCTCCCTTCGGCCCGATAATTATCGCACCGACAGATCTCTTGATATCTCCCGACAATCTGATTGGCGGATTGATCTTAAGCTTCCTCGCATCCGTCATCGATAACTCTATCTGCGTCTGCGGCCTAACCGGTCCTAAAATCCTTAAATTATCAATCTGCCCGTCTTTGGTTTTTACAATAATTGTCTCCTGAGCGGCAAATTGACTTTTCTGTGATAAGTCTTTCATTGGCTTTAGCTGGTAGCCTTTGCCGAATAACTTATCCAGATCTTTTTGCGATAAATGGCAATGGCGAGCCGAAACCTCGATTCTGATTTTATCCATAAAGTTTTGATTATATGGGTATATCACTAGTGTCCGGTTAAATTTCCGAACATATTAATATTTAATTTAAATTTAGCCGTTATTTGAGAAAAATATATTTTTCGATTTGAATTTTGTCTGTGAGATAATTAAGGGATAATTACT
>JBAYGU010000040.1:0-8348 GCA_041666505.1 Candidatus Buchananbacteria bacterium | reverse complement strand
CTCAGCCATATCAAGGGGCAAGAATCTGCCAAGCGCGCGCTAGAAATCGCCGCGGCTGGCGGTCATAATCTGCTAATGTCCGGGCCGCCTGGATCAGGCAAAACCTTGCTGGCTAAAGCATTGCCCTCTATTCTGCCGGCAATGTCTTTTACGGAAAGTTTGGAAGTGACGAAGATTTATTCCGCTGCCGGCCTATTGCCTCCGGAAGAAGCGATAATATCATTGCGGCCATTCAGATCGCCCCATCATACAGCCTCCGGGATTTCACTGGTCGGCGGTGGCGCTTGGCCGAAACCGGGAGAGATTTCTTTGGCGCATCGCGGCGTATTATTCCTAGATGAATTTTTGGAATTTCCCAAATCAGTTTTGGAAAACTTACGCCAGCCATTAGAGGATGGTATTATAGCCGTCTCGCGCGCCTCCGGCACGTTGAAATTTCCGGCCAAATTCATCCTGGTCTCGGCAATGAATCCTTGCCCCTGCGGTTATATGAGCGACCCGGATAAGAATTGCACTTGCAATGCAAACGAAATAGTGCGCTACCAAAAACGCGCTTCCGGCCCGCTACTGGATAGAATCGACCTGCATCTAGAAGTGCCCAGGATAAAGTTTGATGAGCTGTCCGCATCCAATACGAGCGAGAGCTCATTAATGGTGCGCGAGCGGGTGCAAAAAGCTCGCGACATCCAATTGGAAAGATTCAAGAATGAAAGAATTTTCGCCAATAGCGAAATGTCGTCCGAACTGACTCATAAATATTGCCCGATAGATAACCCTAGCAAGGACTTGCTGAAGCAAGCTGTAGAACGATTGCATCTGTCGCCTCGCGTATATTTCCGCATTTTAAAGCTCGCTCGAACTATCGCTGATTTGGCTGATGCGGAAAATATCGATCTGGCTCATATCGCCGAAGCTCTGCAATATCGGCCGAAAGCGGAATAATATTATATTATAAAAGCCATTCGCCGCAGCAAATGGCTTTTTTTCTTATCTGATATATGACAATGGATTGACCATGGAACCGTTGATGCGAACTTCGAAATGCAAGTGCGGGCCGGTAGAGCGTCCGGTCGAGCCCTCATCGCCGATTACCTCGCCTCTCTCTACATATTGCCCAACAACGACATCAATAGAACTCATATGTCCGTATAAAGTCGATATTCCTCCGCCATGATCAATAATCACATTATAACCATAACCGGTACGGCCGTATTGGACGCGGATAACTCGTCCGCCGTCAGCCGCGCGCAAGGCCGTACCCCAAGGACAAGCAATATCAACTCCTGTATGGCGCCAACCCTTGTAATATTGGCTGATCCTTTGGCATGAGCTAGGCCAAGACATCCTTCCTGTGCCAGATACCTCAGTAACATTTGAACCGGAAACTTTAACTGGAGTCTTGCCAGCAGTTTGAGCGATAGTCCTGGGTTTGGCGGTCTCAATAATCTTGCCCCCAGGAATAATCAAACTATTGCCAACTATCAATCCTTCCGTGGTCAGAGAATTAGCCTCGCTGATTTTGGACGCCGATATGCCGTACTTCTGGGAAATCTTAGAAAGAGTATCTCCTTTCACGATTTTATAAATCACGCCGGAAACCGACGGTATGATCAATTTTTGGCCCGGCTTGACGTAAGAGGAAAAAGACAAGTTATTCGCCCAAAGAATTGTATTGACTGATACGCCAAATTTAGAAGCAACTTTAGAAATCGTATCGCCTTCTGCGACAGTATATTCCTTTATCGAGACAAGCGGCGATTTGGCTTCCTGGGTATTTACGATATCCGGCTTAAGCAAAGCCAGATCGCCCTGAGTTGTCGCCAGATCAGTATAAATATTATCGCTATCGGAATTATCCGCTTCAGCAAATGAGTTTCCCTCGACAAACGTTCCTTGTTGCTGGTAATTATATGCCTTGGATTCAACGCTGATGACGTTAGTATCTTCTACAATCAAAGAATCGCTGACTCCTGCAATTTTATAAATCAAAGCATTCTGGCCGTAATCTTCTTTTGTCTCGTAAGCCATAATATTAGAGGCGACGACTCCCAATCCCAGCATCAGTATGAGAAAATGCACCAAATAACGATTAGTGAAAATAATCAATAAACGGTCTTTTTTTTCTGGAGCCACCTTGATCAGTTTAGATTTCAGCCATAAATACCGGCCGTATAGAGGTAAAATAACAGAACGGAAAAAAAATCGGCCCAAAGGCGACGAAATAGGCGCCAGGCCCGAGAAAATGAGCTTGCCAAAATAACCCAATGACAATAAGCCTTTTAACAAAAAAGCTAATAATCGAGTTATTAGTTTTTCCCAGTTCTGCTTGATATAGTTAAGATATTAATCTCATATTGCTTTTTTAGCATACCATTTTATGATTAAAAAAACAAGTTCAATGACTCTTGACAACATCCCCTGCAGAGCATAAAATACAAGCATAATAGGTATTAGCAGTCTGATATTAAGAGTGCTAAATATCCAAAAAAATTATCTAAAATAACAAAAAATATGACTATTAAACCAATTGGCGACAGGTTGCTGATCGCTCCAGTCAAAGAAGAAGAAATCACTAAATCCGGAATTATTCTGCCAGATACGGCGCAAGAAAAAAAAGCGGAGGGAATAATTGTTGCAATCGGCAGCGGCGAAAAAGTCGTTAAGCTCGGGCTTTTTGCCGGACAGAAAGTCATTTATGGCAAGTATGCCGGAGACGAGGTCAAAAGCGACGGCAAAGAATACAAGATCTTGGGGCATGATGATGTTTTGGCAGTAATTGAATAAAATTTTATAATTTTAAATTTTATAATTTTTAAATAATGTCTAAATGTTTTAATGTTTAAAAATTAATAAATTAATAAATTATTTACAAAATTAAAAATTAATAATTAAAAATTTCCCCACACATATGGCAAAACAGATAATCTTCAACGAGGAAGCAAGGACAAAATTGAAAATCGGCATCGATAAATTAGCCAACGCGGTAAAAGTTACTATCGGCCCGAAAGGCCGCAATGTCATCTTAGACAAAGGCTATGGCGCGCCGCAGATCGTCAACGATGGCGTTACTATCGCCAAAGAAATTGAATTAGAAGATAAATTCGAGAACATGGGCGCCGAACTAATCAAAGAAGTCGCCTCCCGCACCAATGACGTCGCCGGAGACGGCACAACTACCGCCACTGTCTTGGCCCAAGCAATCGTGACTGAAGGCTTGAAGAATGTCGCCGCAGGAGCCAATCCGATCATACTGCGCCACGGCATCGAAAAAGGCACGGCTGCATTAGTCGCTGAATTGAAAAGGATCAGCAAGCCGATTTCTACCAAGGAGGAAAAGCGCCAAGTTGCTTCAATTTCCGCCAATGATAATGTAATCGGCGACATCATTGCCGAAGTACTTGAGGAGGTCGGCAATGCCGGGGTCGTAACAGTCGAAGAAGGCCAATCATTCGGCGTGGAAAAAGAAATCGTCAAAGGTATGCAATTCGACCGCGGCTATCTGTCCCACTACATGATCACTAATCCAGAACGGATGGAAGCCGAATATAGCGATGTCTCAATCCTTATTACTGACAAGAAAATATCTTCTTTGCAGTCTATACTGCCCATACTAGAAAAATTAGTAGCCGTCGGACGCAAGGATATCGTCATTATCGCCGAAGATGTCGATGGCGAAGCCCTGACTACCTTCGTCGTCAATAAACTGCGCGGCTCATTCAACGTGCTGGCCATCAAGGCTCCCGGCTTCGGCGATCGCCGCAAAGAAATGCTTAATGATATCGCGACAGTCACCGGCGCTCGCGTCATCTCTGATGATTTGGGCTTAAAACTAGAATCAACTGAAGTCGAAGACTTGGGCCGAGCAGCAAAGGTTATCTCCACCAAAGACAATACGACCATCGTCGACGGCAAAGGCGACAAGGCAGAAATAGAAAAACGTATCCAGCAAATTCTGCGCGAGATCGAGTTATCTGATTCTGATTTCGATAAGGAAAAACTTCGTGAGCGCTTGGCTAAATTATCCGGCGGAGTCGCCATCATCAAAGTCGGCGCAGCCACGGAAATGGAAATGAAGGAAAAGAAATTAAGGATCGAGGACGCGCTGGCTGCCACCAAGGCCGCCATCGAGGAAGGAATCGTGGTCGGCGGCGGGGTCGCCTTGGTCCGCGTTTCCAAAGCATTGAATAATGTGCAAGTTTCAGGAGACGAGAAAATCGGCGTCGATATCCTGGCACGTGCCATCGAGGAGCCATTGAAGCAAATCGCCATCAATGCCGGCGCCAAAGGTGACGTGATCGTCGAAGAAGTCAAAAAGCTTTCAGACAACATGGGCTATAACGCCTTAACCGGCAGATTTGAAGACATGATTGCCGCCGGCATCGTCGATCCGACCAAAGTCACTCGTACTGCTTTGCAGAATGCAGCTTCAGCCGCAGCTATGATTTTAACGACTGAAGCCGCTGTCGCCGATATTCCGGAAAAGCACTCTTGCAGCAGCAATAATTCCGGCATGGGCTCGATGGGTGGCGGCATGGGTATGGGCGGAATGATGTAAAACCGCAGTGCGGAATTTCCAACCTTGCCTACCGGCAGGCAGGTTCCCAATTTCTAATGTCAAATAAAAATACCTCGAATAAAATCGAGGTATTTTTTCGTGGAGCCAAGGGGTATTGAACCCCTCTATTCGAATGTCGAGTACGAATTCCTCACCATGAGGTAGCCCCTTTAACTCCACAAATTCATTATAACATTTTGAACAAAAAAAGACTGAGAAATTAATCTCAGACTTTTTTGGGGTTCAATAGAATCCGTACTCGACATATTTAGTATAGCATATTAGAAAATTTTGTCAAATATTTATCCACAGGCGAATAATAATTTACTTCACTCTGCTTAAAATTTCCTTCAGTTCATTCGGCAATTTGGCTTCATATTTCTTTTCCTTGCCTTTCAAGTCCGTAAAGCTGAGCGAGGCGGCATGCAGGAAGATCCTGCTGGCATCCATCTTTTTTCTCAATCCCCTGATCTTATACAGCTCATCGCCGACGATCGGATGCCCCAAGGCCTTCATATGCACTCTGATCTGATGCGTCCGTCCAGTCATGATTTCCACTTCCAACAGGGTGAAGTTCTTGTAGCGGGTCTTGACCCAGAATTTGGTCTTGGCCGGCTTGCCGATGCCGCTTTCTACCGGCGTGGCCGCAAATAAGCCTTCGCTGTCCTTACTTCTGCCGATAGGAAAATTAACCTCCCCCGCATCGCTTTTGACTTCGCCATAGACCAAAGCGGCATATCTTTTTTCTATCTGCCTGAGCTTGAAAAGCTTCTTGAAATATTCGAAGGCAACTTGGGTCTTAGGAATAACCATCAAGCCGGAAACTTCCTTGTCCAAGCGGTGGACTATGGCCGCGCGGCGCGGATCCTCGCCGATATTCTTCAATTCCGGATATTGGCTGACAACCCAATCGATCAGCGTGTTGGTTTCGCCCCTGTCGGTCGGATGCACCAATAATCCCGCCGGCTTTTCAATCACTAAATAATCTGGCGTGTCATTAATTATCTTGATCAGTTTCCATAAACTGAAATCACCCTTCATCACGCCCGCTCTTGCCTTTTTCTTAGTTTTAATTTCTAATCCCTCAATTTCTAATTTCTTATTTCTTATTTCTATTCTATCATTCGTCTTCAAGAACTGATGCTTCGCCGGCTTCTTGTCATTGATGAATACCTGCCCCGCTTCGATCATCTTCTGGATCTTTGTCCGCGATAAATCCGGCAGGCTTTTGACCAGATATTGGTCTAAACGCTCGCCTGCCCCGCCGGAGGCCTTGGGGCCTTGACTTTCTTGGGCAATCGTGATAGTATTTTTAGTCATATGAGTTCATTAAATATTAGAGATTATAAGACGGGATTCTTAACTTTTAACTCAAACCAGAAGGAGAAATGGAAATGAATGAGCAACAAGAGCGACGTCTGCCACATGTCGGCGAATATTGGCTGATTACAGAAAGATTTAACGGCTGCTTCGGAAAAATATTATCTTTACCTACAGAAAAAGATGGCTATTACCTTGTAAATTGCATTAGCACGTATAGTTTTTCAGAATTCGGCTTCAAAGTTAAAGCAATAATGCTGCCATTTTCAGCACTGGCATACCCCACAAAACTAATTGATGAAGGCAACCTCGAAACTTTGGCCATGATAAGAAGCAGGATCCAGAATATTTTTCGAGAAATAGCTGAATCACAGTTCAGAAAAAAATTAGAAAGGGCTCTAGATGACATTTAGATTAATTTAATTTTTACCGTACAGCCGTGATCATTCACGGCTTTTATTTTTGATTACTTTTCCCTGTGCAGATTCCTTTTTCGCTCTTCTTCAAAAAACTTAACGTCAGGATTCATCTGTCTTAATTCTTTATCATCCAATTTATCCAGTTTTTTTACTCTATTGACCAGGTATTCATGGTCATTCAACTTCGGGTCATCCAAAACTTCTCCCAGCATGGCATTTAAGAGCAATCCGACGCGCGGTCCCGGTTTGATTTTAAGCAACTGCATCAGTTCATCACCTTTCAGCGCAATCATCTTCGGCGTAATCGGATCCAATTGGACTTCCTTGAATCTTCTTTCGAGCTCTATCAGCTTCCAGGGTTTGGCTTTCGGCCGGCCCATGCCCAAACGGTCGCAAATGCGCACGGCGATGAAATCATCGATATTCTCTTTGCCCAATCGCGCCAGCATCCTTCTCACGCCTGCATCAGACACGATATCCAGCGCATAGTAGAACATATGATAGCGGATAAGATGCACAGTATAATCAATCACGTCATTGGAAAAACTCAAGCGCTTCAGGATTTTCTTGGCGATCTTGGCGCCAACGATATCATGATTATAGAAAGTCGCATCCAGTCCCTCGCCTTCCTTGGTCTCAGGTTTGCCAATATCGTGCAGCAGCGCTGCCAATCTGACTTCCAATTTATAGTCCCTCTCAGCCCCGGCGCCTAATGCCCGAACGCTATGTTCGAACACATCATATATATGATGCTTATTCTGCGTCACGCCCCGACTGCTAGCCAATTCCGGAATCAATTCATTTAATAGTCCGATCTCTGCCAGCAATCTAATACCCTCTTCCGCTTTCGGCGACATTATTATCTTAGAAAATTCCTCATTGATCCTTTCGACTGCGATCGTCTTTATCTTCGCTGTTTTTAGACTGATTACTTTTAAAGTTTCCGGCTCGATTTTAAAATCAAGCTGGCAAGAGAACCTGATGGCGCGCAGCATGCGGGTGTAATCCTCTTGGAACCTTTTTTCCGCTTCGCCGATAGCGCGAATTATTTTATTTTTTAAATCATCTACGCCGTCAAATTGATCAATCAGCTTTTGATTTCTAATATCCCAAGCCAGCGCATTAATCGTAAAGTCGCGCCGTCCCAGATCATCTTCGATAGGCAGATTCGGATCGCTTTGCACATCGAAATCCTTATAGCCGCCGCTCATGCCGGCAATCTCCGTCCGCGGCAAAGCGACGTCGAAGGCTTCGATCTTTTCTTCAAAGCCGGCAATCTCCGGCACGAACTTGAATACTCCAAAACTTTTTCCCACCAAATCAACTTTGCCCAAACCCGATAAGAATTTATCCAACTCCTTGGCTTCGACTTTAGCTATGACGAAATCATAATCCTTAGTTTCCCTATCAAGAATAATATCCCTGACCGCTCCGCCGACCAGATATATTTGCGCTTGAGGAAATTTTTTTGCAAATTCTGCGAGGAAACCGAACTCAGGGGATTTTTCAATTCCCTTCTGCCATTTTTCCAATTTTATTTCAGTTTTGTCCATAAGTTAATAATATCATAAAAACGGCAAAATCCCGACTAAGTCGGGATCTACTGTGGACAATAGTGGATTCGAACCACTGGCCTTCTCAACGTCAATGAGACGCTCTAACCAACTGAGCTAATTGTCCTTATTGCAATCATTATTATAGCAAATTTGACGCATTTGTCAACTGGTAGGCCCGGGTGGAATTGAACCACCGACATCTACGTTATAAGCGTAGCGCTCTAACCCCTGAGCTACGGGCCCGAATTCTATTCTGCTCATCATCATAATATCTTAAATTAATCATTTTTTCAAGTCAGCAACTAAACAGCTCAGCTGAATAATTCGCAAAAAAAATTATAAATAATAATTATCTAATATGATTAATGACGAGCAATCACTAGTGTCCGGTTAAATTTCCGAACATATTAATATTTAATTTAAATTTAGCCGTTATTTGAGAAAAATATATTTTTCGATTTGAATTTTGTCTGTGAGATAATTAAGGGATAATTACTT
>JBAYGU010000039.1:0-9006 GCA_041666505.1 Candidatus Buchananbacteria bacterium | reverse complement strand
GCCGTGGCGGGGATCAACAGGCAAAAAATGACTGGGGGTTGGGGGGGAAGGAATTTTTGCCTGTCCGCCACGGCCTTGAATCCCGCCAAATCCAATTTTTTCCGGCCGGCGCCGATTTTTCGTGTCGCGGCAGTAGCCGCGACACGCCGGACTTGAAAATTAATTCCTTAAGACAAAACTATCCCGATCAGGATAATAACTAAAATTTAAAGTTGGATGGCGAATAAAACAGTGTAGCAAATTTTGAATCCGTCATTGTTGTCGTGCATAGTACGTTCTGTGTTGCATTTATTATAACAGAATATGCATTCCATCACCAACACTATTGCGAATTTATTTATTATCAAAAAAAAATTTCGGCTTAACAATCACGCCTTGATTCATTGGGTAAATTGTGATATCATAAATGATGACCAACTTATAATTTCTGTCATAATATATATCGTTTTATGAAACATTTTTTCCCCATAACCATAGGCATTGCGCTTATCGTCGCGATTATAGCGCTCGGTTTTACACTGCGCCAGATTTCGTTGCAACATAACTCCTTAACGACGGATTTGGAGCACCGCACAATGCTGCTGACCGACAGCCTTAAGGAATCAATCAGGCCGTCATATATCAGCAATGCCACTTCTACCATGCAAAGCGTGCTTGACAAGTTCGCCGGCCGGGAATTTTTGCTGGGCCTGGCAGTTTATGACGCCGATGGCAAATTGGCGGCTTCTTCAGCCGATCTGCCGCCGGCCTTGGCTGATAACGCGGCCATTCCCGAAATATCAATTTCTTCCGACACCACTGATAATGATTTTTTAAGTGTTAACGGCGGCAAAGTTTTCTTTTTTGTCTCGCCTTTGCATCAGGATGAAAAAGTCATCGGGGCGCTGGCCGTCTTCCAAAAGGCTGATTATATTAATAAGTCTATAAATCAAATCTGGATTTCAAACATTTTAAGGCTGTCCCTGCAACTGCTGATATTTTTCCTGGCGGCATTTCTCATCGCCAAATTCGTCATACGTTTGCCGATCCTGCGCCTGGCAGAGACGATCCGTCAGGCGCGCAGCGGAGGAATTAACGCCGATTTTGAAATTAAAGAATCGAATTTTTTCCAACCGATCAGCGCGGAAATAACAAGCATGGCTAAAAGCCTGATTAAAGCCAGAACCTCGGCGAGCGAAGAAGCAAGGATGAGATTGGAACAGCTTGATTCGCCTTGGACCGAAGAACGACTGAAAGAATTCTTCAAAGCCTATTTGAAAGATAGGCAGATTTTCGTCATTTCCAACCGAGAACCCTACAGCCACTCGGTGAGCAATAATAAGATTGCCTGGCAAGTGCCGGCCAGCGGCATGATTACGGCCCTGGAGCCGATTCTGGAAGCCTGCGGCGGCACTTGGATCGCGCATGGCAGCGGCAATGCGGATAAACAGACCGTCGACAATCATGACAAGATAAAAGTTCCTCCCGACGAGCCTAAATATACCCTGAAAAGGGTTTGGCTGACTGATAAGGAAGTTAATGGATATTATAACGGTTTTTCCAATGAGGCGCTGTGGCCGCTGTGCTTATTGGCGCATAATCGTCCGCTTTTCCGCAAACAGGACTGGCTGACTTATCAGGAAGTCAATGGCAAATTCCTGCAAGCGCTTCTT
Source organism: Candidatus Buchananbacteria bacterium (assembly GCA_041666505.1). Taxonomy (GTDB): domain Bacteria; phylum Patescibacteriota; class Patescibacteriia; order 2-01-FULL-39-33; family 2-01-FULL-39-33; genus CAISTG01. The sequence goes on along the minus strand of JBAYGU010000039.1, from coordinate 7,354 downwards.
GTGGAAATTAAAGACGTCCAAAACCCGCTGATACTTGTCCAAGATTACCATTTAGCCTTGCTGCCGCAGATGATAAAAGCCAGCCGGCCAGATGCGGAAGTGGGATTATTCTGGCACATCGCCTGGCCGTCGGCTGAAGTCTTCAGCATCTGCCCCTGGAGGAAAGAAATCATAAGCGGGATGCTGGGAGCGGACATGGTGGGATTCCATACGCAGCAGCACTGCAATAATTTTCTGGATACGGTCAATAAGGAGATCGAAGCGATTACGGACTTCGAGGATTTTTCCGTCACCAGAGAAAATCATACAACTTATATCAAGCCCTTTCCCATCAGCGTCGCTTTCACCAACAGCAGCAAGAATGATGCTATACCGAAATCTGCCATATTGGAGAATTTAGGTCTGACAACGGAGTTTTTGGGCGTTGGCGTCGATAGGCTGGATTACGCCAAGGGCATTTTGGAAAAATTCAAAGGCATCGAATTCTTCCTTGATTTGCATCCGGATTACATCGGAAAGATGACTTTTCTGCAAATCGCCTCGCCGACCCGCGAAGGCGTCCTCAAATACCGCCAATTCGCCGAAGATGTGACGAATGAAGCCGATCGGATCAATAACAGGTTCGGCAAAGACGGCTGGAGGCCTATCATTCTGTTGAAAGAATACTATTCTCACAAAGACATCTTCCCGATATACCGAGCGGCTAATTTCTGTTTGATAACTTCACTGAGCGATGGTATGAATCTGGTCGCCAAGGAATTCGCGGCTGCCAGAAACGACGGATCAGGCGTTCTGATCTTGAGCCAATTCGCGGGAGCGGCGCGCAGCATGAAAGGCGCCCTTGTCATCAATCCCTACAGCGCCGAAGAGACGGCCGCTGCGATCCACGAGGCTCTGACGATGCCGGCGGCCGAGCAGCAGCATCGCATGCAAAAAATGCGCGACATGGTAAAAAATTACAACATCTACCGCTGGGCGGCTGAATTCCTTAAGTCATTATCAAACCTAAGCTGATGAAACATATGAAAATCGCGATAATCTGCACTAACTTATTCAACATCGACGACAAGAACAAGACCGGCAGCGGCATCTTCAATCATATATTGATAAACAGCCTGGCCAAACTTAAGGGCGATGACTGCGACATCACGGTTTTCGCTTCCGGCGAATCAGCTTCATTGCCGGCCAAGGTTGAAAGTATCGATTGTAGGCCGACTTCGGATGATCAGAAAATCATCAAGAGCGGCAAGCATATCATGTTCGAATTGGCGCTGATCTCCAAGGCTTTCGCCGAGCAGGACGAATTCGACGCATATCATGTCAACATAGGCGACGGCGACCTGACCCTGCCCTTCGCCGCTTTCGTAAAAAAACCGATATTGATCACTCTGCATAACATCCTCAACGAAGATTTCACCAGGAAATACTTCTCGCTGTTTAAAGATAAGAAAAATGTCTTCTTCGTTTCAGCCAGCGACTACCAGCGGAAAATTTTGCCCGACATCAATTATCTGGAAACTATCTATCATGGCATAGACACCGATAAATTCAGCTTTAACCCGGAAGGGGGCGGTAATATCATGTGGGCTGGAAGATTCATTTCGGGCAAAGGGCCGGATATTGCCATCAACGTGGCGCAACGGCTGGAGCGCGAGATTAAGCTATTCGGCATTATCAAGAGCGGCTACGAGGATTGGTTCGAGCAGAATGTCAGACGAGCCGCCGAGGATGGCGCCGGCAAACCGGCAATTAAGCTGCATATCGATTATGAACGCAGCCGGCTGATTGAATATTTCCAAACCAGCAAGCTGTTATTGCTGCCGAGCGCCTTTGAAGAAGCCTTCGGCCTGGTATTTGCCGAAGCCATGTCCTGCGGCACGCCCGTCGTAACTTTTGCCCGAGGCTCGGCGCCGGAAGTCATCGAAGACGGCGTTACCGGCTTCTTAGTCAATCCATCAAATGACGATATCCGCGGAAATTGGATCATAAAAAAGACGGGCTTCGACGGCTTATGCGAAGCGGCAGAAAGAATCTACTCACTCTCGCCGGAAGAATACAAAACAATGCGGCTGGCCAGCCGCAAGCGTGCGGAAAAGTATTTTTCCGCTGACAAGATGGCGGAAAAATACTTGGCTGCATATAAAAAAATAACCGGTTGATCTGTAAACTATGAAGCTTCTGACCAACATCGCCAGAGAACACTTGGGCGGCATAACGACGACTAACAATTCGCTCCTGTCTTTTTTGGCTGGCCAAAAATGCCCGGTGGTCGGCTTAGAATTCGAAACGGCGCGAAGCATGAAGGGGCCGATCGCCATGGACGGCGCTGATCCTGAACTATTCGAGCATTATATCGTCAATATCCACGATTTTCCGCTGGATAGTATTATCGCCGCTTCGGCGAATATTGAAGAGATAAAAAATAATTTTCAACCCGTCATCGAGGAAATCGGCAGACTGATAGAAACGACTAGGCCGGACGTTGTCTTGATTAATGGAACTTCTTATTTTCCCTGGCTGATAGCCATCGCCGCAAAAAAGGCCGGACTGCCGATTATTCTGCGCTATCACGGCGTCAGCTCAAAAGAGAAATCAAATCTGCCAGAAGAGATGAGAAATAAATTCCTGAAAATTGAAAAATCCTTCATTGACTTGGCCGACACCTTTATCTTTCCCTCGCGCCTTTGCCAAGAGGCGGTTGAAAAGGAAGTCTTCGATAAGAAGCTCAGCAACGCATACGTCATACCCAATCCGGTCCAGGCGCCTCCGGCCGGAGATCAGGAGTTGCCTCATAGGAAAATCGGCGCAGTCGGCCGCTTATTCTGGATTAAGAACATCGAGGCATTTTTCCGATTGCATGAGATACTGACAGAACAGAGCTGGGAACATTCTGCCTCACTGGTGACCGAAGCCAATGATATGAAAAATCTTCCGCCGACTATAGAATATTTCGTGCCCATGGAAAATAAAAAGATTTTCGATTTTTACCAATCGCAAGGCATTATTATAGCGCCATCGCATTTCGAAACTTTCGGCAATGTGCCGATGGAGGCAGTATGCATGGGCGTCCCGGTACTGGTGAGCGATCAGATGGGCTGCGCCGAAATTCTTATTGCGGCCGGCTTAGGAAATATGGTCATTGATTTCTCTGATTTAGAAGCCGCCGCGTCCAGAGTCAAGGAATTATGCGGACAAAAAGTTCCCGCAGAGGCAGTAGAAAAAATTAGAAAGATGCTGGATCCTGATATGATAAATGGAAGGATCCATAAAATTCTACAGCAAGTTTTAAATAAATGACGGAATAAGCCATTAATTTCCCAATCGAAAAAGACCCGATGTACTCAAGTCTTTTTCGATATTTTTTTTCTGATGCGGGAAAGTAGACGAGATTATAACTTTTTTCAACAAGTATGAGTGGTATTATCATATCCCAAAATTGAACTAAAAGCGCATTAAGCCAGAGAATATTAGCACCACACCAGCGCCAAGCAAACAACCAGCCATTTTACCTACGGCTGATTTAATAATAGTCCTCTCCTCATTTATATTATTTGTCCTTAATTTTTCCGCTGAATACCCTTCAAAAATTCCTGCAATAGCGTCAGTAATGGCATTACCGACAACACCGCCGATAATTGCACCAGCCACGCCAGCGAAATGACCTCCGACTATTGCCATAATGGCCAAAATTCCATTATCAATGATACCAAACATAATGTCGGGCTGGATTGATTTTACTTTTATTCCAAATGGAATAAGGGAAACAATGCAGAGAACAGATAATCCAACAAGGATGAAACCTATAAGCTGGGCATTTTCTACAAAAAAAACACTAACTACAAAGACAATCAGGCATAAAATTACTATATTCAAAATTGAGAGAATTTTAGTTGTCATAATTGATTATTATTTTCTTTTAGTATATCAAAAAATCGCCAATTAGGCGATTTTTTATTTGCGAAGAATATTGAACGAAGTGCGAACATATTTTCAAGAAAAATTCAGAAATCCATAAATCTAAAACCGGAAATCCCAAGGCCGTGGCGGAGATCCAGCGGGCAAGAAATGACTGGGGGTTTGGGGGGGAAGGAATTCTTGCCCGTCCGCCACGGCCTTGAATCCCGCCAGAATTCCAGCTTTTCGCCGTGGGTGAAGATTTTTTGTTGCCGTGACAAAGTCACGGCGCGCCGCCGATTTGACAACTACTGTGCGTATTATAGAATAGTACTGTCCCGCTGGGGCAATTATTAATAACTTTTTACTATGTTAAAAGCAATTTTGATTGTCCCTGGCGCTCAAAATAGATAATTGTTATAAATTCGCACGCCGGAGGCCCGCCGGCTGTTATGCATGAGGACTTACAACTTATGTGAGGGCTTAAAACTGCGAATTTATAATGAGCGATATTGTTACCAGCATCGGGGACTTCAATCCTCATCTAAACGAGGAAAGTGGTAACGGGCACGAAAAACCCGAGGTGACTCTTGGGCTGAAGGATCTTCCATGGAGTAACCATGTAAAAAAATCTAAGTGATTTCTGTAGTGTCGTTGAGTAATGGTTTAGACGAAAAAGCGGATGTAGTCACACATCCGCTTTTTTGAAAAAATTATTCTAAATTAAAATGTCTTTTTAAATATTCTTTGACTTTACCCATTATCTCTGGACTAGCTTTACCAATATAATTAACAAGCCTAGAATAATCAAAAGACATTATTCCATATACTTTAATAACAGAATCAAATTGAAGATGATTCTCCCCATCTACTTCAATTAAAATATCATCGTCAACTTGATTGTCTAAGTTCGAAGTTAGGGGCAAAACAGTAATTAGATTGCTTTTTTTAATCTGTTCGTCAGATTCAATCACTATAGCTGGCCGCATTTTCTGAAACTCATGACCAGCGCTGGGATCAAAATCAACTAAAAATATATCACCGCAACTAACTTGTTGATTATTAATCATAAATTTTTATAATAATCGACCTCCTCCTTAGAAATTGGCCCTAGATAATTTAAAACATCTTGCGCCGATGCATTTCTCATCAATTCCAATTCGTCCGGTTTTTTCATAACGCCTACTACACGACCGCATACTACATATTCGGTATAATCTTTTTCATGAATGTAGATCGGGGGGAAATCCTGACTAGATTCTGAAAGTAACATGATTTGATGATTTTGAGGATCGAGATAAAATTTCTTAATATTTGCCGCGCCCTCAATTGCCGATACAACATATTCTCCATTTCGGGGCTTCAAAACGTTTTTATCAACTATCACAAAATCACCATCTTCAATATTTTTGCCCATGACAGTTGCACGATTCATTGAGTTGCCCACTGCTTTTAACACAAATAAATCTTTGATCTTATTAATCAAATTATCACTCAATAACCCAAGCGATATTTTTAAATATCCCTCGATGTAATCATCGGCAAAAAGCATTGCCTGCCCGCAATTAGCGGAACCACGAATCGGCAACGAAACGATATTAGAATTTTCATCTATGCCCTGCTTAATTTTTTTTATTTCTTGGCCGTCGGCACTTATCACCAGCAATCCATTACTTATTAACTGACTTAGATGGTGCTTGATTTTCTGCGGACTACCTGATTCCTGAATTAATTCACCCATTTTTCGCAACGTTAAATCGGCCAAGTTGTTATTTTCGGCTAAATTTAAGAGTTTTTGCTGTATTATATGCATATCTGTGGATAACTTACTGTATATCCTAATTATATCCGGTTTAAGTTCAATCGTCAAGTTAAACTTAACATTTGACAAAAGTCATTTTATACTGTATAATGACTCATTAAGGGTGGTGTCTACCATCTGCGCCATAAATTGGAGGGTGGCGAAATCAAAAAGCAGGGCCTAGTACGCCCCGCTCTCTCAAATTATGATAAAGGTTGAATCCTTATCATACACATCTAACTAATAATAGGATATCATAGTTTGAGAAATTTATAAATAACAGACATTTAATTATGGCAACATTTATTCTCAAGCGTGATTCCTTAAAAAATTATTATTGGATTTTACGATCTAACAAAAATTTTAAAATCATCGCCAAAAGCAGTGAGTCCTATGAACAAAAAAATGGAGCAACCGAATCTATTGCGTGGACAAGAGTAAACGCAAAAGAAGCTGGATTTACAGATGAAACCTAAATAATAAGTAAAAACAAAAAAACCCGCCCATGAGGCTGGAAGATTCCTAATTATTAATAATTTTTATGTCAAAACAAAGAAAAACTAGTTTACGCGCCGGTAAGGCGGCTTCAAAAGTATTGCGTAGTTGCAATAGCGGCCGAAACAGCAAAATAGCTGCGGCAAGTGCATTGTCGCAAAGAGCACCTAAGAAGAAAAAATAGTGAGGTAACTAAAAGAAGAATAAGCTGCAGCTTATTCTTCTTTTTTATCTATCCATTTTACTTCTGCACCTGTAGCCCTATCCCAATAACTACCCATAAATAAAAATACAATGAAACCAATTCCAGTCCCAATAGTTAAAAATAACACTTCTCTCAATAATATTTTCCAAAAAAGAAATTTTTCATCAACAAACACTATTTTGCCTTTTAAAATATTTAATCCTAATGTTGTGTTAAATTTATAAGTAACAACAGTGAAATAAGATAAATATAATACAATAGATACTATACTTCTAAAATCATCAAAATTCCAATTAGTGCCAACACCAAATTGGTCCAATACTAAGGCAACCAAATATACTGCAATGGGTACGACGATACCAATAACAAGTATATCTATAATGAAAGCAACTCCTCGCCAAAACATTAACTCTCCTTTTGTGGTTTTCTTTGTTTCTTTAATTGACTCATTATCCATATTTTTAGATTAACTCATTAATATCCTTTTTATACAGCTTCGCAAATCTCTTAACTTCCATGACATCAAGACGATATTCCCCCGATTCGACTCGGGAAACATAAGATTGCGGCCGCTTCAGCTTCTTAGCCACATCGATCTGTTTTAGGCCGGCATCATACCGGGCTTGCCGCAATTTCTTAATAAATACGGCGTATTCTTTTGTCCAAATAGTCTTACTCATATAATATCATGGTATATGCGGAATGTAAATATCTAAAATTTAGATATTATGATATTATATAAATATGTTAAGGGAGTGCAGTTTGCGCGCGAACGGGAGGGAGGGTCAAGCGCACATCAAATCTGTAGGCGGCGCCCCGATGCCCTAAGGCATCGGACGAAAAATCGGCGCCGGCCGGAAAAAATTGGATTTGGCGGGATTCAAGGCCGTGGCGGACAGGCAAAAATTCCTTCCCCCCCAACCCCCAGTCATTTTTTGCCTGTTGATCCCCGCCACGGC
>JBAYGU010000038.1:0-10067 GCA_041666505.1 Candidatus Buchananbacteria bacterium | reverse complement strand
CGAGGGTAAATTCTAATTCATTAAAATAACTAACTAATTAAAATTGGGTAATTGGACAAGATCGCCCTCTGGGCGACCCCACTTATCAAGCCACCAGCTTTGCTGGGGGTATTCTGACTAATTATAAATTAATAAAAACAATATGGAAGAACAAAAAGAAGTTACTGTTCCAGAGAAGTTCAAAGCTCTCGTAGAACAGATCGATAAGCTGTCAGTCATGGACTTGGCCGAATTGGTCAAAGTCTTGGAAGAAAAATTCGGCGTTTCTGCAGCCGCTCCTGTCATGATGGCCGGCGCTGCCGCTCCTGCCGCAGAAGAGAAGGATAGCTTCGACGTTGAGTTGACCGCCGCTGGCGCCAACAAGATCAACGTCATCAAGGCTGTTAGGACCATAACCAACTTGGGCTTGAAGGAAGCCAAGGATTTGGTTGATGGCGCACCGATGATCGTCAAGGAAGCCGCTAAGAAGGAAGAAGCTGAAAAGATCAAGAAAGAGCTTGAAGAAGCCGGCGCCACTGTTACTCTTAAATAATAGTCATCTATTAAAAAAAACACGCTCCCGATTCGGGAGCGTGTTTTTTTGCATTCAACTGCAAACTTAAAACTAATATCTAAAAACTGGCTAGAAATCCAAGTCGATCTGATAAGTTTTGCCGGCGGAGTGGACGAATAGCTTCTTTTCCTTGTAGGCGGCAACAAGGGCTGTCGCGCCTTTGAATTTATCGCTGTAATATTGCCGCTTCAATATGCCGCTCTTATCCAGCGCGACTACTCGGCCGTTTATGCCGTCAAGATAAAATGAGTAAGACTCGCTGGTTACGGACATGGCGATAGTAGAAGAGGCTAGCGGCGGGTCGATGAGCGGCGAAGTTTTTGCAGTCAACTTGATCTGGAAATAATCCTTAGCCGGCTTTGTTTTGGCTGTAGCGTTTTTTACGATGTCGTATTTAAAATAAATTTTTCCGTCGGCCAGCAATATTAGATTCTTGTCATCGATCGCGGCTAGCTGCTTGATCTGAGGCAGGGAAGTGGTGGTAAAAGTGATTTTTCCGGTTGACGGGTCTAGCCGATAAAGAGTCTTGCTTAGGTTGTCGAAGCCCCAGAATATTTTACCAGTCCTGGCTAAGCCGGAGATTTCTGTCGCTGATTGACTGGAAGAGAAATTAGCTGCGACGGTCGGGTTATCCAAGAAATTTATTTTTTGCAGCGCTTTGGCCGCTTTATCTATTTTTGCCGCCAGCTCGGCTTTGAATGATTTATTGAGCCGCGAATCGGATATCTGCGCTAAAAGTTCCCGCGCCTGTTTGATCGCATCCAAGGCTCCAGTCTCATTATTGAAGATATTCAACGCTTCAGCGCTGTTGAGCTGCTGTTCTATCTGCTTGGAAATGACGTCATTGGCTGATGAGCTGCTTTGCCCCTTGTCGGAAGCTCGGCCGATCATGACTACGCTTTGACTGAAAAGGAAAATCAGGATCAGTCCGATGGCGAGCATTATCTGTTGTCCTTTTTTGAGCGCCAGGAATTTTTCTATCTGTCCGTTGATGAAATTGTTAATCTTTTCTGTTATGCCACTGGGTTTTTTACTTTCTACTATGGCAATTTCCTCCATCAGTATTTCCGGCGGTTCTGAAGCGGTTTCATTTTCGCTCTGATTGTCTCTGTCAATCATGCTGATCGGATCAGCGTCATTATCCAAAATAATTTCATCTTCAGTTTCTTGAGTAGTCAGGGCAGTAATTTCATTGGCAATAGTAGAAGATGATTTTGACCTTTTTTTATTCCAATTGGAAATAATTTTAATCCCGGCTGAAAAAAATTTTTTGATTCCCGCCGCTGAATAAATAAAACCTTTTTTAATTCCAGCCCAAATGACAAAAAGTATTTTTTGCCATTGCGGCAGAAGCGATGGCGTCAGGTATTTTTCCGTTCGGACTTGAGTGATCAGCAGCCGATCAATCGATTGTTGTGTCGGCCCGCCTGCAACGTTATGTATAGCATTTCGGGCAGGTCCGGTCTTCCTGGCTTGAGGCTGCGGCTGGGCGTCAGTAGCGATTTTGCCCTTGATTTGGCCGACATGGATTGCTGAAGCGGGATTGTCGCGGAACGGCTTGGTGGAAACATTTTGGTTCAGCAGCAATTCGCTATTAGGTTCTATTTTAGCGGACATCGCTGCTTCTGTTTCGATATTCGGCGCGATAATTACTGAGTAAAAATTTTTCTTGGTGATTTTTTCTCGCAGGGAATCATCCAGAATCTTGATCGCTTCGCCGGCCGTGTTGTCCAAAACGGTCTCTGCTAATTCCTTTTGCGAGAAAACGGCCAAGTACTCTTCATTGATCAGAAGTACTCCGTCGCTTTTTGCCATTTCGCCGCTAAGTATGTTGGCGAACATTTTCTCCGGCTCGGGCCGGAATCTGGCGTCGCCGTTGCCGCTTAAGATATCTATGATCAAAAGCTCCGAATTTTTTTTGCGCCTGAAGAATAAGCCCTTCATTCGTCCAGCCGAGCTCAGATAGACTTTATTGTCATGGAATAAGCCGATCGCGGCCGAAACATTGCGCAAATCTATTTCTTCGACTGACTGATTGATGGCGGAAAATATCCTGCGGTTGGCGCGACTGATCGCTTCTTCGAATCTTTTTTCTACCCCGCGCTCCAGATTGAACGGCGGCAGGTAATATTCGGTTTTCAGGTCGCTGATCGCCCCCAAGAAGCCGTCCAGAAAAGTATCATTTATATTGTATATCTCGATCACGCCGAACAGAATGCCTAATTTTCCGGACAAATTCTTGTCCGGCTGCATAATAAAAGACTCGCCGACTATATTGCCGTCGGCCTCCAAGGCCATTTTGGCCATCTTGTCGTTATTTTTTTCTGCCATGATCGATTCGCTTTACCTGAGCTTTACAAACACTTAGTAATATTATACAATAAAACCATCAATAGGGCAAAACTTCCATTATGTTAGAGAAACTATTCGGTTCGAAAACTCGAGTATTGCTTCTGAGGCTGTTTCTGAATAATCCGGACAAATATTTTTTTGTCCGCGAATTGGCGCGCAGCCTGGAAACGCATCTGAACAGCATTAGGCGTGAATTGGAGAATCTGGAGGAAGTCGGCATACTGGTTTCGATCGATAAGCCGGCCGAAGAAAAAGAAGATGCCAATAACCGCAAGTATTACAGATTGAATCGCGCCTTCTCATTCGTCGAAGATCTGCGGTCGCTGTTCATCAAGGCGCATATGGTGATGGAAAATACTCTGGCGGAAAAAGTCGCCAAGCTGGGTGAGATCGATTTATTCCTGTTGTCGGGAGTATTCGTCGGTTTGGAAGAATGTCCGGCCGATATTCTTATAGTCGGCTCTCTGCCGAAGTTGAAGGTGCAGAAGCTGATCGCTAAATTCGAGAAGGAAATGTCGCGTACTCTTAATTATGCTCTAATGCCGACTAGCGAATTCAATTATCGCCGATCCGTGGCGGATAAATTCCTGATGAATTTATTGGAGAATAAGAATCTCATACTGATTAATCGTTTTAAAGAAAATATCAAGTAACGGATTATAATTTTGTGTTGAAAAAGCTTGTCATTTCAATCATATTATTTTTTCCTCTGGCTGTCGGCGCGCAATCCGCTTCTCCCTCAGCTAAGGTTTTCGATTTGTCCGGCAAAGTGAAGTCGGATTTTACTTTTTTTGATCCAAATTATTCTGGCGGCGTGGAAATGGCTTTGGGCGATATCAACGGCGACGGATTAGAGGAGATAATTTTGTGTCCCGGCAGCGACTCTAAGGCGAATGTAAAATCATATAGCGCTTATGGCGTAGAAAAAGATCAATTCCAGGCATTTGCTGATAATTTCAGCGGCGGCTGTTATCTGTCATCCGCCGACATTAACGGCGATAGTCAGGATGAGGTTGTTGTCGGCGCCGGTTATGGCGGCGGACCGCACGTTAAAGTTTTCGAGATTGGAAAAGAGCTGAATGGTTTTTTCGCTTTTTCCAAAAATTCAAGGCAGGGGGTTCGCGTTTCGGTGCAAGATCTGGGATCGGACGGCAAAGCGGAAATCATCGCATACTCGAATTATAATTCGCCCGCAACGTATGCGCTTTTCGGCAACGACGGGCATAAGATCGCTGAATATAATCTTAGCAAGGAATTTAACAGTAATGGCTTGAGCTTGGCGGCTGGCGATTATAATGGCGACGGCTCGAAGGAATTCGCCATTGCCGGCGGTTATGGCAATAAAGCGGAAATAAAAATTTTTGACATAAATAATAAATTATTGAAAACGATCGCTTATTATAAGAGCGATTATACGGGCGGATTGAATCTGGCGGCAGGGGACATTAATGGCGATAAGAAAGATGAAATAATCGTCGCGGAAAGTTTCAACGGCAGCGGCGATGTCAGCGCGTACAATTTTAATGGAGATAGGGTTCTGTTTTTTTCCGTCTTCGCAGAACAATATTCAGCCGGATTGAAGGTTGCGGTCGGCGACGTCAATGGCGACGGCCAGACTGAGATTGTCGCTGTGCCGGAGAGAGTCGGGTTAGATCTGGAAAAAGCTGATTATAAATTCATCAGCGTGGATCTGTCTAAGCAGACTTTGTATCGCTATCAGAACGGCATGATGCTGGATAAATTCCTGATCTCCTCGGGCAAAGCCAATACTCCGACGCCGGTCGGAGATTACAAGATATTCAAGAAGCGGCCGCTGGTCAGGATGAGCTGGTATTTCGGCGCCGGCAATCCGCAGAATTATGATTTGCCCAATGTGCCTTGGGTCGCATCTTTCAATGGGCCATATACGATTCATGGCACTTATTGGCATCGTAATTTCGGCCATCCCATGAGCCACGGCTGCGTCAATATGTATACTCCGGACGCCAAGACAGTCTATAATTGGGTGGACATCGGCACGCCGGTGGCGATTAATTAATATTTAAAATTATGGAATTCACAGAAATGCAGAAAGGAGCCGTCCATACGGCCGAAGAATACGGCAAAGAATACAATATTAAGATTGATGAAGATTTCGCTTTGTTGAAATTGTATGAAGAAGTCGGCGAATTCGCGCAAGCTGTCTTGATCCATCGCAAGCAATCTCGACCAGAAAAACATCTGTCTGAAGAAGAATCAAAAATCGAGTTAGGTAAGGAATTGGCTGATGTCGTCGGCATGGCCATGCTTAATGCCCATTTGCTGGGCATAAATCTGGAGCAGGCGATATTGGATAAATGGATTAATCGCAGAAAAAAAGTATGATTTTGATTATTAATACTACCCCGCTCGATCATCTGGAAGTGATTCTTGCCAGGAAGTACGATGATTTCAGAATAAAAAAAATCCCCGGCAGATTCAATCAAGCGGAGAAATTATTGCCGGCCGTCAGCAAGCTTTTAGCGGCGCAGAAGATAAAAATGGAAAAGATCAGAGCCATCGGCGTCGTCATCGGGCCGGGCGGATTCACATCGGTGCGGATCGGCGTCGCTGTCGCCAACGGCTTAGGTTACGGCTTGAATCTGCCGATCGTCGGCATCAAGAAAGATGAGTTTATTGATAATAACGATTTGACGGAGAAGATTTTCGAACGGGTAAAAATGCTGAAGCCGGCCAAGCTCGTCATGCCGTTCTATGACCGCGAGCCCAATATCACAATGGCGAAAGTTAAGAAATAAAGAAATAAGAAATTGGAAATAGGAAATTAAATATTTAACTCTGGCTTGTGGATAAGTATTAATGCTGTTTTGTGAGTTATGCCTGCCAGTTTTGCACCAGATATCCACAGTTCGCCAGTTAATCGATAAATATTGATAAAAATGCCCTAAATAGGGTATTTTTTAAATGCCATAAAGTGGCTCAAAGTGGTTGCTCGGTGGTGAGAAGTGGAGTATAATTAATGCAGAGTGGTGAAAAGTGGTGAATTTAAGGATTGTGTTTTTTTGAGAGAATCATTCCTCCCCTTTACGAAAGGGGAGGTTAGGAGGGGTTTTGAATAATCCCAAATAAACTTAACCCCCTCTAGCTCCCCCTTTCGAAAAGGTGGAGAATAATACAAAACTGTTCGTATGTTCATCGGCCAATATTCTCACAATCTGGATGAAAAGGGCCGAGTTGCCGTGCCGGCGAAATTCCGGCCTCAGCTCAAGAGCGCAGTGGTTACCAAGGGATTGGATAACTGCTTGTTTTTGTATCCGCAGAAGGAATGGGACAAGATTGCTAAGGAAATTTCTGAATTACCAATCGACAAATCAGGCAATCGCGCCTTTTCCCGCGCCATGCTGGCCGGAGCCATGGAAGTGGAATTCGACAAGCAGGGCAGAATAATCCTGCCGGAATATCTGCGCCAATTCGCTAACCTGCATAAGAATGTCGTCATCGCTGGCCTATATAATCGCTTGGAAATATGGAATGAGGCCAGCTGGAAGAAATATCAGGATGAAAGCGAAAAGAATTATAACCAGATTGCCGAGGCTTTGGGGGATATAAAGAAATAAGGTATGCCGACCATCCACGAACCAGTATTGCTTCAGGAAATATTAACCCAACTTAATCCGCAGCCGGGCCAGAATTTTATCGATTGCACCTTTGGCGGCGGAGGGCATAGCCTGGAATTGCTGGAGAGGATCCTGCCTGCCCGAAATGCTACGCCTAACGTTGCAGGCGGGCCTGATGGTAAAATTGCTGGAATTGATTGGGATAAAAACACTATTCAACAAAGCAGTAATAAGAATCTGATCCTGGTGAATGATAATTATCGTAATTTGAAAAGCATCTTTGAACGGCTGAAGAAAGAAAATAGCATGGGAGAAATCAGCGGCATCTTGCTGGATTTGGGCTTATCTTCTGATCAGTTATCAGATGAAGAAAGGGGATTCAGCTTTGATTCGACTGGGCCATTGGATATGCGATTCGATACGGATAGCAATGGCCAAACTGCTGCCGATATATTGAATGATTCTTCTGAGCAGGAACTTGTCAGGATTTTTGAGGAATACGGCGAAGAGCCGTTTGCAAAAATAATTGCTAAAGAGATTATAAAAGAAAGAAATGCGGGCAGTGACGTCCAATCAGCTGAAATGCTTGTCCAGCTGATTGGCGAGATCTATCGCCGCAAATTCCGTCAGCCGTCCCGGCGCAATCCGGCTACGCGAGTCTTTCAGGCGCTGCGCATCGCAGTCAATGATGAATTCGGCAATATCCGGATTACGCTGCCGCAAGCCATAGATGTCTTGCGGCCGGGCGGCCGGCTGGCGGTAATTTCCTTCCATTCCGGCGAAGACCGCATTATCAAGAATTTTTTCCGCGACATGGCCAAGATCGATCATTCGAGAATCAAATTGATAACAAAAAAGCCTATCGAGGCAACTGATGAGGAAATAAAATCAAATCCGCGATCTCGCAGTGCAAAATTGAGAGTGATTGAGAAAATATGAAAAAAATAATATTAATCGCCATATTAGCAATCGTAATCGTATTTTCTTATGGATTAATATCATGGAATATTTTTAAAACTCCAACTTTTATTTCTGTCAGACATGATTGCTTCCCTAAGGTAATTGATGATTGTGCAATTAATGCAGACTGTATTTCTGATAATCAATCAATTTCATTAAGAATCAAGTACTTTGGCATGATATGTGTAACAAATTAATTTAAAATACATATGAGTCCTTTGTGGAAAAAATTGCGCCAACGCGAAAAGCTTAATCATCATTTTCCGGAATTGACCTCGTCCAACGATCTCAAGTCTTGGTTCTGGAATTTGACTCGTTATCGCAGCTCGCTGGCAATCTTGGCCATAGTCAATATCATCGCCGGCTTCTTTTATCTGACTCAGACAAATCTGACCGCTACTAGCGGCTTCGAGATAAAAAGCTTGGAAAAAGAAATTGCCGAGCTGCAGGAAGCTAATACGAATTATAATCTGTCCTTCATCAAGCTCCAATCGATGGATCAGATCGTTTCCGGCGCGAAGAATCTTAATCTGGTTCCGGCCGATAATGTAGAGACATTGAATGCGGACGCGAATACTATAGCCTTGAGATAAAATTGCCTATGTTCCGGCGTGCTCACAATAAATCAGCTCATCATAACACCGACAATAATTGGAGAATCACTTTTTTGTCGGTGGTTTTTTTATTGTTCGCGGCTCTCATGATCGGCCGCCTGTTTCAGCTGCAAGTCATCAAGGGCGGAGTTTATGCGGCCATGGCCTCTGACCAGCACAATTTATACAAGAAGCTGATTCCTGAGCGCGGCACTATATATGCAGTCGAGGGAGATGGCGAGAAGCGTGTTCTTTTTCCGCTAGTTACCAATCAGATGCTGTATCTGGTATTCGCTTCGCCTAAAGAGATCGAGGATTCGACTTCGACAGCGGAAAAACTTTTCAACATAATCGGCCTGCCGGAAGAAAATGACGAAAGGATTTATGCTGAAAGAGTGATCAGTTCCAGCACTATTCAGCTCGCGTCTTCCTCGCCGCAAATGATTAAGCGCCAGGAGCTAATTTCTAATTGGATAAGCATATTTAATCAGAAGGAGAAGCAATATTTTCCGATCCGTGAAAGATTGACCGCGGAAAAAATCAAGGAATTAGACG
Source organism: Candidatus Buchananbacteria bacterium (assembly GCA_041666505.1). Classification (GTDB taxonomy): domain Bacteria; phylum Patescibacteriota; class Patescibacteriia; order 2-01-FULL-39-33; family 2-01-FULL-39-33; genus CAISTG01. Next base: position 1,458 of record JBAYGU010000038.1, on the reverse strand, counting down.
GATTAGATATCAAAGGCATCAATTGGAGCGAAAAGAGCTATCGCTATTATACCGAGCAGGGAATCGGCGGCCAATTATTCGGCTTCTGGGGCTTCGAAGGCAATGAGCGGAAAGGCAAATACGGCTTGGAGGGTTATTATGACGATTTATTGTCGGGGCAAATGGGAGAATTGAAGATAGAAAAGGACGTCAAGGGCAATATGATCGCATTGGGTGAAAACGAAAAGACGGATAAAGTCGACGGCGCTGACCTGATTCTGACAATTAATCGCGCCATACAATATAAGGCGTGCGAATCGCTGAAGAAATCTATTGCTGATCATAAGGCGAAAAGCGGTTCAGTCATCGTCATGGATCCGTCGACCGGAGCGATTCTGGCCATGTGCAGTTTTCCCGATTTCGATCCGGATAAATATTTCGAAGTGGATGATCCCAGCAGTTTCAATAACAAAGCGATTTTCGATGCTTATGAGCCGGGATCGATCTTCAAGCCCTTTACCATGGCTGCGGCCATCGATGCCGGCGCCGTAACTCCCGATACGACTTATATTGATACCGGAGTCGTCGATTATAAGGATTACAAGATCAGGAATTTCGAAGATAAATCTTATGGCCTGTCGTCAATGACAAAGGTTTTGGAATATTCCATCAATACGGGCGTGATTTATGCCATGCGGCAGATGACGACTAAAGTTTTTACGCAATATGTCAAGAAATTCGGTTTCGGCGAAACGACGGGCATCGAATTGAACAAGGAGATGCCGGGCAATATCGCTAACTTGAATAAGAAAGGCGAGATTAACACCGCGACGGCGACATTCGGCCAGGGAATTACTGCCACTCCGCTGCAGCTTATCACCGCATTCGCATCATTGGTCAATGGCGGCAAATTAATGAAGCCGTATGTGGTGTCGCAGGTCATCAGGAATAACGAGGTCATTGAAAGCAATTCGCCAGAAGTCGTTCGTCAAGTGATTTCGCCTAAGACATCGCTGCTCATAAAAAGTATGCTGGTTTCGGTGGTGGAAAACGGCCATGCCAAAAAGGCGCAGATCATCGGTTATCGCGTCGGCGGCAAGACTGGCACGGCGCAAGTGCCGGCAAAAGGCGGCGGCTATAAATCAGACGATTCTATCATCGGGTCATTCATTGGTTTCGCGCCATTTAACAATCCGCGCATCGTAATCATGGTGCGTGTCGATGAACCGATGGAAGGGCGTCTGGGAGAAACAGTCGCAGCTCCGGTTTTTACAGAGGTTGCCAAATTCGCCCTTCAGTACTATAATGTACCGAGGGACAAGTAGTGTCAATTTTATAATTATTAATTTTATAATTTTTAAATAGTTTTACCCAGTAGGTAATCCACCAGTTCTACTGGTGCGACTTGAAAAGGTTTTACCGTTCCGTTAACCCACAAAAAAAGAACATAGTAGTATATAATAAGCATGGCTTGAAGTG
>JBAYGU010000037.1:0-10131 GCA_041666505.1 Candidatus Buchananbacteria bacterium | reverse complement strand
GTTTATTAAGATCCTTGCTTTTTACTCGCGTCAAAAGATCTTCCAAATTATTATAGATGCCGTTAGCCTTGCGCTCCTTAATAATTTCCGCCACGATATTCTCGCCCAAACCTTTGACCGCTAATAGTCCGAAACGAATGCGCGGCTTGCCAGTCGTCAGACTGTTGGCAACGACGCCGAAATCAGCGAATGACTCATTGATGTCCGGCGCCAAGACTTCGATGCCCATCTGCCGGCATTCATCGACTTCAATCGCGATGCGATCGAGATTCTGCTGATCGGCAGTCAGAAGCGCCGCCATGAATTCTGCCGGATAATTGGCTTTAAGCCAAGCAGTTTGATAGCCGATCAAGGCATAGCAGGCGGCGTGCGAACGATTGAAACCATAAGCGGCGAAAGGCAGGATGAATTCCCAAATCTTAACCGCCACCTTTTTATCAATGCCGTTTTCCACCATGCCCGCCACCATCTTATGCTCTTGCTCGTCCAGCAATTCCTTAATCTTTTTGCCGACTGCCTTGCGCAACACATCCGCCTGGCCATAAGTGAAGCCGGCTAAGTCGCGCGCAATACGCAAAAGCTGTTCCTGATAAACCGCCACGCCGTAAGTATTTTTCAAAATCGGCTCCAATTTCGGATGCAGATATTGCGGTTTTTTACGGCCATGCTTGCCGTTGATGTAATCGGGAATATACTCCATCGGGCCGGGACGGTACAAGGCCACCATGGCAATAATATCCTCCAGCTCAGTCGGCAAGAGTTGCTTCAAGTATCTTTTCATGCCCGCGCTTTCAAATTGGAAGACGCCAGTCGTGCGGCCATCCTGGAAAATCTTGAATGATTTCTGGTCATCCAGCGGGATGTGATTGATATCGATCTCGATGTTATGGATTTTTTTTACGATCTTCAGAGTCTGCTCGATGATCGTTAAGTTAGATAAGCCTAAGAAATCCATTTTCAGAAGTCCCAAATCCTCGACGCCATGGCCGTCGTATTGCACGACGATCGTTTCATTGGAACCGAATTGCCGCGGCGCGTAATTATCCAGCGACTCCGGCGTGATCACTACGCCGCAGGCATGCGTAGAAGCATGGCGGCAAACGCCTTCCAAACGCTTGGCCGTGGCGATCAATTTGGCCCCATCGGCATCATTCAAGATATCCTTGAATTCCGGCACGCTGTCGCAAGCTTCCGTCAGATCCATGCCCATCGGCACCAGCTTGGCCACGCGGTCGCAGTAATTATATGGCAGGCCCATGGCGCGGCCGACATCCCTGATGGCGTTTCGAGCCGCCATAGTTCCGAAAGTTATGATCTGCGCCACATGGTCGCGGCCGTATTTATCGGCGACATAATCCAGAACATCATCGCGATGCGAGTCGGCAAAATCAGTATCGATATCAGGCATGGAGATGCGCTCTGGATTCAAAAAACGTTCGAACACTAAGTCGTATTTAATCGGATCGATATTGGTGATCGAGGTAACGAAGGCGACAAGCGATCCGGCCGCCGAACCGCGTCCCGGACCAACGACTATGCCATGCTCTTTCGCCCAAATAATGAAATCCGAGACGATCAAGAAATAGCCGGCATAACCGGTCTTAGCGATGACGGATAATTCATAGTCCAACCGTTCACGCAGAACCGGCGTAATATTGCCTGCGCCAAAATGCTCGATTAAGCCCTTCTCGCAAATCTCCTTCAAATATTCATCAGCAGTAAATCCTTCGGGTAAAGGAAAATTCGGCAAAATATTCTTGCCCAATTCCAATTCCAGATTGCAGGCATCAGCCACCTTAATAGTATTTTCCAATACTTCCGGATGATCTGCGAAGGCTTCAGCCATCGCTTCCGCTGATTTGAATGACAGATCAAAGCCGACATAGCTCATGCGATCGGACTCGGCCAGAGTCTTCTTGGTCTGGATACACAGAAGGACATCTTGCGCGTATTCATCATCGCTATTGGGGTAATGGATGTCGTTAGTGGCGATGACTGGAGCGCCGGTTTCTGCTGACAATTTAAAAACTGCTTCATTGACGACATTCTGCTTATCGAAATGCGGATGCGATTGGACTTCCAAATAGAAATTTTCTTTGCCAAAAAGATCCTGATAACGGCTGATCATATCTCGAGCCGCTGGCAAGTCATTATTCAAAATATGATTGGCTAATTCCCCTGCCGTGCAAGCGGTGGCACAAATAATTCCTTCGTGATATTGCTGCAGCAGTTCGAAGTCGATGCGAGGCTTGTAATAAAAACCCTGCAGATGGGCGATGGTCGTCAATTTGACCAGATTCTTATAGCCAGTAATGTCTTTTGCCAGAAGAATCAGATGATACGGCCGCTCATCGAGCTTGGCGCGTTTGTTCAAGTGCCCGTTACGCGCGACATACGCTTCCACGCCAATGATCGGCTTAATGCCGGCCTTCTTGGCTTTCTTATAGAACTCGATTGCGCCGTACATGACGCCATGATCGGTCAAGGCCATGGCTGGCATATCATATTTCTTTGTCAGTTTGACGAGTTCGTCAATCTGACCCAAGCCGTCAAGCAAGGAGTAATGGGAATGAGTATGGAGATGGACGAATTTGGGCATTAAATTAATTTTGATTTGGAATTCTTCCCTCCCCTTACGAAGGGGAGGGTTAGGGAGGGGTTATAAATTTATTATAATTCAAAACCTCCCCCAGCCCCCTCCTTCGTAAGGAGGGGGAAACTTCAGAATAAGCACCCATAAAAGCCAAAAACCCCGCTTAACGCGAAGTTTTTGTTTCAGGGAAAACTCTTATGAACTGGGTTTATTATAACTTATTTCCGGGGATTCGCCAAATCATTTCAATGTTAATGCGACGCTAATATCCTTACCGGCGTGAGAAACAGCCAAATCTATCTTATCATTCATTTGATACTTGTTTATGACGTCGGATAAGCCGGAAAAAGAATTCAATTCATCGTCATTGACTTTCTTGATTATGTCGCCTTTCTTAATCAAACCGTAAGCAGCCGAACCTTTGAGCGGCTCATAAGCGACATAAGCGCCTTTATCGCCATAGGCAATCAAACCGCTCACTTGCGCCAAATCGATATAATCGATTCCCAAAGAGGCGCGGGCAATTTTCTGCGATTTCAAGACATTATTTATGATATTGGAAAAATAATCAACAGGTATGGCCGAGCCGCCGGAAATAATGCCGATCACCTCACCCTTGAAATTAACAACCAATGATCCTTCATAACTGTCGCCCAGAACTTCAGAAAAATAAATCCTCTTTTCAAAAACATCAGAATTCAAAATCAGATCCTTGCTTTGCGGAAAACTGTAGCCGATTTTGGCGATATGAGTCAGGAGCAGCGAATTACGATCGGAAACGATGACAATCGTCTGGCCTAATTGCAGATCGCCGGATTTGCCCAGTCGCGCCACCGGCAAGTTAGATGCGTCCATCTTACCAAAAACTATGCCTGTCGCTTTGTCGTCTATTAGCCCCGATAAGGCGTATTTCTTATTCTGATAGCCGACGGCGGAATAATTTCCCTTCAGATTATCCGTTACGCTCTTAGTAGAAATAACCCATCCGTCCGCAGTCAAAACGAATCCGCTACCCAAATTTTCACGATCAGTATAGGCCGCAGTCAGCGGATCAGAGTAATTCTTCGTATTATAAATATTAATCACCGATGGCAATAAGTCGTTTTCTATCTGTTGGACTTGAGTATCCTGCTCGACCACGACAGACCGAGGCTGCTCGATGACTATCTTATTATCCAGATTGGAATTGGCGTAATTGATTTGGCCGATAAACGGCAGCTTCAAATTGCCAGCGCCGATGATTATCACGCTGAGTATGCCGCTGATAGCGCCAAAAACTATGGCCAGTATAATAAGCAGAAAAGTATTTGATGGTTTGAAAGGCATAAAGTGTGGATTAGAGCCAGGCGGCCGTAACCGCTGCGGCTAGAAAAATCAGCCCTGAGAATGCCAGCAATTCGATTAGGAGCTTTCTATTCAGCTTATTCGCCCTGGCGCTCAGCAGTATTTGCATTAGCAGATAATAGCACAGAGCGGTAATTATGGCAATGACATAGAAACTGGAGGGCAAAAGCAGCAAGCCGCCCAATACCTCCGTCAAAATCAAATCAACAATGCCCGAATAAATCATGGCTAGCTTTTTCGGCAGGTTCTGGCGCTGAAAGGCCAGATAAATTATCAAGAAATTAGCCGCAGCGGAAATCACAAGCAGAACAATCCAGGATAAATTCAGGAAAATATTAAAGCTTGCAAGCACGGCCGTGAGGAAAAAAATTATCAGGATATTGCCGTATAAAGTTATATTAAGAAGATTGAAGACATACGCCTTGGCCGTCTCATAAAAATCATGGAACACCGCTTCCAGATAAAGCGCATAAATCAGCGACCAGCCAAGCAGATAAATACTAATGACTGTAGGATTTTCCAGAACCAATGAATAAGCAAATCCCGTCAAAGCATAGATGAGCGAGAATGCTCCCAGCCAGATTACTATTTTATCCCGATTCTTGTATTTAAGCAAAACGAAATATACGGTCGGCAGCAGCAATATCGCAGCAATAAACCATTGCCAGGAGTCGGCATAATAAAAAACCGCCTTCGTTGAAACGAAAAAAAGAATCGGAATAATGGCCGGCAGCAGCCGTAGCAAAAGAAAAAGCATACTAATTAGAGACCATGGCTTTTAATTCATTAATTTTAGCGGCTGATATCGTTGCTTTGCCCGCCGCAGCAGACTCGGCTATCTCGCCCAGCAGCAATACTTCTGCCAGATGCTTCTGCCTGAACTCCGCCGGCAAACTTAAAGCCAACAAGCTATTTTGCGCTTGTTTAGCCAGCGAGGAAATATCAGCATTGCTTTCTCCGACCGAGACTAAGAAATCAGAGAAAATTTTTGACGATTCCAGCTTATAAGTCTCGCTCAACTTGGCCAAATCGACGACTTGCTGCTGGATCGGATTCTTGCTGACGACCTGGCTCATATCAGAAAAAACTTCGAAGTATTTGAACATCCAAGCCGTAACGCCGGCGATTAAAGCCAGAGCCACAACAAAACTGATGATGATTTTATAATGAGTCTTGATCTTTTCAGAACAATCCATATTTTAAAATCTGATTTGAGACACCAATGATGCGCCCAAGAATATAATGGCGAAAATTACGAACATTGAAGCGATGGTAGCCAAAAAAGAAGACAGAGCTTCTTCGTATTTGCGTTCCATAACATAATGTACGGGCCAACCGAAAACAAGCAGGCCAGAAATGCCGACACTCAAGACCAAAAGCGACAGCATGGAGATGATGCCGAAAATATTCAGCCAAGCCGAAGGCGCGGTATCCCTTAAAAACGATTGCGTGCCGACCATGAAAATCGCCACCAGCGCGATATAGCAGACTTCCATTATTCCGGTTACGACTCCTTGGCCGACCGGGGCCGACTCCTTGTCGCGATTGAATAATTTGAATTTTTTCATACGTTTTATTTAATAATTAAAGAGTAAAAGAATTTTTAAGATCAAATTCCACCCAATCATCCTGCTCTTCATCCCATTTATAGGCCTTGAAAATATGCGAAATCTCGGTATCGGAAAAAATATATTTGACTTCATGATGCGATCCGATGCGGCGGCTGCCGGATACCTGCTTATCGATGATGAGTGGCTTAGTCGTGTATTCCAAACGCATCCGGCCCATCGGTCCGATAAATTCCAAAATCTCAATCGAACCCCTATCGGGTTCGGCCAGCTCCTCCTGAGAAATTTCCACATCTTTGAATGCGCCCTGAAGCTTATTCTTGATTTCTTGCCACTTGTCTGGTGTCATAATTTAGAATATAGAAATAAGAAATTAGAAATAAGAAACTGAAATTTCTATTTTTTTCCCCTAAATTTCCTATTTCCTATTTCTATAACTTAATAACTATATAATACAATTATTTGCCGCTTTAAGCAAATTTACTTGCGGGATGACTGACTATACTCGCAGCCGCAATATTTCTGCCGGTAGAATCCTTGCTCCTTGGCGAAAATACGGGACTTATCATATCCGCCATCGGCCTGGAAGTCATCGGCCAAAAATTTTATGCCGTATTTTTTCGCCTGGGCCAAGCCGAGATTCCTTAGCGCCCGATCATCTTTCCAAGGCGAGATTAGCAAGCTGGTGGTGAAATAATCAAAGCCGTTTTGCGCGGCGAACTCCGCCGCATGCTTCAAGCGATAATCATAACAGAGCTTGCAGCGCTTGCCTTTTTCCGGCTCATGCTCCAAACCCTTGGCCAATTTATTCCACTCGGCATGATCCCATTCGGTAATAATAAAATTTATTCGCTGAGATTTAAAATATTTTTCAGCTTCTTCCGCCCGTTTCAAGAATTCTTCTTCCGGCCAGATATTTGGATTATCGAAATAAACAGTTATATCGAACCTTTGCGCCAATTCGCGCGATAATAATCCGCTGCACGGCGCGCAGCAGACATGGAACAATAATTTCGGCTTATTTTCTGCCATGCGGTTTATTTTTGCGAATTAATAAATGAATCGGCTTCTTTCAGAATTTCCTTCAAATTCTTGAATTTCAAATATTTCAAAGCCGTCTTAAAATCCAGCCAGGCATAACCATTGATCTTCTCGCCTTCGCCTTCTTTTATCAGCAGCTTGATTTCGGTTTTCATGTCGGCTTCGGCCAGATACAACATAAGATCCTTGCGGATCAACTCCGGCTTTTCCCGATGAGTCTCCTTATAAATGAATTGCGTCTGCTGGCGCCAGCCGTCTATGAACTTCAAGTTCCTAATTCCGACTTCTTCATAGACTTCACGCATGGCCGTTTCTATTTCGGATTCGCCATCCTCCACATGCCCTTTCGGAAAATTCCAATAGTCATTTCTCAGATACAAGGCTAAATATTGGATGCCGATATCCGGATTTTTGCGGAATAGTATGACCCCGACTGTTTTTTCTCTTATCATAAAATGAGTTAATGGAATTTAAAATTTATTAAACGAGATAATTTTATTTCAGATATTTCTTGCCTTTTAATTTTTCCGGCATATATTCCTGTTTCTCCTCGTAATTGAAGTTCGGCGAATACTTGTAATCCTTGCCATAGCCCAGATTCTTCATCAATTTCGTCGGCGCATTGCGCAAATGGATCGGCACGGGCTCGTCCATGGTAATCTTGACGTCGCTCATCACCTCATTAATCGCCGCATAAAGCTCATTGCTTTTCTTGCACTTGGCGAGATAGACGACGACTTGCGCCAGAATGACATTGCATTCCGGCATGCCGATGAAGTGAGCTGCCTGATAACCGGCCACCGCCTGCTCCAAAGCCTTTGAATTAGCCAGGCCGACATCCTCGGAAGCGAACCGCACTAAGCGCCTGGCGATATACAGCGGATCTTCGCCGCCAGCAAGCATTCGTCCCAGCCAATACAGCGCCGCATCAGCGTCAGAGCCGCGCAAAGATTTATGCAAAGCGGAAATGATATTGTAATGCTGGTCGCCCGTCTTGTCATACAAATGCGCGTTCTTCTGCAATGACTCGCGGATCTTTTCCTTATTGAGTTTGATTATACCATTTTTGAGCGGCTTTGTCGCCTTGACCGCCAACTCCAAAACATTCAGCACGGTTCGGGCATCGCCGTTAGCCAGTACCGCCAGATATTTCAAGACCTCATCATCGGTTTTGATTTTTAAATTGCCCAAGCCCTTTTCCTTGTCCGCCAAAGCGCTGGTTAATATCTGCATCAAGTCGGATTCATCCAGCTGACTCAAGACAAAAACGCGGCTGCGCGACAGAAGCGCCGAATTGACTTCGAAGCTGGGATTCTCCGTCGTGGCGCCGATCAATATGACTGTGCCATCTTCCACATGCGGCAAAAGCGCGTCCTGCTGAGCCTTGTTCCAGCGATGGATTTCGTCGATAAAAAGTATGGTGCGGCGCTGATGGAATTTCTGCAGATCCTTGGCAGCGACGATTATTTTCTTCAGATCGGCGACGCCGCAAGAGACCGCGGAAAATTGGATGAATTCCGCTCCAGTAAGGTTAGCGATTATCCGCGCCAAAGTGGTCTTGCCCGTTCCAGGCGGCCCCCAAAAAATCATCGACGGAATCTGATCGCTTTCGATCAAGCGGCGCAGCAGCTTGCCTTCGCCGATAAGGTCCTTCTGCCCGGCGAATTCACTTAGCGTCTGCGGCCGCAATCTGTCGGCCAGCGGCGCGTCTTTATTGGATTTTAAGTCAAACAAATCCACAATATTAATTAAGAATTATGAATTAAGAATTAAGAATTTAAATAAGATACTAATAAATTAATGATACGCTATTAGCACATTTTAGTAAAATATCGTTAATTAATTTTAGCTAAAATAGGCTAATTTATAATATAAAAGTGGATAAATCGTCCTTTATCACTTGACAAAATATGTCATATGTGCTATATTGGTATAATAGCTTTGTGGCTAGATCGTACCGTAAAAACAACTAAAAAAACAAAGAAAGTGAGGAAAAAATGAATCAGCAAGACGCGAATCGCATGTTGGGCGCCGGGCTCGTTATGGCAGTCGTTTCCGCGACACTGGCGATGCTCGATCAAGAGTTCGGCGGATTGTGAAACGGCATGTTCGTCACCGGCCTAGGAGCGATCTGCTTCCTCGGCATATGGGCAGTGGCATTCGTATTCCACACCGGGCAAGAGATCGCCGATTGGGTCGAGTGCCAGATCAGTGACTCTCTGCTCTGGCATGCCGTGATTATCATCGGCGGGTGCTTCCCCTTTATGTGGCTTGCGCTGAATGTGTTGGACATATTGACGCAAGATGCCAACATGCTCAGGGCAGCATACCTCGTTTCCTCCATTGCCGGCATGACGCTGATTGCCGGCATGATCATCGAGTTCATCGCAATTCGGCATCATGATTATGTGGAAAGTGATGAGCTCGATAACAGCGAGATCGGCAATGTCGTAAACTTTGCCCGACCTCGCAATTAACTCCCCGTACTTTTTTTCAAAACACGCTCCGCAAGGTCCAATCCCTGCGGAGCGTATTCATTTGTGCATTTTTTCCTCCCTTTTTTCAAAGGGTTGCGAAGCAAAGGTCAGAAGCGAGTAATCGAGCGTAGATGAATGCGACCATAGGAAGCATTCAGCTCTGACACTGGAACGATTAGAAGGGGTTTAGTGAAAGATTAACTACTTCATAAATTCTATCCAAAACTCTCTCAATATTCCTATAAATATCATTATTATCAAATCTCAATACTTTTAAATTTGACGCTGATATTATTTTAGTTCTTAATTCATCATTTATTACTGCATCGGGCCGATAATGGGTATCGCCATCAACTTCAATTACCAATTCAATTTCCGGACAATAGAAGTCAACGATAAAGTTTCCGATTCCATATTGGCGATGAAATTTTAAACCCCTGATTTGTCGACCTCGCAATTTCTGCCACAAGATAATTTCTGCTCGCGGCGATTCGCTTAGTAGTTTTTGACGAAGCTGTTTTTGTATTGGTTTATTGAATATGTATGGCATCTAATTAAACCCCCTCTAGCTCCCCCTTTGAAAAAGGGGGAGAAAAACTCAAATTCATTTCAACGGCAATGTAAAGTAAAAAGTCGTGCCTTTATTCTCCTTCGATTCTAAATTGATCTTGCCGCCATGCGCTTCAACGATGCTCTTGGCGATATACAGCCCCAAGCCTGTCCCTTCCTGAGAAGTCGTGGCGATATTGTCAGCGCGGAAGAATTTCTCAAAGATACGATGCTGCTGGCGCTTCGGTATGCCCAAACCGAAATCCTTGACGGAAAAATACGCCTCGCCGCCGATCCTGCTGGCGGAAATAATTATCTTCTTGCCTTTGCCGGAATATTTGACCGCATTGTTTAACAGATTAATGAACACTTGCTCGATTTTCTTCTCATCAATCGGAACAGCTAATCTGGAAGGCATCTTCTTATCCAATTCTATCTTTATGCCGCAAATCCCGTTGCAGATCGTATTGCTACCCACCACTCTTTTTATGACCGTTATGATGTCGATATTTTTCTTCACGACGGAAAACTTGTGGCCGGTCTCGATATGGGAAACATC
>JBAYGU010000036.1:0-10250 GCA_041666505.1 Candidatus Buchananbacteria bacterium | reverse complement strand
TATCGGGTCGAACCGCATTTTGCAAAACCGCCAATTGCTTTTTGATTATGAAATTCCGTATGATTTGGTCGCCGCCCTTGGCGGCGGGGAGCGGAAAAATTTGACTATTCCTTTCTGGTGCACCCGGCAGGATTCGAACCTGCAACCTCCTGGTTCGAAGCCAGACACTCTATCCAGTTGAGCTACGGGTGCTTATGCGATTTACAATTCTTTTTTAATATCTTCCCAAGTTATACCCGAATAATTTTCTAACTCTTTCAATACGTATTTCAAAACATCTTTTCTTAAATCAGATGGAACACTGACGACTTTGCCATTCTTGGGGCATTCAACTTTAATATGGCTGCCGCTGCCGCCGCTAGTATCTATTTCAAAACCAAGGCGTCTGAGCGCCTTGATGAATTTCTTCCTGTTTAATGATCCGGGCAATTCGCTAAGCGAGGGCATATGCTTCGCTGTTTTCACCGACCCTTGCCACTGCCGCCTCCTTGGCGTATGACGAAGGTATGCTGAAAACAGTCAAAATAGCATCTTTAATATTTTTATCTAAATCTTCCCTATTAATACCAGAAGTGACTATCGAACCTTGCTTAAAATCCTTGCTGACCGCTACGATTATACCATCCTCATTATGAGAATCAAAATTTATCTGCTTATAGATGCGAAAATATTCGTGCAAATCAAATAAGCCTCGCGGCACTGATTCTTTGCCGTAAAGCGCTTTAATCAGTTGGTCTTTGATCTTTTTTACAATAGACATAATATTAATTTGTGGGCGCAGCAGGATTCGAACCTGCGACCATATCCTTAAGAGGGATCCGCTCTACCAACTGAGCTATGCGCCCTGAATACCATAAATATGGTATCAGAAATTATCAAAAAAATCAAGACTAGAATCCATTAGTGCTCAAAAGGTTGGTTTCGTAGTTCTCCTTGTCGATATAACCCTCTTTATACAAGCTGGCCAGGGAATTATCGATCGTAATCATGCCCTCTTTGGCCGACGTCTGAATGACCGTTTTGATCTGCGAAATCTTGTTCTCGCGAATCAGATTAGCGACGGCCGGAGAATTCAAAAGTATTTCCCGCGCCGCGACGCGTCCGCCCGCCTTGGCCGGCAGAAGCCTTTGGGAAATGACCGCCTTCAAGGTCAGCGATATCTGCATCCTGATCTGATTCTGCTGATGGGGCGGAAAGATATCGATGATACGATCAATGGTCTGAGCCGCGTTATATGTATGCAATGTAGCGAATACCAAGTGGCCGGTTTCCGCCAGAGTGATTGTCGTGGCGATGGTTTCCAGATTACGCATTTCTCCGACCATGACGACATTCGGATCTTGGCGCAAGACATGGGTCAACCCCTCATTGAACGATTGCATATCCGTCCCCAGCTGGCGCTGACGGACGATGCTTTTCTTGGGCGTAAAAATGAACTCGGTCGGATCCTCCAAAGTGATAATATTGGTATTCCTGTTCTCGTTGATGTAATCAATCATGGCCGCGAGCGACGTCGATTTGCCGCAGCCAGTCGGACCGGTAACTAGGATCAAGCCACGATTCATTTTGCATAAGTCATAGGTGACTTGCGGCATCATGATATCCTTCATCGTCGGAATTTCCGCCGGAATCGTCCTGGCAGACAAAGCGATCGTGCCGCTCACCATAGCCAGATTGACGCGGAAGCGGAAGCCGTTGGAAATCTCATAAGCGAAATCTAAATCCTTTTCCACCATGAATTTCTTGAAGCTGTTCTCATCGATCATCGTCTTGACCAAAGCCTCAATGTCTTTGCCCGATAGCTCCTTGCCATCATAAGGTTGTAATTCCCCATCAACCCTCAAGTGCGGCTTCAAACCGGCTAAAAGATGAATATCTGAGGCAGATAATTCCACCGCCTCATTAAATAATGATTCTATTGTCATAAAAAGAGTTTTTAGTTTTTAGTTATTAGTTTTTAGTTGATTCCCCAAACCTAAAAACTGAAAACTGAAAACTACAAACTATTAACTTACCCAGCCTTTAGCCTCGAGCGCCGCCTGCGCCGCCTTGATTTGAGCTTCCTGCTTGCTTAAGCCGTCGCCCGAAGCGATAAGCTCCTTGTCCAGATAAACTCCCACTTTGAAAATTTTGGCATGATCCGGCCCGTATGAACTTAAGACTTTATAATTCGGCGTGATGTTTAATTTTTCCTGGGCCTTCTCTTGGAAACTGCTTTTAGGATCGATATAAAGCCTGTTCTTCAAGATATCCGCCAAACGGGATATTATATTCTTAGTGATGAATTTGCGCACAGTCGGCAAGCCATGCTCCAGATAAATCGCGCCAATTATCGCTTCCATGGCATTGGCCAGAATATACTGCCGAGCCTTGGAATTCTTATCCTTGGCCTCGCCTTTGCTCATTAAAATAAAATCCTCGATATCCATCTTCTGGCCGACCTCAGCCAAAGCATCGCCATTGACCAGCGAGGCGCGCCAGTTAGTCATATCGCCTTCCGGATTGGGAAAATTCTTATACAGGTATTCCGTAACGACCAGCTCCAAGACGGCGTCGCCCAAGAATTCCAAACGCTCGTTATGATCCAGCTTGAAATCAGGATGCTCATTGAGATACGAGCGATGAGTAATGGCTTCGGTGATCAAATTCTGATTCTCGAATTTTACGCCCAATTTATTTTCCAATAAAGAGATTTCTTTCATATTGCCCATGTCAGCAAATACGAAATATTGAATACTGAATATTCGCAAATATTCAATATTAAATATTCAATATTTATTATTATTCTTACTCCTCCTTTTTCGGTTCCTCCTTGGCTCTTTTTTCCGCCGCTTTGACATCGATTTCCTTATCGCCCATATCCTTATAGACCGCGCCCAAAACGCCATTGACGAATTTTCCCGATGATTCTCCGCCGAAGGCCTTAGCTAATTCGATCGCTTCGTTTATCGCCACTTTGGCCGGGATATTATTGTCATAACGGAGCTCGAATATGCCCAGACGCAAAACATTTCTATCAACAATAGTAATCTGATCGAGCGGCCATTCCGGCGCGAATTTGACTATCAAAGCATCGATCTCATCGCAGACGTCATGGACGCCTTTGACCAGATGCTCAATAAACCCCTGGTCGTCAAACTCAGGAGCGAAGGACTCTTTATTGGTTTTCATGATTTGCACGATATCGTCTTCTTTGCCGTTAAAATCCCATTGGTAAAGAGTCTGTACGGCGATCGTTCGGGATAAATGCCTGTTGGACATAAAAAATGTGCTGGTTAAATCCGGCTATTTGAGCCGGAATGAATTTACTTTTTATCTTTTGTCTTATCTTTTGCCTTGGCTTTGCGCTCCTTATCTCTTTGCTGGAGGGTTTTTGCCTTAGATTTGATTTCCATAACTTCTCTGCCCTTGTACGTGCCGCATTTGCTGCAGGCGCGATGAGGCATGACCGGTTTGCCGCACTTCGGGCAAGAATTCAAAACCGTCTGTTTTAAGGCGAAATGAGCCGCCCGTTCTTTTTTGGATGTCTTTGTCCGTCTTTTGCTAGGTAATCCCATATGGATGTGATAATTACTATTAATCTGAATTAAATCTGTTAGTAGTATGACATAATCGGCAAAAAATTGCAAATACCCGTCATCGGCACTATAATAGCCTCAAGAGCTTAATCAACGCCTATGCTCAAATATCTGCTTCTGGCTGACGGGCATTTCTCCAATACGCTCTGCCCGCAAGAAATCGAGGCTATTGTGCGGACCGCTTCCAGATTGCTGGGAAAAGGCTCGTCCGGAGCAAAAAAAATCGCCCGCTATTACGACGACAAACGTTTGACGCACATGGCGGGAACATTCAAGCAAGCCGGATCATGCGGGCCGTTCGACGGCTTGATATCCCTCGGTGATAATTTTTATGACTGGGAAAATTTCGGTTTGGGCAGCGCCGGCACGGCGGAAGAAGCGCGGGAATTGAAGCATCGCCTATTGGACTATTTATCGCTGCATGGCAAGCAGCATATCTGGGTGCCGGGCAACCATGAACTGGGCTATCTTAATTCCAGCCTGTCGCCGCGCGGACCGTCATTGCCGGCCGCGGATAATTATTACCACTATCGGGATGTTTACGGGCCGACTTGCGGCATTAAACGATTGAACGACTGCTACTCGATGATCTGGATCTCTACCGCTAATATCGAAAATCTATTCGCATACCCGGATACTATCAATGATGAAAAAAATATTTTTCTGGCCGCGCAAGAAGATGAAGAATTAGAATTCCTGAGCTGGACGCTGGATCATCTCAAGGGCAAATTTTTCTTAGCTGTCCATGATCCCGGATCTTTTTTATCGCCGAAGCTCGCGATGATCTTGGACAATCATATCGGCAAGCTGGCCGGATCGTTCTGCGGGCATTTCCATGCTGACTGGCTCTTGAAGCTGGCAAAGATTTACCGCCAAGATTTCCGCAATGCCTTCCAGCTCTACAAGATACAATTCATCCCGTCGATCTGGGGCGTCGTCCTGCCATTCTTATTCAAAACGTCCGGCGCCGGCTGGGCGAGATTGGATATCGATGATAAGCGCGCCGAGCTATGGCAATACAGGTCGGGAATAAAAGATGCCAAACGCTTCGTTTTATAAAATCCTGGCGATTAACGTCAGGATTTTTTTGCGCATAAAAAAACTCCCGATAAAGTTATCGGGAGCATAAGGTTAAAAATCATCCCATCGGCAAAGCGGAAGTGAAACGGAAAGCAGTGCCGAAGTTGCCGGTCGGCCGAGTCAACTCATTGACGGCTTTGATCGCGAAATCATCTGCCCGGCCATCAGCAATGATTGCTCTCATACCGTTTTCAGACAGCCTCTTGCCGCACTGCAGCTTGGTCAGCATACCGCTATTGCCATAGCCGTCATCGCTGCTGCCGTTAGCCATCTCCAAGGCGGCGGAATAATTACGCTCATCGATGACGCGGACGATTTCTCCGTCGCCGTCCTCAGCGTCATTGATCAGCCCGGAAGCCATAGTGCCGAAAATCGCGCAATCCGCTTTGAGCATCAGGCACAGCTCAGTGAATAGATAATCATTATCGGCAAAGCTCCGTAACTGGTCCAGCTCATCGCTGTTGACGGCATCATTGGCATTAATGACGGGAATCACTTTGTGAAGAAAAGCCTCTTCGAATAATCCCTTAATATGCTTTTGGTTATCCTTCAGCTCAAAGGCGAGTAAGAGCATTTGCGCCACTTCGACTTCAAACATATCGAAGCAATTTATGTATTTTCTGATCAATCGTCCCTGGCCAATAGCCGCGCTAAGCGCCCGGCTATGCTCCGCGCAGCCATCACTGACGACGGCGCCAGAAGAAACCAGGAACACCCTGTGATGCTGCTGGCGTAATGATGCGATTTGCCGGCAAAGCTCGAGGATGAATTTGTCATTGATCCCGTCGCCGTCTTTGGCGATTAGCGCTGATCCGATTTTGATTCCGATTCTCATATTCCTTCTCCTTTTCTCCTTGGTTTTGAGGTTGATATTATTTTTATGCTAAAAAGAACTGGATAATCCAGCTTATCATAAGAGATATATTTTGTCAATCAGTATTTTTCAACTGTATTTTTCAAAAAACTAAGCTAATTGCAACTGCGATTGAGGTTGTAAACTTATGCTTTCCAACTTCTCTTTTTTTGTTGAACTGAATAAATCTGCCACCCTATCCAAATCCCTAAGCCTTTGCTCCGATATCTTTACATATTCCGGATTAGCATCGATTCCGATGTAATTCAATCCCAGTTTTTTTGCGGCTACGGCCGTAGTGCCGCTGCCGACAAACGGATCAAGGATAATCGCATTTTTATAAAAAGCGGTCAATTTGATTATATGCTCGCAAATTTCTACGGGTTTTACGGTTTTATGGTCGTTATAATCGCCCTTTTCTTTTTTAGTCGGCTTGCCTATCAAGAATGATTTGTCAATTATTTCATTAATATTTTCCACCGTAAGAACATTAGCTGGAAACATATTATCACCGACTCGGATATTCGTATTCATCAAGCCAATATCGTTATTCAGCATATTATTCAAATACGTCCCGTCTGCAGGCTTTTGCGACATGACGATCGGTTCAAAACAGCTTTTGATTTGAGGCGTTTTCCAGCCTTCAAATTTTGCTTTTACTAGTTTTTTCTCCGCATCTGATATATCCATTTTATCAATGAAATGATTCACGCCCATCGCCTTAGCTTGATTCTGGGTATAAAGCCATAAAAAACAATCCCTGATTTCCAGGCCGGCGTCATCAATGGCCGAAGCCATCCTATGATATAATCTTGGACTGGAAAAAGAAAAGAAAAAACCGCCGGGTTTGAGTACTCTATATATCTGTTCTGATATTGTTAAATACCATTTGTAAAAATCTTGCCCTTGCTTTCTGTCGAATTTCATTCCAGCAGGCAACGACTTTATCGTCTGCTGGTTTTTTGTGCTCTCAACTTTATTATATTGCCAATTATTATCCATCTTGTCTAAGAAATACGGAGGGTCAGTCAACACAATATCGATGGAATTATTTTCCATTTTAGACAATATCTCTAAAGAGTCGCCTAATATTATTTGATTGATAAAATTATTATTTGGCATACGGTTTTTTACCTTTGAATTCCTTATATAATATCCTATAGATTATTTCTCTCACATTTTTATCGAAATTCTTGACAAAATTGCCATCTGCTAATTTTATAACTCTGCCTTTTTCATCATAAACCCACCTGTTCCTGTCAGCTCGATTGCATTTCTGGCATTGCGGTATGATATTGCCCCTAACCAGCGGCTTATTCGGATCCATATGGCCTTTTTGTAAAATCGTCTTAGTCGCCGGCCAATGGAAATGCGGCTTATTTTCTTGCGAACCGCAAGTGGCGCAGCGGAAATTATAAGCTTTTTTAATTTTACCCCAGCTATCGGTTTCGGATATCCTATGGCCTTGCTTGAACCCCGGATACGGCTGTTCTAGGGTGTATAGCTGATATGATCCTCTTTCGATTTTTAAAACGATATTATCTCTGCCGCCGGCGACAATCCACCAGCCAGATTGCGCGCCAAGATGCCTGGCCTGTTGCACGTCATTAGTATTGGGATAATAACTTCTGATAAACTTAGTCAATTCCTCTTTGCTGACTTTTCTTGTATTGGGATAATCATAAGCCAGATAAACCAAAACAAGCGCATCTTTCGTAAAATTTCCTCGAGCATCGTAAAGCTTCGGCAATTTAACGCCGAATGGTTTAAGGTGTTTCTTATGGAATTCACCAATAGTCTTATAAATTCCTTCAATTGATTTTTTGTTTAAAATAAGGCTATCTAGCATAATTTCATCATCATTATTAATGCCTTTATCTTAGCATAAAACCAATTAAATTTAAATCATTGGCCAATTTATCCACAGCTTGCAACCGGACATGCAAATTCCTTAGCAAATAAATTATTTTGCCAACCCTTGACGAGTGAACGCCCGTTCACCTATAATGAATACATATGGAACACAACCAAAATAAAATCATTTCATTCTACCAGCGCCAAGGCCGGATGCCGACTTACGCCGAACTGATGAAAATCTACGGCTTCAAGTCCAAGAACTCCGTCTTCAAGCTGGTCAAGAAAATGGTCGAAGAAAATTTTTTGCATAAAGACGACCAAGGGCGACTATTGCCGGGACGGCTATTCAAAGAGATCAGGGTCCTGGGCATGGTCGAGGCTGGCTTCCCTTCACCGGCGGAAGAAGAACTGGCCGACACGATGTCGCTCGACGATTACCTGGTCAAAAACCGCGAATCGACATTCATGCTAAGAGTCAAAGGCGAGTCCATGAAAGATGCGGGCATCATGAACGGCGATATGGTACTAGTAGAAAGAAACACAACGGCCAAGGACGGCCAGATTGTCATCGCCGAAGTCGATGGCGAATGGACGATCAAATATTTGAGAAACTCCAGCAAGAAACCGTACCTCGAGCCGGCCAACAAGAAATTCCATAACATTTATCCGGAAAATGAATTGAAGATCGCCGCCGTCGTCAAAGCGGTGGTGAGGAAGTACTAGAAGTTCTTTCTCCCCTTTACGAAAGGGGAGATTAAGAGGGGTTTGAAATTGAATTTCATAAACCCTCCCTAACCCTCCCTTTCGTAAAGGGAGGGAAAAATACAAATGTAATTCGTAATTATATGCTGAATCTCCACTCTTTCACCCAAGCCATACTGCACATCGACGGCGATTGCTTCTTCGCCGCCTGCGAGGTGGCGAAAAATCCGGCGCTCAAAGGCAAGCCGGTCATCACCGGCGCCGAGCGAGGCATAGTCTCTTCTTTGACTTACGAAGCCAAAGCCCGGGGAGTAACCCGCGCCATGAGATTATCCGAAGTCAAAAGGATCTGTCCGGATGCCGTCATCCTGCCATCGGATTATGAAACCTATTCGCTCTACTCGGTCAGGATGTTCAATATCGTGCGACGCTATACTTCAGAAGTGGAAGAATACAGCATCGACGAATGCTTCGCTGACCTGACCGGCCTGCAGCGCCCGCTCAATATGAGTTATGAGAAGATCGCCGCCGCTATCAAACGCGATCTTGATAACGAACTGGGCATAACATTCTCTGTCGGCCTGGCACCATCCAAAGTCCTGGCCAAGATCGGCTCCAAATGGCAGAAACCGTCCGGCCTGACGATCATCCCTGGCAATAGTATCCATAAATACTTGGGCGAACTGGAAGTCGGCAAAGTCTGGGGCATCGGCCCGAAGACTTCCGCTTATCTCAACAAGCTGGGCATCAGAACTGCCTTGGACTTCGCGCAAAAAAACGAGGCTTGGGTAAAGAGCAAGATGACCAAACCGCACCAGGAGATCTGGCAGGAACTGCGCGGCGAAGCCGTTTATGTCGTCGACAATGAGCGCAAGAGCGACTACCAATCAATCAGCAAGACCAAGACCTTCACGCCGGCATCCAACAAATCAAATTTCGTCTTTTCACAACTGTCAAAAAATATCGAGAACGCCTGCATCAAGGCGCGCCGCCACAAGTTAGAAACAAAGAAGATCTTCATCTTCTTGAAATCAGATGACTTCCGTTACTACGGTTTAGAAGCCAAGCTCGACGGCCCGACCGCCGTGCCGACGGAAATCATCAGGATCGCCAAAGAGAACTTCGGCCAAATCTTCGACGAGAAGAAATCCTATCGTGCTACCGGAATAATACTGATGGACCTGGTAGAAGCCAGATCGCCGCAGTTGGATATCTTCGGCCATGTCGCGCGCGTGCAAAGACTGTTCAAGATCTTCGCTTCCGTCGACGGCTTGGCGCAGAAATACGGCAAGCACACGCTCTTTACCGGCGCCAGCTTTGAAGCCATGACCATTCGCGCGCATCAGAATGAACGAGGCGATAAAAGCGAACGGCAGAATAATCTGTTCCGCGGCGAATCCCTCCGCCGCCACCTGTCTTTGCCTTTTTTGGGCGAAGCGGTTTAACAAAAATAAAATCCCAGCATCAATAAATCAAATGCTGGGACATACCACATCAAAGAACGGCTCATAGGCAGATATTATTTTTTTATCTCTATTTTACCTAATCATCCAGCCGGCCAACGCTAATACGACGAATATTGCCCAATACTCCAACATAACAAGAAACCATTGGCCACCGCATTCGTTTCGATCTTTCCACATTGCACCATATTCTTTCATTTGTGCATCAATAGTCGGATGAGTTTGTTTGAACGTGGCAATTTCTTCATCCAAAGCCCTATACTCCTGATCGAACTCAGCTACCCTTGCTTTTGCTTGTTGAAAAGTCCTAAATTGCTGATAATTCCATTCGACACATAGCTTATCTGATTTCTCATCAAACTTTTTAAAAGCGACAATATCAGGATGACTGGCATAAAATCTATGGAAGGCAGCTGATGCCTGATTTACATCGGCAATTCCGCAAATAAAGCCAGAGGCAATAAATCCGACAATGCCGATTGCCAAGAGTATCGTGCCGATCATTTTCTTATTCATCTCTCTTCTCCTTGTTGTTTTTTGCCCGTATTGTCAACGTTCCATTCGGATTCACTTGATCCGACATATAATAATATCAAATTAGTCAGAATACCCCCAGCAAAGCTGGTGGCTTGATAAGTGGGGTCGCCCAGAGGGCGATCTTGTCCAATTACCCAATTTTAATTAGTTAGTTATTTTAATGAATTAGAATTTACCCTC
>JBAYGU010000035.1:0-10294 GCA_041666505.1 Candidatus Buchananbacteria bacterium | reverse complement strand
AGGCAAACCGTCAACCGAGTCCGTTAATGCGGACGAGCTGACGGTTTAATGAGAGAAGCATAAAATCTAGCCATGATTTCGACCGGTCGCGACTTTTGCTTCACTTTTCTAGAAAAGTGAAAATAAAAATTTACTTTTTCTGACAAATACCCCAATCAGGCCTAGCCGTACCGCCATTTTTCGCTGCGATATATTTATAGGCCGAGAGCGCGGCTTTGGCGCCTTCTCCGGCGGAAATTATCATCTGTTTATAGCCGACATCAGTGCAATCGCCGGCCGCGAATATCCCTTCCGCCGAAGTCATTCCTGATTTATCCGTTACAATCTCTCCTCTATCATTCAAATCCACCATGCCCTTGAGCCAGCCGGTTTTCGGCATATGGCCGATCTCGACGAATACGCCATCGACATCGATCGGCTTCTGCTCCTTGCTGATTCTATCGGCAAGGATTATCTTTTCCACCTTGCTGTCGCCGATGATCTCCGTAATCTGATTGTTGCAATCGACTGCGACATTAGGTAAAGCCGAAACCTGCTTGACCAATTCGGCCTCGCCAGTGAATTTATCCGAATTATTGATCAGATAAACCTGAGTAGCAAGCTTTGACATATACTCCACCGCTTCCAAAGCGGAATTGCCGCCGCCAACTACCGCCACTTTCTTATTCTTAAAGAGTGGCCCATCACATGTAGCGCAATATGATACGCCGCGCCCCTTGAATTTCTCTTCGCCGGGTACACCCAGATCGCGCGGCGTCAAGCCGAAAGCCAAAATCACCGCAGCTGCCGAATACTCTTGGCTATTGGTCTTGACTTTTAATCCGCTATCGGATTTTTCTATCATTATCACCTCATCGGAAACGAATTCGGCTGCCAAATCCTTCGCCTGATCATGCATTTTTTGCGCCAATTCAAAGCCGCCGATGGATTTTTCTCCCGGCCAATTCTGCACTTCTGAAGCTAGTGCCGCCTGCCCGCCGATCGCCTTGGCGATGACCAAAGTCTTAAGCTGGCGGCGCTGGCAGTAAATAGCAGAGGTAAGTCCGGCCGGACCGCCTCCGATGATTATTACATCATATGTCATAAGAATAAATTTTTAATTTCCAATTTTTAATTTTTAAATAATATTCTAATTTCAAATGTTTAAAAAATTAATACATTAAAAATTATTTATAAATTTACAAAATTAAAAATTAGAAAATTTTCTACATGAACTTCTCAATTTCACTCTTTAACCCATCCTTGCCTTGCATGCCGACCATAGTCTTCTTGGCCTCGCCGCCCTTGAAAATAATCAGAGTCGGAATAGACATGACTCCGAATTTTTCCGCAATGGCGGAATTCATATCAATATTCAATTTTCCGATTTTGGCAATGCCTGCCATATCCGCCGCCAATTCTTCGATAATCGGCCCCTGCATCTTGCACGGCCCGCACCAATCAGCGTAAAAATCTACCAAGACTGGAAGTTCGCTTTTTAACACTTCAGCCTCAAAATTAACGTCGGTAAATGTCATTTCTGCCATATGTTTGCAATTAATTATTATTATTTAATGGTAAGGATAATAATAGCACTTTAGTATTTTTAAGGCAATATTTACCCGTAAATTCCCTCATTTGGCTTATCGGATTTCTTTTCTTCTATTTCCTGTTTGTCGGGAGTTTCTGCAGGCACATTTTCCGTCGTTTTTTCTTCTATCTGCTCCCTCGCTTCATCAAGCGAACCCAGATCGATATGTTCCGGAACAATCGGCGCTTCTGTTTTTGAAGTCGGAGCCTCAACTTTAATCGCTTCCATCTTTTCCGGTTCAATGATCGGCTCAATCATATTTTCCACAGGAGCGGACTGAGCTGATCCTTCCGGTTTATTTATGTCGTCTGATATTTTATTTTCCTCCGGCAGAATAAGATCCTGAGCGATGACTAATTCCTCCGGCTTCTTGCCGGTCAAATCCAGAATCGGAGTCTTGGCAGTTCCATAGCCAGGCTTATCGGCCGTAACGTAATATTTATTGTTGCCGACCAAGAAATCGTAACGGCCTTGGTCATCTGTCACGTAGAATTCCAACATTCTGCCGTACTCAGAAGAGAATATCCTGGTAATAGCACGTTTAATCGGCTTCTGGCCGTCCGGAGCAAGAACGACGCCCCAGTGCTTCTTATGTTTGCGGCCGGCCAAGCGACGGAATAGGAATAATAAGAGAAGATGCACAATGATTAAACCGAAGGAGAAAATCGAAGGGAAGAACAGGAAATAACCGAAAGCCAGGATAGGACCCAGCCAGCTTAATGATTTTGACAAGCGAGCTCGAGAGACTTTCTTCAAAACTTCAGCATCGGTAATTTGAACGTCTTCCTGATCAAGAGGAATATTGGCAATGATCGCCGATCGATCTTCGCCCGAAATAACTATCTTCTCGCCATAATAGAGATCCAAGAAGCTGCCATCGTCATGAGCATGCTTCAATAATGAGCTGGGATATTCAAAGCCGAGTTTTTCAACTTTAATATAGTATTCACCCGGATTGACCAGGAAAATATAGCGGCCATTCTTGTCCGTTACGCGGGAAGTGATCAGGCGATCAGTCTTGGCATCATACAAGCGGACAAGAGCCAGATCAATAGGCTTTTTCGTAATCGCATTATAAACCGTTCCCCAGCCTTTGCGGAACCAGAACAATTTGAGCGGCTGAGTGAAGAAGAACTGCAGCAAGAACCACCAATTCAGCATTGGAATACTGATAGCGGTCGTGGCAAAAGAAACTGCCACCAATGCCGCGGCCGTGCCCTGCCCCACAGGGGACGAAGCGGCTTCAGCAACTGCCTTTACGGTTGGATTTTCCTTGATCGCGTTAGAAATGTTTTCTACTGTTTCAACTGCCGCATTAATCGTCCCGGGCAAAGATGGCAAAACTTCGATGGTCGGCGCTTTAATTTCAATAGAGCCCGTAACTGTTTTTAATGACTGGCTGGCGGCATTAAGCACGATAATCGAGGCGTAATAAACGCCAGTATCTTTAATTGGTTGGATCGTAGCCGTATAAACTTTTTGCCCGGCGTCATAAGCGAATAAATATGTTTCCATTTTGCCGCCCACGCTCAAATTGATGACAATCTTATCCGTATTAGGCAATATTTTCGACTCCGGCAAAGAAATTGTTATGGCATAATCAGGCTGCGCCGTTACGCGGTTGTCCGCTCCGACAATTAGCGGTTGTCCTTGCTGGGAGAAATTAAAGTCAGAAAAAAATAAATCTCCTGTCACTCCTCCTCCCGGAACCTCCCCCGGCGGCAATTCGCTTGGCGGCGGGCATAGGGACGGATCGGTCGTACAAGATGGGGGAATAGGACAGAGCGCGGGATCGGTGGCGCAAGACGGCGGTATCACGACAGTCGAAGGCTGGCCGATTATTCCCACACCCGAGGCATGATTACCAGCCGTATCATAAGCAAAAACGGAATAATAATAAACAGTGTCATTAACCAACCCGGAATCAGCAAAGCTCATTTCTGCGCCAATCGGATTGCCTTGCCCGTCATACACGGCTGACCCTTGCGAAAAGCTGGGATAATAGACAGTGGAACGCCTGATAATCACGCCGGCAAAATCCAAGTCGGTCGGAGAATGCCAAAACAGAGTGCTAATCGAATTACCGCTTTGCGTGTGCAAGCCGGTAACATTGCCGGGCGGCGTAATATCAGGGCCAACTAAGGTTTTAAAAGTCTTGTCACCGCTTGAAGCGGCGATATCCGAGCTATCTTGGCAGTTCAAGATATAATGATAA
Source organism: Candidatus Buchananbacteria bacterium (assembly GCA_041666505.1). Lineage (GTDB taxonomy): Bacteria > Patescibacteriota > Patescibacteriia > 2-01-FULL-39-33 > 2-01-FULL-39-33 > CAISTG01. Next base: position 6,509 of record JBAYGU010000035.1, on the reverse strand, counting down.
GTGGTATTAGCAGACAAGCCTGTCAGTTGTGATAAATGACTTGATAAATACGTTATTTCGCTGCTAGCGCCTCCGGTATAATCAGTATTTATGCCCCATTGCACCTGGCAGACTGCTAGCCGATTTGTATTCCATGAAATATTTGCGGAAACATCCGTAATATCAGAAACATTTATTCCAGTAATCAACAAATCGGGAGTAGTGGTTGGCGGTGGAGGAGGTGGGGGAGGAATAATCACACCGCCAGTACAGTCATTATCTTGGCAAATGGAAGAACAAGCAGCCGGACAAACTCCATTACTCGCCCCATTGTCGCAAGTTTCACCCGTTTCAATAATGCTATTGCCGCAAGCCACTGAAGTTCCGGTAACCGTCAGATTCAAATCCATGGCGCTAGCCAAAGCATTCCTAATAGAAAAAATTTCTCCGGCTGCAAAAAGCAGGGAGATTATTAATATCAAGCCGAGGATTTTTTTTCTGCCGAGCATTGGCATAAATAAACAAGATGCGATTGATTAAAACTTAATTCACGAAAGCGGTGAAAATAATCGTAGCAGTATAAGTGCCGGCGGGCTGAGCCGCCGAAGCGCCGGCTTGCGCCTGGAATTTTACCGTCGTTGCCGTACCCGATGGCAGATTGCCGGCGGCCGATTGCGCAATGGTGTTATATGTCGTGCTAAGCGGATCCCAGCAGAAACCGACGGTATCGCTGCCGCCGGATTGATTGCAAGTTGCGCCGTTATCTTTATAACGGGTAACGATATCCGATCCCTCCGGAGAATAACCGAATTCGGAAACGCTGGCAGCAATAGACCATGTATAATCGGGATCAGCTCCAGCTAAAGTATAATCAGCGAATGAATTGCTCCCGGATTTCATGGCCGGCGAAGTACTGGCCTTGATTTGTAAAGTATAACCTGTGCCGTTATTGGTCGAGACATTGAGCGCGGCAGAAGCATTAGCCGTACCGCCGACAGAGCCGTCAATGCTCGGCGACATGGATGTCGTGCCAGGGACAGTCAAGCTGAGAGAAGTCGCATCCATTTGCTGATAGCCGGCCGTTAATATATAAGATGTGGAAGTTCCGGTACCAGAACCGATGCCGCCGATTGAAGACTGCGAAATATACGAAGTGGAACTAGACAATCCGCCGCCCATGTTTATCGAATCCCTTTCAATCTGGTAACTCGTGGACGACATGACATAAGCCAAAGCGGGAGATGCCGCCAAGACTGCGAAGATTGCAAATATGAATTTTATCGATGATATCCGCATTATGAAACTTTAGGTTTTTTGAAGCCCTTGGAAATCCTGATCGCCAGCCAAGCAATTATTATCAGCGCAATAAGGGCGCCAATCATATAAGGGATGGGCAGTATGAAAAAATACAATGATCTTTGATCGATATTATTGCCATAACCTCGATTTAACTTCAACGTCGCCTGATACAGGCCCCAGGCCGATGGACGCTCGAAAATTTCCTTCTGCTGGCGGACGGCGCCGGGCATGACGAAATAAGGAGAAATCCATTTCGTATAAACTTCCCGGCCGAATACGTCGGTTATCTTCAATTCTCCGTATGGGTTCAGATATATGCTGCCGGTGTTTTTGTAATTGAATTCAAAGGCCACCGGTCCGCCGAAATAGAATGCTTTGGAACTATTGAAATCTAAAAGCTCGCCGCTTTCCGTTACTTCGCCTTTGACGCGGACGAAGAATAATGAGGCCAAGCGTGAGACGACCTGGATTTTGCTCGATCCGGCACTTCCGGCATCAGCTAGCTTGGCGGAAAACGTTACAGCGCCATATAAGCCGCCGGGCTGGGCATTTTGAGGAATATTAATAGAAATCGGCATTGTAATCCTCTCGCCATGATGCAATGTGAAGCTCATGGCCTCCAGCTTCAGATAATCCTTCAGCGAATACAACCCCATCTGCGCGCCTAATAAGTCGATATTCTGCTCAGCCTTGGCGGATGCGGAAAAATCCTCTACTCCGACGGTAAAAAATAAATCAGCGCCGGACCGGTTCGTAAGGGAAACAGAACGAATCGCCTGATCTCCTGCACTCAACTGGACTTCCGTCTTAGTCTGATTAAGCACAAAGTCTCCTGAAACAGGCACATCAGTTAATTTTTCTATTTGAAAAGCCTGAGCCCGAAAAGGACTTAATATGAAAAATGCCAAAAAAAACATCGCGGCGATTATACCCTTGGATTTATTCATAGACTTGTTAATTTCAATACTATTATAACATGAATCAGCCTTCCAACTCAAGCCGATTTTTCTTATTCGATTCGCGCTTAAAAATAGAGAATAATATCATGGCAATGCCGCCGGTAATCATGATATCAGCCAGATTCAAGATGCTAAAATATTTCAGATCGATATAATCGACTACTGATCCAATAGTTGTCCTGTCTAAGAGATTGGAATATGCGCCGATAATCACTATGACGAATGCGAAAAAAAGATAAAAATTTTTTCTGTGATGATTAAGCCAAGCAGAATAAATCAATATGATCAGCGCTAAGATTGTCAGCAATATTATCAAATAACGATTAAAAGGCAGACTGAAGGCAATGCCCGGATTGCCAGCCAGCTTCAAATTGACCCAATTACCAATAATCTTGAAATCATCCTGTCGCCAGGCGGTCAAAAATAGCCGCTTCAACGCGCGATCGGCAATAAAAAAAACAGCGGCAAGAGAAATAATGCCAGCTGTTTTTAATCTGTCAGACATAATAAAAATTAAGCCGAACCTTTGAGGGTGTTCTTGCAGGAAACGCAGGAATTGGATTCAGGCCTGATCCTGAGCCTTTCAACCTCGATCTCCTTCTTGCAATATTTGCATTTGCCATAGGTGCCGTCGGCGATGGACTTCAGAGCTTTATCGACATCGCGCAAATCACCTTCCAATTCATGCTCTAATGACAAATTAGTGGTAAAGTCTACGACTTCCGAAGCATTGTCTTCCATCGAGGCGCTATCGCCGTAATCCGGAAAACTGGCGTTATAATTGACTTCCGCCCCGTCGGCGCGCGAACCGATCTTTGATAGCTGTTTGATGATATCAGCCTTCTTGGCTTCCAATATTGTCTTGAATTCAGATAAAAAATTTTCTTCCATAGACTTGCTTATTGATTTTTGATGCTTAAATTATACCTTTTGGCATTAATCCTGTCAATTCTAGAGCAGCTTGGCTAGGGCGGCGATGGCCGCTGTTTCCGCCCGCAGTATCCTTTTGCCCAGAGTTACTGGCACGATCTGGCGATTCTTAGCCGCTTCAATTTCTTCCTCCGAGTAGCCGCCTTCCGGACCGATGAACAGTTGGATATCTTCGGTCGCCGCATCGGCGAGATCATATTCCGTTTCTTTTTCCCAAGCGATCAACTTGGCGCCGGACAATTTCCCCGCTTCTTCGATCGCCGTCTTGAAATCAATCACATAAGCCAAGAGCGGCAGCCTGACTCCGCCGCATTGCTCGGTCGCTTCTTTGATAATATCTTCATAACGTTTCCTTTTCCCAGCCGTTATATCTTTGACGATGCAATATTTGGAATAGACCGGTACGATCCTGCTTACTCCGAGTTCGACGGCTTTCTGGATCAGCCAATCGAATTTATCTGATTTCAATAATGATTGATACAAAGTAATTTTTCTAGAAGGTTCGCGAGCTCCCGGTTGCTGATCAATAATAAGAAACTTCACTTCCTTTTTGCTCAATTCCACTAGCTGGCTGACAAATTCTGATTCTGAATTATTGAAAACTAAAAATTTGTCGCCATGGCGCGCCCGCAGGACTTTCGCCAGCTGATTGATGAGCTCCAAGTCATTGGAAATAATGTAATCGCCGCGGAAATTCTCCGGCGGCAGATAAAATCGATGCATAGTTTAAAAAATTTTTAATTATCAATTTTTAATTTTTAAATATTGTCTTAATTTCTAAATTTTTAAATAATCAAATATATTTGTAATTTTAGAAGATTACACATATAATTATACCATAATTGATAATAAATTATGTCATTAAGCAATATTAAGCAATTAATCGCCAAAGAAGTCAAAAGGCAGCAAACTGGCCTGATCATGATCGCTTCGGAGAATTACTGCTCCAAAGAAGCGCTGGCTGCAACCGGTTCTCCCCTGTCCAATAAATACAGCGAAGGCTATCCGGGCAAGCGTTATTACAGCGGCAATGAATACATTGATCAGATCGAGGTCTTGGCTCAAAAGTCATGCTTGAAGATGTTCGACCTCAAGGGAGACAAATGGCATGCCAATGTCCAGCCGCACTCCGGATCATCAGCTAATCTTGCGGTCTATTTAGGTTTGCTGCAGCCTGGCGATAAGATTCTAGCCATGGATCTGTCTCATGGCGGCCATCTGACTCATGGCTCGCCGGTAAATTTTTCCGGCAAACTGTTCAAATTCGCCCACTATGGCGTGGATGAAAAAACCCAATTGATCGATTATGAGAAATTAGAGAAAATCGCGCTGAAGGAAAAACCGAAAATGATCGTCTGCGGCGCTACTGCTTACCCGCGAAAAATTGACTTCAGGAAATTCGCTGCCATTGCCAAAAAAACCGGCGCTTTGCTCTTGGCCGATATTTCACATATCGCCGGATTGATCGCGGCCGACGCGCATCCGTCGCCTTTTCCTTATGCCGATATCGTTACCTCCACTACGCACAAGACTTTAGCCGGTCCGCGCAGCGCCCTCATCATCTGCCGCATAGAGCTGGCAAAAGAAATCGATAAAGCTATATTTCCCGGACTGCAGGGCGGCCCGATGGAAAATGTCATTTCTGGAAAAGCGATCTGTTTTGAAGAAGCTATCACATCTAAATTCAAAAAAATCCAGCTGCAAACCGTAAAGAATGCGGCAGTACTAGCCGAGCTGCTGAAGAAAAACGGTATCAAATTAGTTTCCGGCGGCACGGATAATCATTTACTGCTGCTGGATTTGCGGCCGCAAAATATCAGCGGAAAAACTGCCGCCGACATTCTGGCCGAGGCGGATATTTACACCAATGCCAATATGATTCCGTATGACCCGGCCAAACCTCTCAATCCTTCCGGACTGCGCCTCGGCACAGCGGCGCTATCGACTCGCGGCATGAAGGAAAAAGAAATGAGACTGATCGGACTATGGATAGCAGAGATACTCAAAACGCCCAATGACAAAAAATTGCGCAGCCGGATAAAAAATGAAGTCCATGTATTGACGAAGAAATTCCCGATTTACCCTATTAAATAAAATTTTGCATTAAAAGAGCCTCTCGAATCGCTTCGAGAGGCTTTTGTTAATGTACGGACTATGCCAGCAGACCAGCTTGGCTTAGCATTTTCTTCAAATTATCAAGCTCTTCCAAAATGGAAGACGGGATAAGCATATCTGCCGGCCGGCGCATATCGCCTCGCGGATCAACGCTGACCGATCCGGTTTTAACGCCGTCTGCAACAGCTTGGCGTTTGAATTGGCTTCCATAGAAACGTTTGTAGCTGCTTTCCAGCCATTTGAATATTTCTGCCGGTTCGAAAATTCCGTCATACGCCCAGCTAGCCAAAAAGAATATCTTGGTCGCCGGAAACATATTGCGCAAATCATCGAACATGATGAAATCGAGAAGATTATACGGGCCGATTTCCTGTTCCGTGATCTGACTGACTGTGCCATCTGCATTCGGCCTGATAAGCTCGGCCGAAATAAGCAGCTTCAGCGCCACATACAGGATTTCGGAAACTGCTTTGCCGAAAATCTCGCTGTCGGCAATCGTCTGGATCAAGAAATTTACCAACGTCTTGGGATCAGAACAATTGGGATTATACATGCTGAGCTGGTCAGCCCCGTATGTGCAATAGCCATGATAGGCTTCGGACATATTGCCGGTGCCGATATCGAAACCGTCAGTCATGGTAATGATCTTGCGCAAACGCGCCTGGATATTCTGGCATTTCAGGCACTTAGGAATATTGCAAGGCAATTCATGGCCCATGCCTTCCAAAATGTCCTCGGCAAACTGGACGATCGACAAATCCTTAAAGCTGACGCCTAACGCCGCCGCCAGATCGCAGGCCACTTGATAAGTCTCTTTTGTCGTGCCGAAACCGGGCATCGTATAAACCTTAATGCCTTTCAAATCCCAACCCAGCTCTTTGAATGCCATGACTATCTTTAGAAGAGCCAAAATAGAATCGCGTCCGCCCGAAAGGCCGATTGTTACCTCGCGCTTGCCCGTGATCTTTTCGACGGATTGCAGCCGTTTTATCAACCCGGCAACCGAAATATCAAGGATCTCCAAGCAACGTTGAGTCAGTTTGGCCGGATCATTAGGCACAAAGGGCATCGGCTCGATATTGCGCAGCAAATTATTGAATTTGGGGTTAAATAGTAATTATGGTGGGGCTAATTTGGAAATTTTCTCCCCTTCAGAATCTCAATAATAATTCTCTTTCTTCTTTGAATATTCATTCCGCGATGGACATAAACCAAGCTTTTCAATCT
>JBAYGU010000034.1:0-10353 GCA_041666505.1 Candidatus Buchananbacteria bacterium | reverse complement strand
TCACTTCAAGCCATGCTTATTATATACTACTATGTTCTTTTTTTGTGGGTTAACGGAACGGTAAAACCTTTTCAAGTCGCACCAGTAGAACTGGTGGATTACCTACTGGGTAAAACTATTTATCTTATAGTCAAAATAAATGGCGGTCGGTTATTCAATTAATAAAAGATACCCGATCATTTTATAGGACTCCTCTTAAGATTGAGTTAGACGATAATAAAACTATCGAATCAAAAGCCCAAATTGTCATGATATCTAATGGCCCTTCCATGGGCGCGAACCTGTCCGTTGCTCCCGCTTCTAAGCTTAATGACCATGTTTTAAAGGTTACTCTATATAAGATGTCAAAAAAAGAGCTTTTTTGGCATATTGTAAGGCTTAAAGTAGCCAATAGTAGATTTTATACGTATAATTTCAAGCATAATCCGGATATACAAACTTATACATCGACAATTGTAAAAATTACCTCAAAAAAATCCAGGCCGGTAGACGCTGATGCTAGAATTTTCGGCCAGACTCCCATTGCTGTTAAAGTCAAGCCTAAGGCGCTTAAGGTTATCGTGGGTTTTGCTGAATTTAAGAAAGAATCAGCTCTGCTGGAAAAGAAAATATATCTTGGCGACTAAGGTAAAAAAACAATACAGCTTACTATTAATTAATAAACATATGTCACTTCTTAAAATCTCAAATGTTATTTTCGTCGCTTTAGGGGTAATTTTTTTGTTTTACTCTTAGTTGGCGCGTATCTGTGGCTGGTCGATCCATACAAGATTAAGCCGCTTATTTTTTCTTCTCAAACCTCTTCTCAAGCGCCGTCGGCAGCTAATACTGTGACAAAAACTCCAAGCAGCAATCCATTATTGACCCAAGAGCAGATTGCGGGCTTGAAAAATCTCGGCATTGATACATCTCAAATACCGACTTCTATCAGTCCGGCATTAGAAACATGCTTAACTTCAAAGCTGGGGGCATCCAGGACCACTGAAATCAAACAGGGCAGTTTGATAACCGCGATAGATTTATATCAAGCCCAGTCTTGTTTGAAATAATTTATTAGCCAATTCAAAACCGCCAGTCCTAGGACTGGCGGTTTTAAAGTGTAAAAAATTTTAGCGTAAAAAAACTCGGATTGCAGTACAATCCGAGTCATGATTAGTGCTATATATTACGTTTGAGCGTTTTGATCCGCTTCTCCATGTAAGCCGGAAAGAAGTTGAAGAAATCATCGGCCGAGGTAAAGACTTTGGTCGCAATATCCATGAACGGGCTGGTATGCGCGCTCTGATAGACCACAAAAACGTTTTTGCCGGTCTCGAATCCTCGAGTCGATTCATCGCTCACGCCCTTGGACAGAGTAGTGCCGGGAGGGTAATAGGCGATTTGGTCAGACGCTTCTGCGATGTACCAGTTCAGATCGCGGTGGACAGTCTGCACCCGAATAGCTCGCTCTTCTTCCGGCGTCAGTCCTTCACCGGACTCTATGTCGATCGTTCGAGGATCGATCAGCGGTGTCGGCAAACCGGTCATTTGACGGCCGATTTCCAACACCCGTTCCTTGAATTCTGTGATCATGCCGTCAGCATGGCTGCTGGCATCGGTCATCGGCATCTGGAAATAGACGAGGAAAGCGCTCTGAAGCAAGCTTTCAATCGTCAGAGGGTCCTGTTTGCCCGGCAAGACGTAATGCGGAACGCCTAAATTAGAGGCGAGTCCTGTCGTCGTGTTGACTTCTATGTTCTGCCACAGAAGCAGATCCCGCAGATTATGATCCTGCAATCGTCCCTGCGCCGTTGCCATCTGCCGCTCTTTAATCGTTGACGGCTTCTCGATCAGTGTGACGAATAAGTCGGGGCGAAGAAGCGAAAGGTAGCGCCAATCATAGGCATTAGTATAGACATCATTCCAGAAAAACTGACTATGCATGTCGATGAGGAATCGATCATATGACTCTCGATTGCTCTCGAATGTCTCAAGCGTCATGTCGAATATCCTATCCCTTAAAGCATTTAGAAACTCCGGATGAAGATTCAACAAGTTCTCTGCGGGGATCGGCGGCTTATGCGGCGTTTCTTGCGCTGCCGCAAGAAGTATTTCTCCCATATTGAAGTTCATTACTTGTAGATGATTCCTGCTGGCTTCGGCATATCTGGCGCAAAAATCCGTGCTGCCGACTCCGGGTATGCCTGTTATCGCAATCTTCTTGCCTCTGGCCATGTTTTTTCTCCTTTTTCTTTTTTTAATCCGATAAAATGTGAAGGTGCTTCGAAATTAAGCTATCATAAATCCATTATTTAGTCAATGATATTTCAATATTATATGCTTGACAAATTCCATTAAATTGCCTAAGCTGGCAATCAGTGACTATTGTTCTTTAGGCGAGGAAAAAAGGAGGAAGAGATGCCTTACATCAAGCAGAAAGACCGCGAACCCCTTGATCCGTTGATTGATGAGCTGGCGGAGAGTATCGTGGAACGGATTAGGATCTCCGGAGAAGAGACTGCTTTTGCCGGACTGCTGAATTACACATTCACTAGATTGTTATTAAAAGTAATTAAACTGCAATTTGGTAAAATGCGTTATTGGATCATAGATGCTGCGACAGGTGCTTTCAAGAACGCCTCTGACGAGTTTTATCGCCGGATCGGCGTTCCGTATGAGAATGCGCAAATCCGCAAAAATGGAGATGTTAATCTGTATGAGGAATTCCAGGAAATTATGGAATTGCAGGATAAGAAGTAGGATAATCAGGATTGAAATAAATATGCCGAGAACTAAAAGTTCTCGGTTTTTTTACTTGCGTTCAATTATTTTTCAGGTTAGGATTTAATCCTAATCAATTAACGATTAAAATATGTTAAGCATAAATTCGAGTGAGGTTTATAAATTGGCGGAATTAGTCAATTATCAATCTGGCGCCATCGTCAGCAAGGAGATCGTCGCCAAGCCAACCGGTACGATGACGGTCTTCGCTTTCGATGCCGGCCAGGGTTTGAGCGAGCATAAGGCGCCGTTCGATGCCGTAGTCTATGTCATCGACGGCCAAGCGGAAGTCTTCATTGCCGGTGAAAAGCAGTCAGTCGCTCAAGGCGAAATGATAATCCTGCCGGTCGATGTAGTACATTCGCTGAAGGCGGAGCAGAGATTCAAGATGGCTCTGATTATGATACGATCATAATTCAATTAAAATAAAGACGCCGAGAACATTGTGTTCTCGGCGTTTTGTAATTATGAGTACTTTTGTGCGAAATATTTCAGGTCAGATTGACGTAATCGATTTCATCAGTTTCTTCCCGATTGAATTTCATTAATATAAAGCCCGTAAAAGCGATTAACAGACCTAGCCAATAATATGGGGACGGTGAATCGCCTTTCAAAAAAGATACCACGATTAGATATGACCCTGTTAGGGCAGAGTTATATAACAGCATATTATAGACTAAAGTTTCTTTTCTGGAAAATCTACAGATAATAACTGAAATTGGAAGAATGTTTGTAATTGCTAGTGTGATCCAGAGCCATACACTAAAGTTAATGGCAATAAAATGAGAGAATAAACCCATAGCCGCACCATCAAGAATTGTTAGTGGTATCAGTAGGCCGTAAATAAACATTATTTTTTCTCCTTATCGTTGCATAATTAGCAGGCCGAATATTATTAATATTACTCCCAGCCAATTGTACCATTCGAACTTTGAATCATTTTTACCCAAGAAAATTAGTGTCATAGTCTGGATAAATACCATTAGAGAATCATATAATAGTCCATCGAAAGGAAGATTATTCGAATCTGGAGCGATAAATGCCCAAAGCGGGATTAAACCCAAAGTCGTTGAAATAATAAAATATTTTGAAGTTTTAAAGTCGCAATTTTTTTTCAAATAATATGCGACAATAATATAGAATATGATTTCCACTGGCACCCATATCCAATAGCCGATAGCGATTGGAAACATCCTATTTCTCCTATGGTTGCAACTGATTGTCAAAGAGCCATTCTTATCTTATCTGATATGACAATTGTATTTATTCTCGAACCATCTGATCGTATCGGCCAGACCTTCGTCCATATCCATTTCTGGCTGCCAATTGATCAGTTGGCGCGCCAAAGATATATCCGCCAAACTGTCATGCGGTTCGATGCGGGGCGGTAGGTACTCTGTTTCGCCGCCGATTTTTTTCGCCATGTCGTTCATCGTATAATTCTTGCCGCCGCCGATGTTCATGACTTCGCCGTTTTTTATAGCATCGTTTTTCATCGCCAAGATATTAGCTCGAACGACATCGTCGATATGGGTGAAGTCGCGAGTCTGCGAGCCATCGCCGGTGATAGTCAGTTTTCTGCCGTCGCGCCGGGCTTGTAGGAAGATGGAGATGACGGTTACGTAGCCGCCGGCCGAGGCCATGCGCGGGCCATAGACATTAAAATAGCGCAGGGAGACTGTCGGCAAACCGTAAAGCAGGGAAAAATTGCGGCAGTAATGCTCGCCGACGTATTTTTGAACGGCGTAAGGGCTCATGGGAGAAGGCAAATGGGATTCAGTCAGAGGCAGGGTTTCCTGGTTGCCGTAAACCGCTGATGACGCGGAATAAATGAATTTCTTGACTTTGGCGTCGCGCGCCGCAATCAAGACATTCAACGTGCCGTTAATATTGATGTCATGGGAAGCGGCAGGATCCTGGATTGATAATTCCACCTGCGGCAGGGCGGCCAAATGAAAAACATAGTCCACGCCTTCGAAGGCGGGACGGATGTCTTCCAGTTTCCTGATGTCCGCTTCATATAGTTTGGCTTGGAAGCTGACATTTTCTCGAAAGCCGGTTGATAGATTGTCTAAAACGGTGACTTCATGGCCTCTTTTAAGCAGTTCGTCGGTCAGATTAGAGCCGATAAAGCCGGCGCCGCCGGTAACCAATATCTTCATATTATTCATTCATATTAGGTGAATAGCTGAATGTTAGGCGAAAATAACAAAAAAAGCAAGGGTCGGTGTTCCCCCTGCTCTTTAGCTGTTAACTCGGCCGAAGCCGTTTATTTTATGATAATATTCTTCAAATAATCCATTACCTTTTTGTTGCCGATGGCATTTTTGAGATATTCCTTGTAGGTCTCGGTTTCGATCTGCTTCCTGACGTCGGGTTTTTCCGGATAATTTTTTAAAATTTCTGAAATCTCTTTTTCCACCTCGTCCGGAGTCACTTCCATTTTCTGCTCATTGTAGATTTCCCTGGCGATGATCGATGTCTTGACTCGCAGCGCCGCTTGCGGCTCCATTTCTTTTTCCAAATCATCGACCGTCTTTTTTATCGCCGTCAGATAATCGTCGAATTTCATGCCTTGCTTGGAAATGTTATCCTGCAGTTCATGAAGCATGCGATGGATTTCTTCGTGCACCAGCATTTCCGGCAGGTCTTCGAATTCGCTGGCATTAGCCAGTAGCTCGAGCATTTCAACTTCCAATTTTTTTTCCTGCTTGTTGCTTTCTTCCAATGCGACATTAGTCTTGATATTCTCCTTCAATTCGTCTAAGCCGGAAAAAGCGCCTCCGGAAATTTCTTTGGCCAATTCATCCGTAACTTCCGACTTGATGATTTCCGCCACTTCGTTTATCTTGACTTTGAATTCCGCCGGTTTGCCAGCTAATGATTTCTCATGATATGTTTCGGGAAAATTCAGTTTGAATTCTTTTTCCTCTCCGGCCTTAAGTCCGACCAAGTTATCTTCGAATCCCGGAATAAAGCGGTTCTCGCCCAAGAGCAAGGAATAATTCTGGCTGCCGCCGTTTTCTATCGGCACGCCGTCGCGATAGACATTGAAGTCTAATTTAACCAAGTCTCCGAGCTTGGCTTCGCGCTCGACTTTATTTTCCTTAGAGCGCATGGCGCGGATTTCTTCGATGATTTTTTCTACTTGCTCGTCCGTAACTTTTATCTCTTCGCGCTTAAGCGAGATTGTTGACGGATCAGCCACCTTGACTGAGGGCAGGATGGAGACAGTCGCCTTGTAGGCGAAAGGATTTTCCGGCGCGATTTTTTCCACGTCGATTTGCGGTTGGCCGAGAGTGACCAGCTTGTTCTCTTTGATGACTTCGTAATACGTCTTCATGATGATATCATCGATCGCTTCTTGCAATATTGCCATGTCGCCGAATTTGGCTTTGATGATGTCATAAGGTGCTTTGCCCGGGCGGAAGCCCTCGATCTTGGTGGTCTCGGAGATTTTAACCGCCGTTTTCTTCATGAAAGGCAAAAGCTCGCCGACGCTCACTTCAACGGAGATTTCCACGAGGGATTTGGGAAGTTTTTTGATAACGGATTTCATGATGATTTGATTATTTATACCGTCATCCCGGACGCAGCGAAGCGGAGATCCGGGATCCGGGTTGAATTAATTCGGGCCTGGATCCCGGATATTTTGATGATTACATCAAAATTCCAGGATGACGAGTGTAAGAGACTTAATGTTAATTTTGGTAATTAGTAAATATTACAGGAAAAGATGAATTTTGTCAAAAATAAAGCGCCTGGACGGGAGTGTCCAAGCGGCTGAAGGAACGAATGGGTTAATCTACGAGATCCCATCGGATGTCGCAGATAATGCCACCTTTTTCTCGATTTCCGCAAAGCATCGAGAATACAGGAAAGAAAGTCGGAAACAGGTCAGGGTGATTTTTTTCCAGTTCGAAAAATAAATCGTTGACCACAAGGTGCAGTCCGGCTTCGGGGGTGTCGATTTCATATACCCCGTCTGCATCTAAGGCAGCGGTGGCCTCGCTTAACTCGCAACAGATGCTATTGCGTCGAGCCGTAGTCGCGCTTACCGCCTCTTTCAGGAGTTCCATAATGCGTTCATGTTTCATGATTCCTCCCTTTCTTTAGGTTTTGTCTCACAAGAAGAAATATTCTGGTGCCACATGCCAACAGATAATGATATCATATCTTAATGATTTTGTCAAGAATTTTATCCACAGGATATTGAAAAATAATGCAAATATCTACATTTTTTATTTAAAATTAGCTAAAATATATTGTTTATGTTAACTATCGCCACAGTAGTTAACAGATGTTAATTATCAACTTTTTGATTAACATAAGTGGAAACATTTTTTTAACATGGTTGATTTGAAGAAAAACGCTTCCCGGCCGGCCAACAGTTAAGCGATTGTTTTTTAATCATTTAATTGTTAGAATAGGGCCATATGGATGAAGAACAATCAGAACAATCTGACCGCATGATTTCCGCCAGCGCCGAAGGCGCGGACAATGTTTTGGATCAGACTTTGCGTCCGCAAAGATTGGATGATTATGTCGGCCAGGAGGCGGTCAAGGAAAATCTTAAGATTTTCATGTCCGCGGCCAAGACCCGGGGCGAGCCCTTGGAGCATGTCTTGATTTTTGGGCCTCCGGGCTTGGGCAAGACGACCTTGGCGCACATCATCGCGACGGAAATGGGCGGAAACATCAAAGTAACATCGGGCCCGGCGATCGAACGCACCGGCGATCTGGCGGCGATTTTGACTAATCTGTCTGATGGCGATATTTTATTCATCGACGAAATCCATCGTTTGAACAAATCGATCGAGGAAGTTTTGTATCCGGCCATGGAGGATTACGCGCTGGATATTGTCATCGGCAAGGGGCCGTCGGCTCGGACTTTGCGTTTGAATCTGCCGAAGTTCACTCTGATCGGCGCCACGACCAAGGTGAGCGGACTGTCCTCGCCTTTGCGCGACCGCTTCGGCAATGTCTATCGCTTGAATTTTTACGAGCCATCGGAAATCGGGCAGATCATCAAGCGCGCCGCCGGCATCTTAAATGTCGAGATGGATGACGAGGCCAAAAAAATCATCAGCGGCCGGGCGCGCCAGACGCCGCGCATCGCAAATCGCTTGTTGAAGCGTGTCCGCGACTATGCCCAAGTCAAAAAAGATGGTAAAATTAATCAAGAGACGGCGCAGGAAGCTTTGGCGATGCTGGAAGTCGATTCATTAGGACTGGATAAGATCGATCGCGATTATCTGAAGTTGCTCTTAGAAAAATTCAATGGCGGACCGGCCGGACTCAATACCATCGCTTCGGCTTTATCGGAGGACATGGATTCGGTCGAGGATGTCATCGAGCCTTATTTATTGCAGCTGGGATTTATTAATCGCACCAGCCGCGGCCGAGTCTTGAGCGAAGGCGCTTATCGGCACTTGGGAGCGGATGTGCCGAGCGATCTGCAGCAGAAGATCGATTAGATCCCCGGATATTTACGCCCCGCCGGATTACCGTCTTCAGGCGAAAATTCCGAGGATGACATAAATGGAAAAAGTTCAAATCTTAATATGGATACTCAATTGATTCCGACAGTGGCATTTTTCTTTTACGGTTATTTTTTCGTTTTAGCCGTATTCGTAATTTTTAGCCTGATGATAATTTATCATTTGCTGCGTTTCGGTTTCTTTTCGCTGATCAATATTACTGTCATAGTGGCATATTTGGCGGTTTCATTCGCGCTGATCAGCTATTCCTTCACGGTTATTTACGGCTTCGATTGGTCGATCCAATTGATGGATCCGGCCATTTTCAGTAATATAACTGATTCAGTTAGCGCAATGAAGCTATAATTTTATGATTACAGCAAAAGATTTCATACCGGACAAGAATTCCGGAGAACGGTTGGTAGCCAATATCTGGCCGCATCCGATCGTTTTTATTAAGATAATCGCCAGCTGCCTGTTTTTATTCATCTTGCCGGTGATTTTCTTATACGGGATTACATATGCCTATCCGCAAATAGTGGAAAATCAGATTTTGACGGCGTTTTTCTCTGCCGCCTGCTTCTCCTATTACCTGTTCGTTTTGATGTTTTCGCTGTTCATCTGGATGACTAATTATCTCGATGTTTGGACGGTAACGACGGGGCGGATAATCAGCCGGAGGCAGAACGGCTTGTTCAGCCGGACGGTGTCCGAGCTGGAGCTTTACCGCGTGCAGGATATCACCAGCGAGCAGAAAGGCTTTTTGCCCACGGTTCTAAATTACGGCGATCTGTATATCCAATCGGCGGGTGAGCAAGAGAGATTCGTTTATAGAAATATCGCCAATCCGACTGGCATGGCGCGGACTATCCAGAAATTAGATGAAGAAGCAAAAGTCAAATTCAATAGGCCGTCTGTCTAGCTATGATTTCGACTTGCCGTCTGAGCTGATCGCTCAGAAGCCGGAAAGCAAGAGAGATGCGGCCAGACTGATGATAATCAATAAGACTACCGGCGAAATGGCTCATCGGCGGTTTTTTGATTTGCCAGAAATTTTGGAGAAGGGCGATGTCTTAGTATTTAATGATTCAAAAGTCATTCCGGCCAGATTGATCGGTAAGAAAGAAACGGGCGGCAAGATGGAAGTTTTTTTGCTTACGTCATTAAAACATAAAAACAAAAAAACATTAAAACAATATAGCCGAGTAAATATTTGGCGATGTTTAATTAAGGGTAAGATTAAGCCGGGGCAGAAAATATATTTTACAAAAAAAATATTTGCCGCGCCTATTGAGAAAATAGATGAGAAGGTGTGGCTAGTGGAATTCAATGCGTCGGATAAGAAATTATTTTCATTGGGCGAGACTCCGCTGCCGCCGTATATAAAAAATAAATCGCGCTTAAGCGATTACCAGACTGTTTATGCCAAGGAGCTGGGATCGGTGGCGGCGCCGACTGCCGGGTTGCATTTTACTAAAGCTCTTATCAGTAAGTTGAAGAAAAAAGGCGTGCAGATCGAATACGTGACTTTGCATGTGGGACTGGGAACATTTCTGCCAGTGGAGACGGATGATATTTTGAAGCACAAGATGCACAGCGAACTGGCAGAAATTAATCCGGCAACGGCAAAGAAATTAAATCAGGCGAAAAAGTCCGGCAGAAGAATAATCGCAGTTGGCACAACAGCAGCCAGGACATTAGAAAGCTGCGCAGAAAAAAAAGGATTGATAAGAGCGCAAAAGATCGATACGGAAATTTTTATTTACCCGGGATATAAGTTCAAATTCGTTGCTGGCATGATCACTAATTTCCATCTGCCGAAATCCACTTTGTTGATGCTGGTATCGGCTTTGGCGGGCAAGCCGCTGATCGATCGGGCTTACAAGGAAGCGATCAAACGCAAATACCGCTTTTACAGTTTCGGCGACGGGATGCTTATCATTTAGGGCATGCTGGAAACGTGATTTTCAACTATTTGACATTTTCAGCTATTTTGGCTAAGCTTATCTATTAACTACTTTACGTATTCATGGCTTTAACAGAACTCCAGCAGGTTTTTGAGCTTGTCCAGAAAAGCCGGCAAATATTGATCATATTCAAACAGGATTGGAAC
>JBAYGU010000033.1:0-10425 GCA_041666505.1 Candidatus Buchananbacteria bacterium | reverse complement strand
GATGATGTTGGTCAGAATCGCGTATTCTTCCTGCGCCGTCACCTCGTTATCTTTCCAATAATCCGTCAGCTTGTTCCTGATTTCCTGCCCCATCATCCGCTGTTGGATCCACTGCTTGCTCCGGCCCATCCTTTGCCAATTCATCCTACCTCGGTCAATGGACTTTTCCGGATCAACCGTTTCCTGCAGCCGCTCATAGCCGACCTTAGCCAGCCACAGCTTGATCGGCTCGGCTTTTTTGGACGGAATCGATTGGATCAGCCGCAAAACCGTTTCGACATCGGCCACATCGGTAAGGTACTTTTTGCCGTCGGCAGACAGCATTTTCAGTTGGTTACAATTTGTAACCGACTGATTTCCTTCTGCATTTAAGCGGTTTTTTAACACTTTCCAATAATTTCGCGCTAACTGAAAATCCCCCTGATCGGTCAAAACCGCCACAATATCAACCACGGAAAAATACCATTTTTCCGCTTTTTCATCCCACGCTCGCCGCACGGGATTGTCTTCAAACAGCACGACTAATTTGTTTTTATCTGGCTGCATAGTGGTTTATAATTTCCCATTTCCAGATTAAACCTTACTCTTTAAAATATCCAATAAATCATCTATTATTCTTTGATGAGTAATTTTGTCTTCTTTTAATGACGGTTCTGAAAAAATTATATCTACTGCTTTATTCATTATTAACTCCCGATCTTTTCTGTCTGTATAATTCTTTATCAATTCTTCCATTGTTGATAAAGCAATGGCTTTAAATTTATAACTTTCATAAAGCTTTCTTTGAACACCAAACTGCTGATAAGCCATAAACGCCCCATAGATAAACATGCCCATAACAGAAATACGCAGCAACGAAGCACCAACTGAAATATTTTCGCCATTTCCGCTCAACTTAGAAATCAATATTAAAGCCATAACAATGGCACCTATCAAAAAACTGCTCGACCCTACTAACCACCACCAAACCCTATGCTTAGTATGCTCATTATTTGCCTTTTCACTAAAAACTTTTGTCTTATCGTTTATCGCACGAGAAATTACTTTACCCTCCGTTTCTATCCAATTCTCTGCGGTCTCTGAAGCTTTTCTATACTTTTCCTCATTTTTAATTATAGTATCTGCTATTATCTCCGCTTTCGTGATTTTTTCAACGTCCGTACTTTTTTTAAAAACATTATCTTTTAAATAACAAAGATGCCTAACAACAAAATCTTCAAAAAATGAAGTATAAAAATTATCAATCAATGTCTCAAAGTTATCATGCTCCAATTTCGGGTTATCTAAGGTTGATATAGAAAATTTTTTAAGCCAATCCAAATGCTTGGCATATTGTTCAATGCGGTCATTAATTTCTCGCGCTTTTTTAATGGGCAAATTTTCCTCAAATTTTAGATCAATAAATTCAATAATCCACTCTTTTATTTTTTCAAGCTTAGGGTGGGCATCCTCAAACCTAAGGTTGCCAAAATCAGTATTCAGCGCCAATGATTTAATATTTGCTTCTTGAATTGCTTTTTTTACTTCAATTTTCATAAAACTCCCTATTTAATTTTTTATCACCCTCCGAAATCTTATAATCCTCGTCTTCCATCTCGCTGTAATTCACATAGAGATGATTTTTGTTGAGGCAGTCGATGAGGAATTTCTTTTGATCTTCGACGCTGATTTTCTCAAAAGATTTTACTTCGACTTTTTCCGGCTCGATGCGCCAGCTCAGGAATGTCGAATCTTTGATCTCGTCCCAAATCCTGATTAAATCTTTGCCAACCTTGGCTTTTTGTATTTCTCGCATCCATTTTTCGTTCCACTCCAAAAGCTCCATATACACAAAGTCGCCGCCGCCTTTCCAATTGACCGCCTTAGAAATTCCAGTTTGATCACCCTTTATAACTTTTATTAATCTAGATTCAGGTAAATCGTGGATATAATCCATCTGTTCAATACCGATATATTGACGCCCTATTTTATGAGCAACTGCTAATGTTGTTCCAGTTCCAGCATGATAATCTAAAACAATATCTCCTTTTTCAGTTGAAAGTTGAATTATTCTTCTCAGTAAGGCTTCGGGTTTTTGACCATTGAATTCTAATCTCTCCTTATCATTTGCAGAAATAATTTTTACCTCGTCATCACTCCATAAATCTGATAAAGGATTTCCATTTTTATCGTCAAGATACCTTTTTACTCTAGGCATGCCACTCTTTGTAAAAATTATTCTATTATTAATAATTCCTTCTGTGATTGCTTCTTGATCCCAAATCCAATGTTTTCCTTTTGGAGGTTCTAACAATTTACCATCAAAAAATTTGGCTTGTCCGGTACCTTGTTGAGTAAAGTCAAATGATCCATAACGTCTACCTGTAGACTCTTCAATATGGGGATAATTTTTTAAATCATTCTCAATTTCCGCCTCAATAAATAATTGGTTTAATTGAAAGCTGGCACTCTTTGCATAAACAAAAATATACTCTGTAATATTCGATAAATTTATACTTTGCTTTTTCCCACTTAATACCTTTCGCCAAGTTATGGCGTTTCTAAAATTACTTCTTCCAAAAATATCATCCATTAAAACCTTTAAATAAGCACCCTCATTATGATCCATTTGAACAAAAATCACTCCGTCATCCCGCAACAATTCCTTCGATACCTCCAGTCGATTCTTCATGAAGGTCAGCCAAGTGGAATGATTGAATGAATCATTGTATTTGAAGCCGTCATTGCCGGTGTTATAGGGCGGATCGATATAGATCAGCTTGACCTTGCCGGCGAATTCCTCTTTGAGCGAGTGTAGCGCGAGCAGATTATTGCCCTTGATGATCAAATTATCTTTAATCATGCCGTCCGCGCCGCGGCGGAAGCCGTCCAGCTTATGTTCACCTTTGATGTCAATCCGTTTGAACTCGGTAAAAACTTTGGGATCAAGAAGATAAGTGATGTCGTCGGGAGCGAGCGTTTCGTTGTAAAAAATCTCTTCGGTTTTCTGATCCTCCTTTGCCATGCCGCCCTCGAGGATGCAATCCTTGTACGGCCAGACGAGCACGACTTCGCGGCCGGCGTTAAGAAAATCCTCGCCGGTGACCAGGCCGATTTTATTCTTGAAAGCGGTGTAAGAATCAGGCAAAAATTCTTTGCTGCCGACAAAGCTGATGAATTTGGCTTGATCGAAAATCGTCACGCCGACGACCTGCGAGAAGAAGTGCGCCTTAAGAGCCGGATCGGACAAAAGCGTTTTGATAAGTTCCGGATCGCTTTTGCGCGCCAGCTCCTGGGCTTGATTCTTTAAAAGATCGCCGTTTTGCGAGACCAGCCGCTCGTCTTTCTTGAGCAGGCCGGCCAATTTGTCGAAGAGATTAGTCATATTTTATCTAAATTTAGATGCTTATATATAAGTTATCCACAGCTATATCCACAGCTATATTGACTTTTTTTGTGAATATGATATAATACTTATGTCTTTTAGTTTTCATTAGACTAAAAGGGTTTTACATCCAAGGGTCACCCTCCGCAAGGAGGGTGATTTTTTTATGCTTATTTTTCTATCCTATGCGATAATTCTTTTCCCCAAATATTTTCCTTGATCAGTAATAAATCAGTATAACCGTCAGCGCCGGTCCTTAATTCCTCTGAAATATTATTCTTAGTTGAAATGATATAAGCTTTTTTTCCATTGGTGCGAAGATGCGTTACTAGCGCCAAAAAATCAGAATCCCCCGTAAAAAATACAGCTGAATCATATTTATTGATATGGAACATTACATCAATGGTCATTTCTACATCCATGTTGCCTTTTTCAATAATATGCTCGCCGCACTCATCAGAAACCCTAATTTGCTTTAATTTTTTCTTTCTAACCTCGAATTTCAAACTCTTATTCAAAAAAGTCAAAAATTTGAACTTTGGATCTAAACTGTATGAACGGGTGCCATCAGCCGGAAATGCCGTATAATAAAATACCTTAATTTCCGTTCCTTCAAATTTATTCTTGACATAATGGACAATTTTCCCCATATCCAAAAGACACCTCTTGGCTTTCTGAGCCTGCCACAAATTAGAGGCATCAATAAAAACATAAATTATATTCCTATGCCCCATATATTTTGGGAGTTTATTCAATAAATTACATTTTAATTTTACCACTTTCTACCCCTTTCTGTCAAAATGAAAAAATCGGAATTTTAGACAAAAAAGCCTCGGCCAAGAGACCGGGATTGATATATAATTTACTGCTTACATTGCTCATTACTTTACTATTTGCGTCATTTTATTTTTGCCTTTTTCTCCTCTATTATTCTCTTGACTTCCCGATCAAAATCGGATATATAATTCCTGTCCTGTTCGACGCGATACTTTTCATATTCTCCCAACGCCAAAGCCTCTGCGACTTCGCGGCTGATTTTGCCGGCATTAGCTAAAATTTCATATTCGCTGAATTTCAAAAACGCATTCAGTTTCGCCGCCCAATCGCCCATAGTCATCGCCCTGCCTCGAGCCGCCTGCATCTCGGCATAATCCAGATACATATTGCCGATGCGATTCAAGTGTTCCAATTCTTTTTTATCCAAATAATTCTTGGCGATGACCGCATCGCTAGGCATGATTTTTCCCCCAGGAGAACGGCGCCAAGAAGTCAGCCCCAGCTTGTCTTTCTTGCTGCTCACCCGCTCGGTGATGATTTCAGCCGCAGTCTTGCCGGTAATGGCAAAATGCAGCTTGTTTTGGACAGTAGCAAAAAATTCCTTGCTCTCAAAAGCCTTTGGCGAATAATCAATGGCTGTCGCGTAAATATCCGTAATTTTCTGATAAATTTTTCTTTCGCTGGTGCGGATGTCCTTAATCTCTTCATATAATTCATCAAAATACCTGGCGCTGAACCTTGAGCCGTATTTCATGCGGTCGCTATTCAAAGCATAGCCCTTGTGGATATAGTCCTTCAATATGCCGGTAGCCCATTGGCGAAACTGAATACCTCGTTCAGAATTGACACGATAACCGACAGCAATAACGGCTTCGAGGCTATAAAATGCCATCTTTCTTAAAACCTCCCTTTCGCCTTCTTTTTGAACTACCGAGAATTCCTCGCTAGTTGATTTTTTGTCAGCTTCATTATCATTATAGATATTTTTCAAGTGGAGCGAGATATTATCAGTCGAACAGTCAAAAAGCTCAGCCATCTTTTTCTGCGTCAGCCAAACGTTTTCTTCGGCAAACATTACCTCGATATTTACCGACCCATCGAATGATTGATAAAAGGCGATTTGATTATCAGGTATTTTTTTTGTTGCCATATTTTAAAACCTAATTCTTACCCTTATTTTACCATTTTCCGCCCCTTTCTGTCAAAGATGGAATATCCATCGCTTCAGACATAAAATCGCCCCGGACTGCCCCGAGGCGATTGAATTTATTGCGACAATCATTGATCAAACAAAATATCGCGCTAAAACGGAATTTCATCTATTTCATCCTCGCAGCAGCCGTCCAAGCTCGGATTACCGTCATAATCGAAATGGTAATTGCGGAAAAATCCTGACGGCACCGACAAGTATTTTTCCGTCTTGATCAATTTTCTGGCAGCCTCAAGCCATTTTGCGTCATAAGCCGCTTCGTCCTGCAATCTTTCCAAATCCTGCCGTTCCATCAGGTAAAAATCCTCGCTGAAGTTATACTGCCACTCAGCCTGTCTTTCCTGATTTATGCCGGCCATCAGATCCCGATGGACTTCCCTCTCCAGATCAAGCTTCTTCAGCGCGAATTTGGCGGCGTTGATCTCGATTTCCAAGTCAGATACATGATTCTCGCGGTCAAAAATCATCTTTGCTAAAAGCAAATCCCTTTCTTCTTGATCATTAGACGGCTCATAGCGCAAAACCTGATTTATTGAATGTTCTATCGGCATATGTTTTATATATTTAATGAGTTTGTAATCTTTTTTTGCAGGCATAATTTAAGCATTAATTAATACTTGAATTTTAATACTTTAAGTCTATATTGTCAATATGAAAAAATCAGAATTTTAGGCAAAAAAGCCCCGGCCGAGACCGAGGCTTGCTAATTGCTTTGCTACTTACATTGCTCATTACCTTGCTACTTACCACCCTTTATTTTCTTCCATCCCAGCAAAATCCCCTCGCCGATAAGCCAACCGGCAATGTTTGTTACAGTTATAATTATAACTATTTTTAAATTTTCCATTGAGAATAAATCTGTACCATTGCCATATACTAAATAAATTGGCAATACATTTAATATTAAAATAGATAATAAAAAATAATACTTATACCTACTAATGGCTATAGTGGCAATTAAAGAAAAACAAAACCCAAACGACATTAAAATACCCACAAATCCACCAACTAAATCACCAAATCCAAAAAAATATGGGGTGCTACCGACAAGTATTATATCTGCCAATGGTAAAAAAACAAAAATTCCAAATAAAGACAATAAAATTGCGACACAAATTAATACGACAAATTTGATAATTCTCCAAACTAAAATATTAAAATTCATAGATTTACCAATTATTTGTTAAATAATCATTGTTTGCTTTTATTATACCATAGCCGAGCGGCTTTAATACAGCCTTGGTCTGCAACTTCTGCAGATATTCATCCAAATCAGCCAGATTGTCGGCAATTTCATTTGTTCTTCGCTGTTTTAATTTATCAAGCTCTTTCCAGGCTAAAGCCGCCAATTTGTCCTTGACCGGCGATTTGATCGCAGTGTTATTCTGCAATTTTTCCAGTCCGCTTTCCGCCAATGTAATCAGCTTATCAATCACCTTGACTTTCAATTTCAGCAGATCATACTGCTGGATGATCTTTTTCTTAGCGTTCTTATCGCTCAAAAGCCCGCGATCATAAACCAGAGAAACATCGCTGATAGCCGAATCGATCGTAATGGCGGAATTTATCGCCATAACCGGCGAAGATGTTGAAGCGGTAAAATCAAAATCCAGCGCCTGATTCTGGCCGCTCAGGATTACGCCGCTGTATTCCGTTTCAGTCGAAGTCGAAGAATCAAAATAACTCGCGCCCACAGTATAATCTCCCCCGCTATCGGTGCCGATTAATCTAACCTGATAATTTCCCGGTTGCGGATTAGGAATAATCGCATACTCGGGCAAAGATTCGTCAGTCGAGCGGTAATAATAGCCGTCCGGAATTTCCCATAATGTCGAAGAGCTGAGTGCGTCGAAACCCAGACGTTTGCCATCGGGCGCGATAATCTCGATATCGGCCGGACAGCGCAAAGAAATCATTAGCAAGGAAAAAATACTATAATCATTATGAATTTCCGTTGCCGGCTTCGTGCCGGTCAATTCCTTGATAATTTCGACTTGCGCGTAAGAGACGGCTTTGCCATGGTCTTGATTGATGACTATCGGCTCCAGATCAAGAAAATCATTATTGCTGATTGCCGGCACCGTGCCGTCGCCATTACCCGTTAAAATGCCGGATTTATCACCATAAAAATTTTTTGGCATGCCATCAGCCCATAACGGCAAAGGCTCGGTTGAATCCACGATATTATAGCCGGTTATCGTATCGCCTCCTGTATTGCCGATGATATTCGTCACCCGGACATCAGACTTGAGCCGGGCTAAATTCTCAGCGCTATTCAAGTTTTCCAGAAACTGATTTACCGGATAACCGTTCGGATAATAACGGACTTGCCCCGCTACCTCGTCATAAATATACGGATAAATCGGCAGCAATTCCTTGACTGGATCAATATTATAATCTTGAATATATGTGACTAAACCAATATCACCAGAGATTCTAGTTACTTTTTTAGATTCATGAATCAAAATCATCTTTAAAAGTTGATTATTTAATTCGGAACCCAAATATCCGCCCTCCCACATCAAATAAGTTTTTGGCGATCCCTTATGCGGCGTGGCGATAAAGATGAGCTGGTCAACATCATTGCCGTAGTCGGCGCTGGCGATATACTGCCGTGCCACGATCCCGCCCATGGAATGGGCGATCAGATCGACTTTGGAGCAATCAATAGTTTCGGAAGGAACGCAAGCCGCCTTCGTTGCGACTATCTTCGCCTTCAGCAGTTGCGCCGTAATCACATTAGATTTGCGCCACTCATAAGGAAAATCAAACAACGTCTCCCCGCTCTTGAACCCAGCGGCAATCAGCGCATACCACAGGTCGTCATAAGTGTGCAGAACCGGATCAAGAATAAGTTTCTTGCCTTCCTTGTCCGGCCAACTGCCTAAGACGCCGGGAATTAGGATTACCGGATTTATTTTGGCTATCACTGGCATGGTTAAAAACGGGAAAGGCGATGCGGCAAACGGCAGATATTCGAAATTGCCATGATACAAGACAGTGCCCTTAATCCTTCCAGTATAAGCGTCCAATAGAGTCGTCGGTCCGTCAATGTTGCCCCAATAATTATTCTTGGCATCGACTATTCCCGCCATATCGCTATAAATCATGGTAATGGGCATAAAATACCCGTACCATAGCGGCTGAGTGGGATTGTAAATATTGGAATCGCTGATGCTGATGCTTTGCGCGTCCAAGATATAAAATTCGCCGTCATTATCCAAAATATCAGAATGGCTTATCCGCACCGTTCCGGCTTTGACGATTTGGAAATAATTGGAGATATTATCCTGAAAGCCTCCGGCGAATTTTATCGCCGAGTAATCAGCGATCAATTCCGGCAGGCTGGATGTCGAAAACGTATTCAATATTATTCCACCCCAGTCGCCTTTGGCCGGAACCGTGGCCGCGCCGTCGCTATTGGTATCTCCGCCGAAATCGTCATCCTTAAGGGATGTGATGACGACGGGATTATCCGCCTGGCCAACGAGATGCAATTTGCCATCAACCAAAATACTGCTGTTCTTGCCCATTTTCAATACCGCGCCGCCATTGATCGTCAAAGCGGCACCGAATTCAATGGATAAATTGTCTCCTCCGCTAAAAATTTTCACCTCGCCGGCATTCCAAACCGTATCGACGTTGATGACTGTGTTAGCCGCAAGGCCGGCGGCGCGATAATCAAGCAAATAAAAAATCCCGCCGCAATGAACGGCAAAGGCTTAATGAAAGAACGACAGAGTTTCATACTCCGGAATTTATTTGTAAGCTGATTTTATTATATCATGAAACAGAAAAAGTCAAAACTGTCCGGCGACCGCTGCTTCAAAAGGATTATAAGCTATTCTATTCAGCTTCAATATTCAGCCAATATCTTCAAAATCTTATCTGACAGCTCGCCGAATTCCTCTTTAGCCTTATCGATATTATCTTTCGTGCCCAAATGGACATCATCTACGAGCGCTGGATCCAAATCGAATATAGCCACGCCGATTTCTTGGCATTTCGCCGGTATCCTGCCGTAATCCTGCACTTCTGCCAGAGGTTCTTTCCAACTTCGCTCCACCAAGCCGTTGCGGCCGTGTTTTTCGGAAAGGTATTTTTTCACTTTAGCCGGAATCTCCTCGATCCAGCGGCGGTGATCCTTAATCGGCTGCTTGCCATAGACATTATATGAATTGACAATATAGCCGATGAACAAACTATCGCCCGCCAGAACGAATTTGCTTTCAGTGTCGCCGGAAAGCGCCTTGCCCGTCACCTTCCATGTTTGCTTCCATTTTTCCAATATTACGCCAAGGTTCTCAATTCCCTGCACGCTAAAAGCATCGGGCATCATAGGCACGACGAAATAATCAGCCCCGAGAAAAATAACCTGATTGAGTAGGGACAAGCTGGGCGAAGTATCGATGACAAAAATATCAATCTCATCCCTCATTCCTCTTTCGCGCAAGAAACGATCAATGGCGCTCGTCTGAAAATAACCAAGCTGCTGCCCCGCCGCCGCCTGGCCGAAAGCTGAAACCAACAAATTCTCATAAAGGGAAAAATTCACGCTGCCCTTCAATAAAGACAGATTGCCGGAACTGTTTGCAACCGGAATGAACGGCACGTTCAAATCAATATCGCTGCCGCCCTCAATGACGCCTTTTAAGACATCGTAAATGTCTTTTTCCGCCGCTGAGAAAAGGGTTTTCTCGTAATAATCATCTCCCAGAGCCAGGCGGGAAAGATTGCATTGAGGATCCAGATCGGCCAAAACCGTCCTGTAGCCTTTTTTCGCAAACGACATGGCGCAATTAAAAGACAACGTTGTCTTGCCGACACCGCCCTTATTATTAGCAAACAAGACTTTTTTTGCGCGTGGATATATCATTATTTCTATTATACCACATTCGAGCTTATTTACACACTACATCGTTGTAGATAAAAATAAATGTTACCGAAACCTCGTTGTAGATAAGAATAAATGTTACCGAAACCTACCGTGTAGATAATAATTCGGTTACCATGGTGATCATATGACTATGACCACTAAAAACGACATTTACAACGAGCATTTACGGAAATGGCT
>JBAYGU010000032.1:0-10782 GCA_041666505.1 Candidatus Buchananbacteria bacterium | reverse complement strand
TTAACCCGATATTTTAAGCAAATCGGGCACTTTTTTATTCATAAATTTAGTTCAGGCTTATTTTTTAACTAAATTATGCCACAAAATCAACTTTTTAGCCCCACCATTTTTTCCATTAACTCGGAAAGAAGATTATTCTTCCCCAAGATGAGCAATTTCGCTATCATGCCCATATTCACCCAATCAATAGGCACTGCTCCTTCAATAAACATTAACTCTTCGATCGAATAGATCTCGACTGAAGTATTTTCGGCGTTATCTTCAATCTGTTGCGGGTCATTCTCTGCTTGCTTCGCCTTCAGATCTCGGAACTCATTTTCATCCAACCTATAGATGAATAGATGATTCTCGCAAGCCACCATAGTCGCCATAGTCTGGCGGACATCCATTTGACGCAGCCGCGAAGCATCAAGAGTAATTCCGGTTTCTTCCTCGACTTCCCGCATGGCGGAAAACAGGATTACCCGCTCATCGTGTACGCCGTCAAGCGGTTCGATAGAACCTCCCGGCAATTCATAAACCATGCCGAGATGATTCATGACAGCAGAGCGATACTCCTTGACCAGCACGACTTGCCAATCAAGCATGCTAACGCCTTTGGGATAATACATCAGTACGGAAACCGTTGCCGGCCTGCCGATCACCAACTCATTATCCTTATAGCGATTCTCACCCGCAATCCAGACCTTGGGACGGACCACCCAAACTTTGCTTTGCGGGCTGCCATTTTCCTTATGCCGGCGATAATATACATACTCGACCTTGAAATCCTCGAGCGTATGGCCTGCAATCCTTAATCCGCCATACCAAGCCTGGAAAGTCTTATCCTGCCAGATGTCTAATGGTACGGCCGTTTCGCCATCGCGCCGCAAAGCGCCAGCGCCGATCCGATCAATTGCCGCTTGCAATATCCGGCGCAGATCATGATAGATGGTAATCTGCCATTTATAAGCGGCTTCGAGCCATTCAGTGCTTCGGAATTTGATATATTCCATGCGCTGGGCATCTTCGGGATAACCGATCAGTAATTTTCCGGTTTTGAAGAACTCGCCCATTTCGATATTCGAGGTCAAAGCCGGCATACTCGGAAATTGGCGCGGAACCCAGGCAATAATGATATCCGCTCGATTCATCGCCTCAACTTCCCAATTGATCTGCGGCGCTCTGACATATTCGAAATCATCGCGATTATAAGCGACTTCATGCTCAGGATCATAAACAATGCCGTCAAAACCCAATTCTTCCAAAAGCCGATAAGCTTGCATCTTCCAGGAATACTCCATGGTTTCTTCCAAACGCGGAATCGGGCCAAGCAGAAAAATCGACTTCCTCGTCTCACGAGGAAAAGGTTGCTGCGCTCTAACTAGGGTAAATTTTTCATTACTCATGGATACACTCCTTCTTTTGACATTCTTGATTACATGATTGATTGATAGTCAAAACTAAGCGCCGGCTAAATTAGCTCAGTGCTTAAATGATTACATTATTATAATGTGCCTCTCTCGAGAAGAAACCGAAATTATTTCAGTTTCTTAATTAAGAGGGTGAGACTGTCGAATTTTTCGACAGCCTCACCGATTGATAACTAGCCTAATATCTGCACTTCTCGGCTTCCGTATTGGAATAGCCGAAAATTCTCTTTGCCCTTTCAATCTCTTCCGGCGACCCCATCGCCTTATTGAGATTGTCCGACAGCTTTACCGTGGAAACGCCGTTAGATTCTAGCAGTTTGACCACAAGGGACAGTGCCGGCAGGCCAAGATCGTTGGTAAGGTTGGTGCCCCAGCCGAACGTAGTCAGAATTCGACCGCGGAATTGCTCATGGATCTTAATGATCGTTTCGACGTCCAAGCCGTCAGAATAAACGATCATCTTTTCTTTCGGATCAATTCCATGGGATTTATAAAAATTGATGGCTTTCTCTCCGAAAATAAGAGGGTCACCACTGTCATGGCGCAGCCCTTTCCATTTTTCCGCCTGTTCCGCTAAAAAATCACGGAAAAAGAAATCAGAGCCGTACGTATCGGTCAAAGCGATAGACAAGCCGTAACCGTACTGTTGCCACCAATCTTGAAGCACTTGATTATGCGAAGCCAAGATTTCTTGATCCGAGCCATGCATAATTCCGTACATCGCCATATATGTTTCATGAGCCGACGTACCCATAGGAGTCAAACCCAATCTCATCGCCAGCAATACGTTAGAAGTGCCGATCATTTGATTTGGCAATTCCGCCTTCATCGTCTGAACGGTATAATTCTGCCACAAAAAAGCGTGACGACGTCGCGTACCAAAGTCTGTGAACTTAATATCCGGATACTTCTTCAGCAAATCGATCTTTTGATTCAGTCTCATTATCCCTTGAGCATATAAACGATCGCGTTCGAATCGAGACATTTTCCTCAATTGAGAGCGATAATGCAATTCATTGATAATAGACAAAGCTAACGTTTCCCAATACGTCGCTTTGGACCAATCACCTGGAAATTCCAGACTGATTGAACCATCGCTCTTGCTCGTCAATTCATAATCAGGCAAATGCAGATGGCGCAGAAAATCGAGATAGGGTTCGCTGAACATCCGTTCCTGATATTCATTTGTGCCACGCAAATAATGAAGTTCAGAATTATCGCAACGCAATCCTTGACAAGCATCAAGCTGTTCGCTCAATTCATGCACATCGACAGTATCGGCCAGCCTGATGCCTTTGGTGCGATTCTTGAATACGAATTTCACCGGTACATCTCTGAACTTATTGAAAATGAGCTGTCCCATTGTGAACTTGTAAAAATCCAGATCCAACAATGATCTGATGATCTGTTCATCTCGCAATGCCGGCTTAATCATGTCTATACTCCTTTTTCCGGTCGAGGCAGCTGCGGGTATTTCACCCGCAAGAACCACTGCACCAAGGCGAATGTCTTCATATCATTAATGGATTTATTGGCGAACGTTTCAAGATTATCAAGAGAAATCCAAATGCGCTTGATTTGCTCACCTTCTTCAGCCAAGCCAAAAACGCGTTCTTCGGATTCAATATCATCATTTCCGATTTCCATATAACCAAGATATATCCTCTCCGTCAGGATTCCCGGCGAAGTGCACAAGCCATTAAAGCAGACGTATTCAATCTGATGAGGATCAATGACGATGCCCAACTCTTCCTTGGCCTCTCGCGCCATCGATTTTTTTATCTCATAATCCGTCAGAGTTTCCTTCGGATAATCGATATGGCCGGCAGGCGCTTCGATCAGATTGCTCATAATCGGCAAACGCAACTGGGAAACAAATACCACCTGATCCCTATCCCGATGATAAATCATGAAAGCAACTGCATCGTCCTTTTCGACTATTTCATGCTTGCCGTTTCGCTCCAGCCAAAATCGTGCGAATTTTCCGCAGACAAGATCGAAGATTTTTTCTCCGAATCGCTTTTCCTCACTCATCCTCATTCTCCTTCCGTTTGATTGGGAATGTATAATCCATGCCGTTTGATATAATCGGCAACCGCTTTCGGCGTTAAATGCTCGAATCTTTTTCCTTCTTTGATCAAGGCGCGGATTTTCGAACTGGAAATATCCCGTACTGTGCCGGGGATAACTGTAAAGTTATCCGGCAATTTCACTCCGTCCAAAGGATAGAGTCCCCGCTCGATGACTATGAACGGGAATTGCCGATATAGCCTGAGTCCTTCAACCCATCTGGCTTCGATCTCGCATTTACCCCCGAATTCCGCCTTCGGCACCACCGAATCAGATCCGGTAAACCAATGGAATTCGCTGTTGGGATAACGTACCGGCAGGATCTTCTCCAGCCAATCGATGGTCGCAATATTATCCTGATAGATGCCGTCATACAAAAATACGAGATCGGGATTATTCCCTGCCCGCATCGAGCGCGGAACCAACAGCTCCGTCATGGCGATGCGGTCATTGGGACAAACGCTGATATGCTTGTCTTCGCGCTCGCCGGAAATTATCCAGATGATACGAACGAATTTGCCGCTGAAATAAAGTTTTTTTAAGACTTGCAGATGCCCCTTCTGGGGCGGATCCGCTGCGGAGCCTCCTACTGCCGTGATGATTTTTCCCACCTGTTTTCTCCTTCTCGCTTGAAATATTTTTTTGTTAAGTTTGTAAAGTGCGTCTTCCATTTGAAAAGCCGACGCAAGTCCGCTTCTCGAAAGAAGAGGCAAACGCTCGCATGAGCGCTTGCCAAAAAAATACTTACTTGTCCATAATACTAAATAATGCAGCTGCCCATTGTCCCGGCTCGACATACTCGGGACGAAAATTGCGCCACTCTTCGGGAATCGCCATTACCCCCAAATTAGCGCCGACGATCGCTCCGACCATCGAGGCATTGGAATCCGTATCGCCGCCTTGGTTGATCGTCTCAATGATCGCCGCGCGTAAATCGGTCATATGCCGCAACGCCATGGCGATAGAAAACGGAATCGAATTGGCGCAGTAACAACCGGTGCCGAGTGTTTCCGCAACGGTTCGCGGATCATTGATTCGCCCGCTCTGCACTAAATTGCCTAATTGCATCATGTTATATTGCAATTGCGACATATTGCCGTTAAATAGATCAGCTCCCCTAACAATAGTTTCACAAAACAAATCTGATGTGATTTCTTGAATTTGGTTTTTCAATTCCTCTTTTGTACCGAAGCCAATCGATTCATTATAAACTGTACTAATGAATCGGGCGACAAGATACGCCGAAAGGTATGCTTGCGGATCACGATGCGTGACTGAGCCAAGCTTCCTGATCACCTCAAACAATTCATCCTGATCATCATGATAGTAGATTGCCAGCGGCGCGACCTTCATCGCGATGCCGTTGCCAGCGCCCTTGCCTAAGAGATCTTCACCCTTCGGCAGCACCGGCAGCATGCCCGGCTCAAGATGCGCAAACAATTCCTTCAGGACAAGCAGATTCTTTTTAGTGCTTGATCCGAAGCCGCAATCGCTTTTTTCCAATTCATCGAGATGGGCTTTGATGCAATCAATCAGATTGAAGCCGCCAGAACGGATCAAGGAAATAACTACCGCTCGCGTCAACTGGTAATCATCCGTAAACTGGACCGCCTCCAAATACATAGTATCGTGAATTTTCGTCTGTCTTGGCCGAGAAAACCCGGATACACCTCGACCGCGCGTGGCAAACATGATTTCCTTGTGAGTCATGATTTCCCACGGCATGCCCATGGCATCACCGATCAATACTGATAGAAAGCTGCCGATAATCTTCTCCAACTTAGTCGGTTCAATTTTCGCCTTATCCATAGATTCCCTTTCCCGTTGAAAAAATCGAGGCGGCTTGAGACAAACCAAGCCGCCTCATAATGAACGGATTACGCAAACACAACTTCTTTTGCAAGAATCGCGCCGGCCTGCTGCATATAGTACAAACCAATATGCTGATTGGCTTCCCGCGGATGCGCCGCAATATCCGGCTTCCCGATCTGTCGGCAAACTTCGATCGGCAGATTGAACGTCGCGCAAGCCGGCGCGATCACCACCACATCGCGAAGCGTGGGCAGTAAGCCGGCATTGCGAGCCGACAGCAGAGCATGCACTAATTGCATGACGCAGATATCGGTGCAAATCCCTACCACCACAGCAACATTGATTCCGCGCTCATTAATAAACATGAACAATTGATTATTCAAATGAAAATCTTCGTCCACTTCCGTCTCCGCACCGACCCAGGCATTCACTTCCGTCTCCGCACCGACCCAGGCATTCATACAGCCCTTCCTGATAATAAGATCAGCAGATCCATTCAGCCATCCCAGCTCTTTTACAAACTGGGCGTCGACAGAATCTTTTTCGCAATGCAGCAAATACGGCGGCTCCGGCCTTTCGCGATCATGCCAATCGAGGGTCGCAGCGATAAAACCGCTGTTGATTATGAATTTATTGGCTTCGGCATCGACCCTTTCAATCAGATCAACGATGACCGGATCAGCAACGGGCGGAGCCAAAGGACCGCAGCCCGGCGTGCAAAAGCCGTTTTGCATATCCGTAACAATCAGCATCGGGACTTCATCGATATTGATGGTATATCTCGGTTCAACTTGAATCGGCATCAAATATTCCAGCAAACGCATTAGAGCTCCGATATTCACGTCTTTCGGAATTTCCCTAGAAACTACATCACTCATGACTTCCTCCTTGGGGTTTTGCCCCTTGTTTTGAACACTTTTGGACACACTTCTGTAAAATTAGGCAAAAAATACAATTAATAGGCGCTGAATCTTTAATATTATTGAACAAATTTCAATGAACAGACTTGACTGCGTAATTTATCACATATTTAAGAAAAAGTCAAGAAAGGAAGATTTTACTAAATTTGACAAAATTTTATAAATGTGATAATATATCAGGTCGCAACAAAAATCAAAAAAGTCGCGATATTCGAATATCTGGCACCTTACAATATCAAAAAGAAAGGACAAGACATGGAGAAGAAAGTTGCATTCGTGCCGGGCCGGTATGGCCCGTCTCAAAAAGGGCATATTCAAATGTTTATCTGGTTGCTAAATGAAGGCTTCGATATTGTTATCGGCATCGGCAGCTGCTATGAAGTCGGCCGTCCCAGACATCCGATTCTTGCGGTTTTCCGCGAGAAAATGATCCGCTGGAGCCTCATTAATGAAGGGGTGGACATGAATCGAGTCAGTTTCGTCCACTTGCGCGATTTTGATGATTGGCAGTCGTGGTGGAACAATATCACCTCCATCCCGCAAGCGGCAGAAATAACGCACTTCGTCACCGGCAACGAGAAGGAAATTACCGCCGAAGTGAAGAAGCGCGGACTCGGCCTTAACTTTAAATTCTTAAACCCCGAGAAAGAAATGCCTCCGGACTTTCAATTTCCTTATCATGCCACTGATTTGCGCCAATCGATAATCGACGGCGACTATGAGCGGTTTACGGAAATCGCCTCTTCCGGCACGATCGCGCTGATGTCCAGCATCGGCGGCTTCCGAGGCATTCGCCAGGCGATGCTCGAAAGCGCTCCGCAATTCGTTCCCGGCCGGCAGACCGTCGATCTGATCATTATCTGCGAAGACGATAAAGGGCAAAAAAAAGTATTATGCGGCAAGCGCAATATGGGCAAGGAAAACTTTCCCGGCTATTTGGCCTTGCCAGGCGGCGGCATCGATGAATATGAAAGTCCGTTTGATGCGGCTATCCGCGAAATCCGCGAGGAGACAGGGCTTGTCGTTGAAGTTTGCAATTCGCACTTCGAACCGGCCCATATCAAGGTCGGAGGAGTAATCGCCGAAATGAAATTCGTCGGCTTATTCGGAACCGCCGATCTGGCGCTAAGCGGCAATCAAGGCGGATCGAGCCAAGTCTTCTGCATCGATCTGGATGCGCCGCCGGAAAGATTCAATGGAATCCTGCGCGCGGAATCCGATCTGGACGACGTGCGATTCAGATCCGTTGAAGAGGTTTTTTCCGAAGGCTTGGCCTACCAATATGCGGACATGTTGCGCAAGGCTTTAGCCGTCTAAAAAAATTTACAGGATTAAGGAGGATTGAGAAATGAATAGGCCTAAAGTATTGTTTCATGCGCCGCAAGCGGTAGCGCTTGCTGAAAGCATAATCGCTGGTACGGAAATTATTCCGGGCATGATCGACTGGAACCATTTCCAAGACGGTTGGCCCAACATATTTATCCATGACATCGATCAACATCAGGAATGCGATGCGTATTTTCTGGCATCATTCTCCAAGCCAAGCGACATTTTTGAACAGTTTGGAGTGCTTTGCGCTCTACCGCGGCTCGGCGTCGGAACACTGACGATATTCCTTCCGTTCTTCTCGACCGGCACCATGGATCGAGCGCAACAGCTGGGAGAAGTCATTACTGCCAGGACAATGGCTCGAATGTTTGATACCATCCCTGATGCGCGCTTCGGAAAAAAACGACTCGTCATCCATGACATCCATGCGCTTCAGGAATATAACTATTTCCATGAAATCCTGCCCCGGTTAGAATCGGCAATCCCCCTGCTTCACGATCAGATCAAAAAGCTGGCTGCCGATGGAGAAGAGATCGCCATCGCCTTTCCTGATGACGGAGCGCACAAGCGCTTCGGCAGTATGTTCGACGATTGGCCGCAGATTATTTGCTTGAAAGTCCGCCAAGGAGACGGTCGAATTGTAACGATCAAAGAAGGAGACTCCCGAGGCAAACATGCCATCATCGTTGATGATCTGGTGCTGAGCGGCGGGACGATCATCGAATGCGCCAAGGCGTTAAGAAATGCGGGATCGGCAAAGGTCAGCGCCTTCACGACTCATGGAGTTTTTCCGAATGAGTCATGGCGCAAATTCAGCAGCGATCTGTTTACGAATTATTGGCTGACGGACTCCTGCCCGCAGATAGCGAATTTAATTGACGGAGTAGGGCCGTTCAAGGTTTTATCCTTGGCTCCATTAATTCAAGATATGATTCGGTCCGACAATAAATACACGTGATTCCAAGCCAAACAACCTGGAAAAAGGAGCGAATTATGTATCGACTGACAGAAGAGATGTGCGAACGGGTAGCAGATAATGCGTCCCAAGAATTATATCGGTATTGTCGGAAAAACGGTATCCATTACCTAATAACCGGCAATTCCGGCGGACGTGACAGCGCTAACACATTGGGTTTGGCTCAGCGAGCATGCAATCTGGCGGCGAAGGACGGTTATCTACTAGTATCGATTGGCGTCTTAATGCAGTGCGCCAGCCAGAAAAAATACACCGCCATTGGCCGGCAAGTCAACAGGAGATTCCGAGCAGAAGAGATTGAAATTGACCTGACGGATGCGTTTGAATTGTATTACTCTGAAGTGATTGATTACAATTGTAATTCCACTCCTGATTGGAGCGGCCTTAATTGCCAGATCGATAAGATTTTTGCCCACTATGAGCCAGACGCGACCCTTCCCAGCCAAGACGAATGGACTCGCAAAATTACCCGGGGCAATATTATGGCACGCTTGCGTATGATTACGCTATTCGATATCGCCAGAAAATACAAAACAGGAATGGTCCTTTCTACGGATAACCTGTCGGAATTCCTAATGGGATTTTCGACGCTTCATGGCGACGTCGGCGACTTTGGCATGATTCAAAATATGTTCAAGGGCTTGGAGCTCGAAGATCTCGCTATTTATCAAGATGTTCCCGGAAGCGTTCTTAAGCAAAAGCCGGATGACGGCCTAGGGATAACCAAGGAAGGCGATGCCGGGCAACTCGGAGCGGCTTATCCGGTCGTTGACGAGATTATCATCAGGCTGATGCAATGGGGATTCAACCCCGATGGATCCAAAAAGCAATTGGAGCATCTGTGGGAAATTATTGATAATAAGCCTGCATTTAATCAGTTCAGACCTGCACTGATCCATAAATTGGCTGCGCGTTCGCTGAATTCGGCATTCAAACGCAAATTAAACAAGTCCATAACCCTCTCGCGCAAGCAATTAGGCTTGCCGAAGATTACAGACATCGCTTTCTGTTAGAAACCGTACAAACAAAACACGGGTAAGCATCCGCTTCGGCAGATACTTACCCGTTTTAAATTTCTTGATTTTTATATTAGATTCTTCTTCACCTCTTCGATCACGATCCTTTCCGCTTCGGCCAGGGTCCGGCCGGGCAGAGTAAATCTCGCCAAATCCTTATTGCCCGCGGGATTAAAGACCCTGGCAATGAAAATCGCATCGCGATTCTTGACCGCGTAAATCATGACTTTGATGTCTGTGAATTCGCCACGCTTTTCCTCGTACAGCAGCACAATGACTTCCGTCTTCGGCATAGAAACAATCAACTCTTCCACCACGTCCGGCAATTCATCCGGATTAGTGGCGGTCTCCAGAAAATCAGAGGCAGAAAGAACCGACCAGATCACTTTATCATTCAAATCATTATTCAATCTAGACAAAACTCGTCCCCATAATTTCAACGTCGTCAAAAAACGGCTCTGATACAAATTCTGGATGATCTGATCGCGGCGAGCGCCGAGGCTGATCAAGGTGCCGGCCAGATTAAGAGTCTTAGGCGTGACGGAATTCGTCTTGAAATTCTTCGTCGCGCTGATGATGCCGGACAAAATGTAAGTCGCGATATTGTCATCAATTAATTTCTCGTCCTGCTCTTTGATGAAATCATAAATCATTTCTGATGATGATGACGAGGCGATATTCACCAGATTGATGTTGCCGTAATATTCGTTCTGCGCGCTATGGTCAAAATTTATTTTCGGCACGGCATAAAACAGATCACTATGCTTTGAATACGCTTCGCCGAGAGAATCCAAGTCTGGAGTATTGATCAGAATTATCAAGTCGTACTTAAAGCCGGAAACGGCCGTCGAGATATCGTCCTTGGTCAGCTGGCCGGATTTCGGCGTGATATAAAAATTCAGCCGGTTGCCGTTTTCATCGTACTCGAATTCCCCCAAACCAGTCTGACTCAGATCGACGGAGACGACGAACTTCTGCAGGCTGCCCAGTTGCGGCTGGATCAATGATAATGGCAGATATGAGAAGTTAGCGGATTGCTTAAAATCCTGGCAGACGATATCGGCTCGCTTGCCCTGTTTCTTCAGATATTCAAACAGCGCCAAAGAGCCGGAAACCGCATCCCCGTTCCAATCCTGTTTGAATATGATCAATATTTGCCGGCTTTTCTGGACAAGCTCAAAAACCTGCTGGAGTTCTGTTAAAGCCATGAATACGTAAAGTAGTTAATAGATAAGCTTAGCCAAAAT
>JBAYGU010000031.1:0-10823 GCA_041666505.1 Candidatus Buchananbacteria bacterium | reverse complement strand
ATGGAATTAAACAAACTAACTCCCGAAGAAAAGCGAGTGATAATTGACAAGGGCACGGAGGCGCCGTTTACGGGTGAGTATGTGAACAATACCGCTCATGGCGTGTATGTTTGTCGGCAGTGCGATGCTCCACTTTATAATTCCAAAGACAAATTTAAAAGCACATGTGGTTGGCCGAGCTTTGATGATGAGATAGATGGTGCGGTGAAGCGCACTCTTGATGCCGATGGAATCAGAACCGAAATTACCTGCGCTCGCTGTGGCGGACATTTGGGACATATATTTAAAGGCGAATATTTGACCGACAAAAAAATCCGTCACTGCGTCAATTCCATCTCATTAAAATTTATTGAAGGAAAATAATAATATGTTTAAAAAAAATAGTTTTAGCCGGGGGTTGCTTTTGGGGATTGGAAGATTTGATTAGAAAACAGCCTGGGGTAATAAACACAGAGGTTGGCTATACCGGAGGCGAGGTGCCAAATCCAACTTATGAAAACCACGAAGGCCATGCCGAAGCGGTTGAGATTGAATATGATGAAAACATAACTTCCTATAAAAAGCTTTTGGATTTTTTCTTTCAAATCCACAATCCGACTACGTTGAACCAGCAAGGAAATGATGTTGGCGCATCTTACCGCTCGGCGATTTTTTATGGAAACGAAGATGAAGGGAAGGAGGCAGAAAATTTTATTGGCATAGTCAACAAATCCAAACGCTGGAAAGATCCGGTGGTGACTTCTTTGGAGTCTTTGGGGGTATTTTATCCGGCGGAAGATTATCATCAGGATTATTTACAAAAAAATCCGGGCGGATATACTTGCCACGCCATATATTTTGATAGTTATCTAAAATAAGTAATTTAATAATCCTATGAAAAAAAATATGTACATAATACTTTCGGTCATCGTCGCCATACTTCTCGTGTGGACAGCGATTAGTTATTTTTTAAATCGCTCAGTAAAGACACCTGAATATACTCTAGTAGAGAAGAGTGAAGGGTACGAAATTCGTTCGTATAAACCATACCTCACAGCTCAAGTTGAAGTATCCGGTACTTATGATGAAACAATGAATCAGGGCTTTCGTATTCTGGCTGATTATATTTTCGGCAATAACACGAAACAAACCGGTATTGCCATGACTGCGCCGGTAACAGAAGCGGAGTCCGAAAAGATGGCAATGACCGCGCCTGTGGTGGAAAAAGAAAGCGAGGTTTTGTCTATGACTGCACCGGTAGTTGAAACCGGGGATAATAAAAAAAGAATTATTTCATTTGTTATGCCATTTGAATATACGCTTGAGACGCTTCCGAAACCAAATAATCCTGAAGTGAAGATTGTCCCGCAAAAGGCAAGAAAAGTAGCGGTACTTAGGTTTTCGTGGTTTAGAAATGCCCTACGTGTCGCAGGTAAAAAACAAGAATTGTTCAAGCTTTTAGAACGAGATTCTATTAAACCGAAAGGATTGCCTGAATATGCCGGATACAATGCGCCATTTGCCGCCCCGTGGCTGAATAGAAACGAAGTAATGATTGAGATTGAATAGCGGTCAATAATGAAATCTATTCGGCGCCGCGGCGGACCCACAAACCCCAGTCATTTCTTGCCCGCATCCGCCCCAGCTTAAAATTCTGCATCCGGAAATTTTTGGAAAAAATTTCGTATTTTAAGGAGGAGGAAGAGCTTTGAATTCGTTTTACGATTTTCGTCTCCCTCAACATGGGAGGCGATTTTCGTTTCTGCCAATAAATTCTATAAATCGACTCGATAATAAGATTATTTTTTGTACTTGACAGAGTATATTTTAAAGAGTAAACCTAAGTATTCGGGTATGTTACCTGGATGAGTTCATTAAAATATGGCAAATTTCGCCGAATTTCGGTGAAAAAAGGAGGATTAACCATGGAAAAGATGCAGAAGTCAGTATTGGGGTTGCTTTTGGCTGTATTAATTGTTTGTTTGGCTGGTTGTCCTTTGATTTCCAGTGGTAATGCCAATATTTTATCGTTTAGCATTATTGATCCGCCATCGGTTGGAGTAATTAGTGATTATTATGATGTAGTTATCTTGACAGTTCCTTATGGCACTGATGTGGCTCATTTAACTCCGCAGGTCGGTATTTCTCGTGGTGCCCATGTCTTCCCGGCGTCAGGATCAGTTACGGATTTCTCAAGTCCGGTTATTTACACTGTAACCGCCGATAATGGAATGACTGCTCGGCAATACCGCG
Organism: Candidatus Buchananbacteria bacterium; assembly: GCA_041666505.1. Lineage (GTDB taxonomy): Bacteria > Patescibacteriota > Patescibacteriia > 2-01-FULL-39-33 > 2-01-FULL-39-33 > CAISTG01. The sequence goes on along the minus strand of JBAYGU010000031.1, from coordinate 8,591 downwards.
TTTCCGTTCAAATAGTTTACAAACCAGTAAATTGGCAAGAGATGCCGTCGCCTGTTTCATCCGAGCCTTCGCAAATCATTCATAAATTGCTTTTCCTCAGAGGTGAGATATTTGCAGTTGTTCAGAATTCGCCATATTTGTACCAAAGCCATGATGATGGCCAAAGTTGGCAAATAGTAGAAACTGGATTGAACGTTGGAAATTTTTGGGACATAGACATTGATGGTGCTAATCTCTACGTTGGCACTGGAGGCGGTCTGATAAATTCTACTGATGGCGGAAATACTTTCTCTTGGGTTTTTCAGTGGGGCTGGGATCCTGTCAGTTGTGTAAGCTTCGAAAATGGCTATGGTTGGGGTTGGATCGGTAATTGGGGCAGCCGTTCAGGAGTTTGGCGAAAGGATCCTGCCGCTGATTGGGTGTCAGTATCCAGACCCAATGATGGCGGGATGAATGGCTCATTAGATGTCTTCGCCGATCCATTTGATCCAGAACATATTGCTTATGTGGAATATTGCGTTATGACAACTGATGGCGGCCAAAGCTGGTCAAGTATGAGCTCTTCCGGAAATATTATCTTTGTCGGTAAATTCGGTAATCAGCCATTGATTTGCACTTGGTCGGACTACTCGCTTAACAGGGGAGAAACTTGGTTGCCAGTATTTTCGAATAATCGCTATATGGTAGAAAGTTTTTCCATCAGGTCCGAAGATAATCTAATTTTCGCCTCGGTCATCGGCAACTTGCCTATTTATGGCAATAAGGGTGTCATGGTTTCTACGCTTGGCGCTGAATGGGTCGGTTTGGGGTTAGATAATCTTGACGGAAGAATAAATTTCATCAATGTTCAAGGTAATAATCTTTGGGCGGTGGCCGGTAACAGAATCTATAAGACAGACTTATCGCATACGCCTTTCGGCTTAGCCATTGATTAATGGTATGATTGGATTTTTTTACTTGCCTCGAGTTTTCTCGAGGCTTTTTAAAAACATTTTTATATACAATAAATCCTAATAAGCGTATAATTAAAGCATATGAACAAGAAATATATAATATTGATTGCTGCATTGGCAGCTATCATATTAGTAGGATCCGGCATTACTTATGTAATTTTATTTTATTCGGCCAAGCCGCCGGCAACAGCCGTTGATTTTAATGATTGTGTCGCCCAGGGTAATCCGATTATGGAATCCTATCCACGTCGATGTCGCGCCGGTAATATGACATTTACAGAAGATATCGGCAACGAACTGCAAAAGACAGATTTGATTCATTTAGATTCGCCGCGTCCCGGAGAGACTATCACAAGTCCGCTGACGATTATCGGACAAGCTCGCGGCACTTGGTTTTTCGAAGCCAGCTTTCCTGTTATCTTGACTGACTGGGATGGTAAAATAATCGCTCAAGGAATTGCTCAGGCGAAAGGCGATTGGATGACGACTGACTTCGTGCCGTTTGAAGCTGCACTTACTTTTTCTATTGATCCCCAAGCCTACAGCAACAAAGGTACGTTGATCTTGAAGAAAGACAATCCTTCCGGCCTGCCGCAGAATGATGATGCGCTTGAGATTCCGGTGTTGCTTCAGGCATTGATCAAATAGACATTAATAATGACATCCGCCCCGGCTTCAGTCCGTCAGCTGGCGGATCAAGCATTAGGTCCGCTCGTGGCGATTTGTGTTTCTGCCAATAAATTCCAACTTTTTTTATGGTATACAAAAAATATCAGATATGTTAAAGTAGAATTGCCTGTAAATAATCAATATAATTGGATGATTAATAACACCTTGTAATAATACATTAATAAAAAATTTATGAATTTAATTGGTTTCGTTGATGACCAAATTTATAAGCAACTGCAACTTCCAGACTGGTTAGCTGGTTGGAATATTAGAATAGCTGTTAGATCAGTCTTATTTAATGATCAAGGTCAAGTGGCTTTGATGCATATTGGCACTCGTAATATTTATAAGCTGCCTGGTGGCGGGGTTGATGAGGAAGAAAATTTAGAGGCTGCCTTAAAAAGAGAAATGTTGGAAGAAACTGGTTGCATTATTGAATCGATCGGCGATATTGGAGTATTCATAGAAAAAAGGGATGAATGGAAATTGTTTCAAGTTTCATTTGTTTATTTATCAAAATTAGTCGAAAAGAAGGAATTAGCTTTGACTGATGAAGAACAGGCTGAGGGCTTTTCTCTTGAATGGGCCGAAAATTTAGAAAGCGCTCTTAAATTAGTTTTGAGTTCAGCTTCTGATAATTATGACGATCGCTATATAAAGATTAGGGACAGCAGAATTATCGAGGCGGCTCAGAAAATTGTCTAGCAGTACTTTTAAAAGCGCCACTACCGCGTCATTAAACTATAAAAAAGCGTGTCGTCTGAAGATCGACTTAAATATTGCAATGGTGCGGACATGGACAGCGCCGCCGATCTTTCCTGTGATTCCGGCATCAGATAATATATTTTAAAAAAGACGCTCGCCTTGGCAAACGTCTTTTTTGTTTTATTCAATTTTAAAGTTAGATGATTTTTTTGCCTTGTAATAGTCTCACAATAACTAGGATAATGGCGATGACTAAAAGGATGTGGATCAGGCCGCCCGCAGTGGAAGTGATGAGGCCTAAGAGCCAGAGAATTAATAAGATGACGATTATTGTCCAGATCATAGTTTTGGATTATTTTTCCTGAGCGTTCAATTTAGTCGCGGCTTCCGGGGTGGAAACCGATTTGCCGATTAGAAGTAGCTTGATAATGGCGAAGGCGATCAGCCAGTAGACGAGCATAGCCAGCAGAGTGGTCCACTCGAAGATGACGCCTGACACCTGCGAGATGCCGAAGACAGTCAAAAATGGTGCCACGAGCCAGCCAGTGACGGCATAGATGAAGTTGGAAAACCCGGCATTCGGATTGGCGACTAATAATTTCAATAGAATCCTTAATGCGAGAAGCGCTTCGATGAAATAAAGGATATACCAGACGATTTGCGTCGCGCGGAATAGAGGCTTGGTTGAGGGAGATACGGATGAGTCCATATTGTTTTGATTATTTTATGTGTTATTTTGAGTTTTTGCGCGGTTTCGACCATTCCCGCGTCTATGTTATGAAGTAATTATAGCATACAAGCGGGCTATTAGATAGAAAGTTAGTATTTTGACCAGAGGTTTAAAAAGTAGTAAAATATAGTTAAATATAATTAATCGAAATAATATGAAGGAGGAACAAGAACAAAAAGTAATTACGCAGTGGTTCAAATACAAGGAGGGGAAGTACGATGGAAAATTTTTAGTATTCTGGCAGTTTCTGGCCGCCACGATTATTATTCTGTTTGCCGCCTTTTTTATAGCGGATTCATTCATGTCGGATTTAGGCGCGGATGAGTCTTCGGATACAGCAGGAGCGCCGCAAGAAAAGCAGAGCGACGAGAATTGCAATGTGATCGGCTTGAATCTGCACGGCGAAGTCGTCGATTATATTTCACCCAGCGATTATGACACTGAGGGCAATTTGACCGTGGATGAATCTGCTTCGGAAAATATCGTGGGCTCAATCCAAAGCGCGGAGAACGACGACAGTATTAAGGCGATCGTCATGGAAGTCGATTCTTACGGCGGATCGCCGGTGGCCGGAGAAGAAATCGCCATCGCGCTTAGGAATTCTAAAAAACCGACAGTCGCTTTCATTCGGGGAGCTGGGGATTCAGCCGCTTATTGGGCTGCGACCGGCGCGGGCAGGATATACGCATCGAAGAATTCCGATGTCGGCAGTATTGGCGTGACCATGTCGTACGTCGACGCATCTAAGCAGAACAAGCAGCAAGGCCTGACTTACAATCAATTGAGTTCCGGAACATTCAAAGATACTGGCAGCAGCGACAAGCCTTTGACCGCTGATGAAAAAAATCTGCTCTTGCGCGATATAAATATAGTCGGTCAGAATTTTATTAAAGCCGTGTCTGAAAATCGTAAATTAGGAATCGATAAAGTAACAAGCATGGCGGACGGCTCGACTATGCTGGGCGAAGCCGCTTTGAAGAACGGCTTGATCGATCAGATCGGCGGGATTTATGAAGTCAAGCAATACCTGAAGGATAAGATCGGCGCCGAGCCGCAGATCTGCTGGTAGATAGCTTAAATTTAAATATGAATATAATCAAAATTACGTGTTTTTTATTAATAATATTATTCGGCGCGTTCATGTTTGTATACGGCGGATATGATGATAGTCCGGGAGCTCAAGGTCTTGGAGGCCTCGCAGTAATTATCGGCTTAGCAGGTTTGATAAAGATAAAATATCGGCGCTGAGCCTGAGATTTGCTGGTAGATAATTATTAATATATAATTTTTAGGGGTTTCTGCGCAGTTTAATTTTTGGCTGAAACTGGCTAGCGGTGCCGGCAAATTTTTAATAGAATTGGCAATATTTATTGGTTGAAGCAATATTAGAATAATTCGATCGGTATCGAATCGGACATACACCAGCAATTTTGACAGATTGTTCATAATAAGTTAGGGTAATTGAGGAGATTTTCAAACAACAGAGCAAAGGAGATGGAAAAATGGCAGCTGATTTGCACGGAGAGAAGGGTAGGGGTTGGATAGGTGTCGATTTAGATGGTACGCTCGCGGAATATCACGGATGGGTATCATCTGATCATATCGGTCGGCCGATTCCTAAGATGGTTGCGAGAGTTATGTCTTGGCTCGCGGAAGGACGTGAAGTTCGAATTATGACTGCGCGCGTCGCTCCCACAAAAGGAGATGCAAACTACTGTCGCGAGATTATTCTGGCATGGTTGAAAGAAAACCTCGGGATAATCCTTCCGGTTACTCACGAGAAGGACCAATTTATGAGAGAACTTTGGGATGATAGAGTCGTTCAGGTTATTCCGAACACAGGTGAACGCGCTGATGGAAAAGAATAGATAAAAAATTGCCACCGCCCCCTTTGGGCGGTTTTTTCATAATTTTAAAACCCCGCCAGAAAATCTGGCGGGGCTTGTTGAAAGATCAATCGATCCGCAGGGTCCAAATGCCCTTCGGATTGGCTTCCCAGCTGCGGCACTGGCGCAGCTCGTAAATGCCGGCTGGCACTGTGATTGCCATATGCTCGGAATGCTTCAGGACAGTGTCGAGGGCTATGTCGAAATAGCCCAGAACGTTACTGGGTGCCTTTTTGGAATAGGGGATGAAGTCGACTCCATGCTGGAAGCAATGGCTGTCATAGGAGTCAACCATGGTCTGCTCGCCTTCGGGCAACTTGTCGATCTTAACGAAAGCCAAGTCGCCTTGCTGGGCAACGATGAGATCGGCGTTTACGTTGCCGACCATCCAGTTGTAGCACGTCCGGATCCAGTCATTGACCGGATTGTTGTCGCCGTCCTTACTACGTAACGGATGGACGCGATGGAAATGCACTCGTGTCTCGTCGCCGGCCAATCGTTCGAAGATAACAAGGAAAGACGGGTAGCCGCGTCCTTGCGCTGAACCGGTCAGCGTGTAGAACATCAGGCCGTAGTCATCCCGGCCATTCAGCTTCTCTTCGACATCGATCATACTGACATCGCCGTCGATGCTCAGGCCCCGCTCGATCAGCGAGTAGTTGAGCGAGTATGTGTAAGTGGTCGATCGCCCGGCAATCTGCAAACAGGCATAGGGGACGACGACCGTGCACTTCTCGTTATCGACGATTGGCGTCAGCGCGCTGCGTTTCTTGATCGTCCCGCCATTAGAACTGCGGTCGGGTTCAAGCTCGCTGGCGCTTTTTACGATCTTGGGCAGGCAGGTCCAATCCTTGCCGGTGTGTTTCTTCAGGTATTCCGGCAGGGCGTAAAGGACGAAATACATATAAGACATGAAACTCTTCTCATATGTAGTCCGCTTGCTCGCCATGCTGGCCAATTCGATTCCGGCCTGGCGATGCTTCTGGAGGAATTCCTCGAAAAGCGGCCAGTTGTTATTGAACAGGAAGAATGCTTCTTCTCCTTCCTTGCGGAAAAACGCTGATACGGGAATCGATCCGTCTCTGACCAATTCGGCCAGAAGCGGAAAGCGCTCCTCATCGAAATTAAGGAATTCGACGTCCGCCATCATCTTGTTCAGGGCGCGGCCTGACTGGGACTGGATCGCTGTTTTGCGCAGCTCTCCATACCCGGGCAATTTGGCGAAAAGTTCGTCGAATTTGTAGTATCTGAAACGTCGGTCTTCGGGATTGTCTTTGCTGAAGGATTCGAAAATAGCTTGCAGCTTCGCTTTGAATTCATCATAGGTTTTGGCATCATCGAAATACGAATTGAAATACTTAGAGACCTTGACACCGTTGATGGTGCGATTGGCCTCCGCCAGTACCGTATGATAGGCGGCCATCAGGAAAACTTCTTCCGACGCGCAAAGCTCTTCGTAAAAAGGAGCTAGGCGTTCGTAAGCCTTCTTGATGCCTCCCGGATCTTGCGTCCACTTGATTCCATCGACGGTTCGCAGGACATGTATGAAGAAATTTCTGACATTCTCGTTATTGCTGAAGTATTTCACTTGCAACTGCCGGATTTTTCCCAAAGATATCGGATGGAATTTTTCATCATCCAGCAAGTCCTGAATGACGCCGCCAGGAAAAATATTTTCGCCGAACCTGACATTCCCATCGGCTTCTAAAGTCATTCCGAAATTGCTCTCGAGCAGCCTTGGATCGCAAGAAAATCGCAACGGATGGTTGATTCCGCTGCAAGAAATTTCGAGCGAGGTCGTACATTTATCCTCATAATAACTTGGTGCGCGAAAGCTTACATTCGTCACTGTTACTGTTCCGGCCGGAATCAACATATTCGCCTTTGATTGACTGTAGAACTCATGGCCATCGGCAACATTTAACGCCAAATATAGCCCGTTATCGTCCGTAATAAATCGATCTTGCCGGAAACGATGCGCGGATGGTTTGGCGTAAAGATAAATCGTTACTTTCTGGGGGTCGAGCTTGAGAGTCTTAAATATGTCATCCGGCTGATCGCCAGGAATGACTCTGACTTCTCTGGTGAAGCCTTCTTGAGTCGGCTCCGTCGTAAGGTCAGCGAGATTAAAAATCTTCGGTAAACTATCCATTTCCAGTCTCCTTGTCGAGTTATACGGTTAAATTTCCTATTTAATTGTATTGTACGTAGTTTAGCTTCTACCAAACATCTTATTATAGCGTAAAATAAACAATTTGTCAAGTATATGACATTTTTTGTTTAATTTTAAATAAAAATAAGCGATTTATCATTGCTTTATGGCTAAGTTAACGTTTGAGTCATTTTTATGGTTTATAGAATATTGAGAGTTCTTTGGGGATAAATTATTGACAAAATATAATAAATTTGCTATATTGTTTTGTTAGATAATTAATGTTCGTTGAAATCCAGAGCTAAAAAGCAAAGGAGGGAATCCATGAAGCTGTTCAAGAAGTATGCAGAAATTCAGTTAATTGATCGTGTTACTGATATCATGAGGGAGCCGGAGGTTATCGTCACGGAGAAGCTGCATGGCATCAATGTCCGCATTGGTTGGGTTGACGGTCGGTTCCGCATCGGCTCCAGAAATGAGGAATTCAATTACGCAGGTTCGTCGCCCAATTCCAGCTCCGGTTTCATGGGTTGGGTTCGTGGCAGCGGCTTGGCTGAGAAGCTCGAAGAGCTGGCCGGATCCATACAATCCGAGGTTATCTTCTACGGTGAATGGTTCGGGCCCGGCGTTCAGGGGAAATGCATCCCTTATTGTCGGGAAAAGCAGCTACGCGTTTTTGATGTCAGGATCGATGAAGAATTCATCGACTGGGATCGAGTCGTTGAGTTGGCTGGGCGCATCGGTCTTAAGACCGTGCCCTTGCTGTATCGCGGCCGGCCGGATCAAGCGGTGTTCGATGAACTGCGAGATGCGCCGTCGACAGTGGCGCGGGAGAACGGGGTCGGTTCAGTCGAAGATGTCGGCGAGGGAATTGTCATTAAGCCGACCATCATGCATCGCAATTATTCGGGCGGCGATTGGGTGATCGCTAAATACAAGAGCCCGAAATTCAGCGAGCGAAAATCTTTGGCTGAGGGCAAGGCTGCGCTCGTTACGCCCGCATCCGCTATTGAGTTCGTGGAAGAGTTCTTTACGGCAGTCCGTTTGGAGCATGTGCTTTCAAATCTGGTTATGGCCGGCGTTGATATCTTTTCGCGAACAGCTGTCGGCCAGATTATCAAGGTGATGTATGATGATGTGATTAAGGAATCCGGTCCGGAATTAGATCAGCTCGATGAAGATTCGCGGGAGGCCGTTGACAAGATTCATGGCCGCAAGACCAAATCGCTTCTGGATGGCGCTCTGGCCGATTGGAAACTTGTCGTAATTTAGTTCGTTTTTGATCCATGGGACAGATGTAATCTGTCCCTTTTATATTTGGCTGATTTTTACGAATATATACCGATATTATTGATCTGGATTGCTATTTTAATTAATAAATAGTTTTACCCAGTAGGTAATCCACCAGTTCTACTGGTGCGACTTGAAAAGGTTTTACCGTTCCGTTAACCCACAAAAAAAGAACATAGTAGTATATAATAAGCATGGCTTGAAGT
>JBAYGU010000030.1:0-11972 GCA_041666505.1 Candidatus Buchananbacteria bacterium | reverse complement strand
GGCGGCATGCACGTCGTCGGTTTCCGCACCGCTCTGGTCCGCACTATCAATGCTTACGCCCGCAAGAATAACTTTCTGAAAGAAAAGGATGCCAACTTGACGGCGGAAGACGTGCGCGAAGGCCTGACTGCAGTCGTGTCGGTCAAGATCGGCGAGCCGCAATTCGAAGGCCAGACTAAAGCTAAATTGGGCAATGTCGAAGCCAAACCGGCTGTGGATAAAGTTATGGCTGATGCTTTTGACACTTTTTTGGAAGAAAACCCCAAGGACGCCGAAGCGATCATGGCCAAATGCATCTTGGCGGCTAAAGCCAGGCTGGCTGCCCGGACAGCTCGCGAATCCGTCTTGCGTAAAGGCGTGCTAGACGGCTTTGCCTTGCCCGGCAAGCTCGCTGACTGTTCCTCACGCGATGCCAAAATATCTGAATTATATATCGTAGAGGGAGACTCAGCCGGCGGATGTTTTTCAGGCGATACTAAAATCGCCCTAGCTGACGGGCGAAATCTCAGCTTTATTGAACTCATCCAGGAATGGAACACCGGCAAGACTAATTATTGCTATACGATAAAAAATAATGGCGAGATGGGAATTGAAAAGATCCTCCACCCAAGAGTAACTGACAAAAATACCGCTGTAATCAAAATCATCTTGGATAATAACGAGGAAATAATCTGTACTCCTGACCACAAATTCATGCTTAGGGACGGATCATACGTTGAAGCTCAAAATCTAAAATGTGATATGAGCTTGATGCCATTGGTAAAAAAACTATCTAAAATTGAAAACAGGATTACTATTGACGGCTATGAAATGGCATTATGCCCCAAGACTCACAAATGGAAATTTACGCATCTGTTAGCCGATGAATATAATCTGGAGAACGGCACATATAATATGAATGACGGCTCCCATAAGCATCATATCGATTATAATAAGCTGAATAATAATCCTAATAACCTTAAAAGACTCAATCCCGAAGATCATCTCCAAGTCCACAGAACTCATGTCGGCAAAACCTTGCATCGCCCCGAAGTTATAGAAAAATGTAATGCAATTAAGAAATCTCCCGCCTACCGCCAAAAAATTTCTCAAACCATGAAGGAACTAGCTCCCATGCTCAGCGAAAGAGCGAAAAAACAATGGTCCGACCCTGCCTACAAAAAATTCATGGCGGAAAAATATCTGGATTTTTACAATAGCAATGAAAAATTCAGGACTGAATCAGCGGCCATTCTGAACCGGGCGCAAAAAGAATACTGGAAAAGCGATGCTAATAGAGAAAAACAAGCTATTAGGGTAAAAAAATATTTTGAGGCTCATCCGGAATTGAAAGCGGCATTAAAAAATCAAGCTGATGCCCAATGGAACAATGATGATCTCCGCGCTTGGAGAAGCGAGGAAACTCAAAAACAATGGACGAATGAATTCAGACAGAAAAGAAAAGAGGCTTATGATAAGACATATCTGGCTTGCAGCCTAGCTTTCGCCAAGAAAATCTATGATAAATACGGCAATGTAGATTTATATGAACAAGAAAGATCACAAGGATCAAGAAATCCTAATTTAGTGAAATTTGAAACATTGTTAAATAGATTTTTTGACGGCGATAAAAATGCTCTACTTACAGCTGCACAATACCTTAATCACAAAATAATACGGATTGAAAAAATGTCGAAAAAAATCGATGTCTACGATATCGAGGTGCCAAATACTCACAATTTTGCGTTAGCCAGCGGAATATTCGTCCACAACAGCGCCAAGCAAGGCCGCAATCGCGAATTCCAGGCTATACTGCCTTTGCGTGGTAAGATTCTGAATGTCGAACGGGCGCGCTTAGATAAGATGCTAGCCAATAACGAAGTCAAATCGCTCATCATCGCCATCGGCACTAATATCGGAGAGCAATTCACCATCGAAGACTTGAGATATGACAAAATCGTCATCATGACCGATGCCGACGTGGATGGCTCCCATATCCGTACACTGCTTCTGACTTTGTTCTATCGCCACTTCCCCGCCTTGATTAACGAAGGCCATATTTATGTCGCCATGCCGCCCTTGTTCCGCGTCCAAGTCGGCAAGGAAGCACGCTATGTCTATAATGAAGAAGAATTGGCGAAAGTCAAAGAAGAATTGCTAGCGAAGGCTTTGGCCAATAAAACATCTAAACAATCAGTCGCCGCAGAAAAAAAATCTGCCAAGCAGAAAGATGAAGGGGGTGAAGCCGAAGGCGCGGAAGCTAGCGAAGGCGACGGCGAATCAGAAGTCGGCGAAGTCGAGGAATACAGCGGCATCAAAGTCAATATCCAGCGCTACAAAGGTTTGGGTGAAATGAATCCTGAACAATTATGGGAAACCACAATGGACCCAGCCAGGCGCAAAATGAAAAGAATCAGCGTGGAAGATATCGCTCTGGCGGACGAGACATTCGACATCCTGATGGGAGCCGAAGTCGCTCCCCGCAAGCGCTTCATCCAGACCCATGCCAAAAACGTCAAGAATTTGGATATATAAGCAATAAAAAGACCGCTCTGGCATCTGCCGGAGCGGTATTGTTTTTTTCACAAATTACTAACGTATCATTTCTGAGGATTATTGAAAACCAAAACCTTGAATGTTCCCCAATCCAGAATAACCTTGGCAGAATTATCTTTTTGCCACTTCTCAATTCGCACCATTGCCTGAATCCTCGTGTTAAGGCTGGAAGAAGTCATAGTGACGGAAATATCACTCATCAATAGTATAATCTGATCACAGACTGCGGCGGAATATACCAGATCCACAATTTGCCCGATAGCTTGAGCCATGCTTTGCGCACAACTGGACGCTGCTTGCCTATTCCGATCACTAATTGCTTTGTTTAAACCAACAAGGAATGGTTTCAATTGTTTTGCAAGAGCTAGTCTTTGCGCTTTATTATTTTCATCTTTAAAAGCTTCCTGCCAACCTGGACCAAACATGTCTTGTCCTCCTTTTTCTGTTTTACTCGATCTTATTAATCTTGCATTTAATATTCCCTGCTGGAATCTTCAATTCGAATTCATGACCGATGCCTTTGCCCAAGAAAGCCTTGCCCAAAGGCGACTCATGTGAGATCCGCCCCTCAGCCGGACTAGCTTCTGATTGGCCGACGATCTGATACTTGATGTTCATGCCATTGTCGCATTCGGCATGCACGGTAGAACCGATCTGTACTGTGTCTGATTTTTTATTTTTAATAATTACCGCATTCTTTATAATTGATTCCAATTCCTGAATTTTGCCTTCGATAAAGCTCTGCTTCTCGCGAGCATCATGGTATTCGGCATTCTCTGATAAATCGCCAAGATCGCGCGCTTTGGCGATACGGTCGATAACCTCGGGACGATCCGTGGTTTTTAATATTTCCAATTCTTCTTTGATTTTTTTCAATCCCTCTTGGGAGATATAACTTTCGCTCATATGTGATTTGTTCAACGAGTAACCCGTCAAAATATAATTTATTAATCGATTGCCGCTATAAACTGGGCAAAATTCAAAAAACCTTAGAAACGGTTTTTTGAGAAATAAGATCGAGGCAGAATCATTTTTGTACGCAATTTCTGCAAGAATGATATCTGTCCAACGTCAATAATATAATCATAAGTATAGCAAAATGCCAAAACCTTGTCAAGCCCCAATAATTATCGATATTTCAGCTTATTTTACGGCCTTAATTTCTGTAAACCTGTCTTTATACCACCATTGCATAATATCCTTGGCAATCGGCACTGCAACCGATGAACCTTCTCCGCCCTCCTCAACTAGGACAGTGATAGCGAAATCCGGCTTATCATAAGGCGCGAAACCGATGAACCAAGCGTGATTAGGCTTGTCAGCATGCCACTGCGCCGTACCGGTCTTACCCGCAGCTGCCACCGGCAGACTGCTCAAGCTCCTGGCCGATCCGGACACGACGGTTTCCCTCATGCCCTCTCGGACAATGGCCAGATTTTCCGCGCTTACCGCGACCTGTCCGAGGGATTTTACCGGAAAAAATTGCTTAGCTCCATCAGACAGGATTGCGCCGATTGCCAAACGCGGTGACAATAAATTGCCTCCATTAGCTACCGCCATCAAATAGCCCTGCACTTGCATCGGAGTAACCAATAAATCGCCCTGGCCGATCGCCAGATGATAAGTATCGCCGATATACCAAATTTGTTTTTTCGTTTCTTTTTTCCATGCGGCGTCAGGCACGAAACCGCTCCGTTCTCCAGGCAGATCAATACCCGTCTTTTTGTCCAAACCGAACATCTTCAGATATTTTACCATGCGATCCAATCCCAGACCTTGGAAATCGCCGTAGCCGCCGCCGATATAATAGAAAAATGTGTTGACAGAGTTAGCGATCGCCTTAACCACATTCACTGTACCATGCCCGCCAGCCTTCCAATCGGGAAATCGCCATTCGCCAATGGATAATCCGCCGGTCGATAACACCGTCGTATCTTTCGTAATAACCTTCTCCTCTAAGGCAGCTGCAGCATAAACCGGCTTGACGGTCGAACCGGATGGATATTCGCCGAAAATCGAACGAGTGAAAAGCGGATTGTTAGGATTTGCCAGAAGCTTGGCATATTCATCAGAATTGATTCCGCCAGTGAACAGATTATCATCGAAGGACGGAAAATCGACCAAGGCCAAAACTTCTCCGTTCTGGGGATTGGTGATAATGACTGATCCCCGGCCATTGGGAATTTTCTCCTTTAAGATACTAAAAACCTTTTCCTGCAATTTCGCATCCAGGCCCAAAATTATATTGCTGCCGGCAATAGGCTGGCTTTGCGACACGATTTTCTTTTCCCGTCCCAAAGCATCGACTTCGATGCGGCGCTCGCCGTGCTCGCCTTTGAGATACGGCTCATACTGCTTTTCCAAACCGGTCTTGCCAATATTATCATCAAGTAGGTATTTATCGGACAACTGATCGTATTCTTCGACATTGATCTTGCCGATATAGCCCAGCACATGCGACATCGATTCAGCGATAGGATATTGCCTCCAAGCATCGACGTTAAGCTCTACGCCAGGCAACTCTTCGGCCATGACCTTGATCTGCATGCCGGAATCATAAGGAATGCCGGCGCGCAAAGCGACTGGCTGGTAAAAGCGCTTTTCTGACCCCTTTAATCTTTCTGCCATCTCATTGACAGGCATGCCGATTATTACGGAAAGTTTTGCCAAAACTTCGTTCCTTTTCATTTCATCTTTAGGCAGATCGACCGGAAGCAGCGAGACCGAAAAGCCGAAAAGATTATTAACCAGTACTGTTCCGTTGCGGTCCAAAATAACCCCGCGATGCGCCTTATTATATTCCACCTTGATGCGATTATTTTCCGCCAAGGCGAAATATTTCTCGCCGCCGACTATCTGCAACATGAAGCTCTGGATCAGCAACGCGATAAGGACAAAGAAAATGATGACGAATAAAAAAGATATCTTCTTGCGGCTGAAGGACAAGCTCAAAAATCCCGTTCGGATGCCGCTTGAAGCATCGCCGGATAAGTTAACGCTCTCCTCGACCCAAGTCAGTGAATTTTTCCGTCCCAGATCTATCGGCTCTATTTGTGTAAAAGGATTACTCATATATTTCAACCTATGAAGACCGGCTTGAACTTGCGTGACAGGGAATTTATGAAATAATAGGCGGCGACCATTATCAGTTCTGTAGTCAATATCTGCCACAAAAACTTATACAAATAATCAAATCCCGGCAGATAATCGCTCAAGCCGATGAAATAAATAAGCCCGATAATAAAAATAAAAACTGCGTTGTATAATATAACTGCAATCAAACCCAAAAGCAACAAGGAATAAAATGAGAAATTGGTGAAAAAATTAAGAAATAATATCTTAAGTGTTACGCCGGATATGAAGAGCGATAAAGTCAGAATGCCGAAAGGCAGTCCGGAATAAACATCTAATAGCAAGCCGATAACAACCGTAAAAGTCACTACCCAATTGAATTCCGCCAAATTGATTAAAATAATAAGAACAACCAAAGTCAGATTCACCCGGCCGCCGAAAAAATTCAAATTGCCCACGACCGCCAATTGCAAAAAGATCAGCGCGCAAGCCAGCAGAATGTAATATAAATTTTTCTTCGGCATATTTATGGTATTATCACCGCGATATCGCTCAAGCTATTCAATGATATGATGGGTTTTAGAATCGCCGTCTTGAAAATCTCGCTTTCCACAGAACGGACGCTTTCAACCTTGGCAATCAATAAATTCTTCGGAATTTTTCCCTCCAATCCGGATGTGACCACTAAATCGCCATCTTTTATTTCCTGATTCTGGGGGATATTAGTCATCGAGAAAGACAAGCCGTACTGGCCCTCGACCAAGCCGACCGTATGATCCAGATTCTGAATTGTCGCCGCCACTCGGCTTTTATTATCAGATAAAAGCAATACTTTTGAATAATCATCTTTTGCCTCGACTACTTTTCCCACCATAATGCCGCTATCAGCGATTACAGCCAGGCCGATCTCAATGCCATCTTTCTTGCCGCGATTAATAATAACCGATTGCGATAATGGATCAGACACGCCAGAAATGATCTTGGCCGCGACGAATTTGAATTTATTCTCTTCGACGAAATTCATCTCTTTTTTCAGCAGATCATTCTCATCTTCCAATGCTTTGAATTTAGCCGTATCGATCGCCAGAGAGACCAGCTGCGCCCGCAGCTTCTCGTTTTCCGCGATCAGATCGCGTTTTTTGACCCACGATGAATAGATATTCTGGCCGCCGTAATACACGCTATAAACAGACCTTTGGACGGGACTGAAGATAGTCACCAATAAGCCTTCCACCGGAGCGAGCCAGCCGGCAAAGTGAAAAAAGACGGCAATTAAGATTGCCGTTAAGCCATAGATTGATGATTTTATCATCTTATCGAACATATATTTCTTTTTTTTCTACTGCGAAGTCGGCAATACGATATCCTTCAGCAGGACTGCGTCATCAAGCAAAAATCCCATGCCGCGGACAGCGCACGTCTGGGGATCATCGGCGATATGGACGGGAATTTCTATCGCATGGGAAATCAATATATCTAAGCCCTTCAATTGCGCGCCGCCGCCGGTCAGATAAATGCCTTTCTGATAAATATCGGAAACCAATTCAGGCGGTGTCGTTTCGAGTGTAGCCTTAATCGTATCTAAAATCTTAGCGATTGATTTGGATAACGCTTCCCTGACTTGGGCGTCGTTGATCCTGACCTCCTTGGGCAAGCCGCTTAAGATATCGCGGCCTCGCATCGGCATTTCCAGCATTTCCTGAAGCGGCGAAGCAGAACCGATTTTTTTCTTAATATCCTCGGCCACCATCTCGCCCAAAACAAGCGAGAATTCATCGCGAGCAAAATTAATAATGTCTTTATCCAACGCCAAACCGGCGACTCGCGAACACTTCCAATTGACTATGCCGTCCAAGGATATGACCGCCACTTCAGCCAAGCCGCCGCCCAAATTAACAATCATCGATCCAGTCGGATCTTGGATCGGAATACGCGCGCCAATCGCCGTTGCCATGATATTCTCGATCAAGCTGACTTCGCTGGCTCCGGCAGCAAGAAGAACGTCCTCGACAGCTTTTTTTTCCACCGCCGTAACATCGAGCGGCACACCGACGACTATCCGCGGCATAGCAGAAAAAGAAAATTTAGCTGATTTAACCTTATTGATGAAATATTTAAGCATTTTCTCGGTCACTTCGAAGTCTGAAATAATACCGAATTCCAAAGGCTTGCTCGCCGTAATATGCGGCGGAGTCTTACCCAGCATCCTCCTAGCCTCGTCGCCGATAGCCAAAATCTGGTCGGTGCGATTATTTATCGCCACGACCGATGACTCATTGATGACAATGCCCCTGTCCTGCTGGAAAACCAGAGTATTGCAGCTGCCCAGATCAATGCCCAGGCCCTTATTGAATTTGCCAAAGAATTTTTTGAACACAATAATGTAATTTCTAAATCTTCAATTATCAATAATCAATTTTCAACAAATTATCAATGATCCAATTTGTAAATTGTTAAATTGAAACATTGATTGAAAATTGTAAATTGTTAAATTGAAAATTTGTTAATAATCTCCTCCGTTTCCAATAATTCCGTCTTATCTGAATCTCTTTTCTTCACTTCAATCTTTCCTTCATTCTTGCCGCTGACAACTAAGCGCCATGGAATTCCCAAAAGATCGCTGTCAGCGAATTTCTGCCCGGCAGAAACATCGCGATTGTCGTATAAGACTTCGATACCGGCAGCAACTAATTCATCATAAATCTTCTGCGCTGCCTCGTCTTGCTTGATAGAAATCAAATGAGCTTTGAACGGCGCAACGCTCTCCGGCCAGATGATGCCAGCATCATCATGATGGATTTCCACGATGGTCGCGACTAAGCGAGAAATGCCGATGCCATATGAAGCCATCCAAATCGGCAGCTTCTCGCCCTTATCACTATTGACGTAACCGTTCATATCTTTCGCATACTTGTCGCCGAAATTAAAGATATTGCCAACCTCGATGCTCTTGCCTTCTTTGATTGGCCGGCCGCAACTTGGGCATTTATCGCCGACTTTCAATTCGGAAATCTCGCTGTTCTGCGCGAAATCGCAGCTGTCGCAATACAGGATTCTGTCCTCGCCCGCCTCGGACACGACTTGGAACTCGTGAGAAAATTTATCCGTAAAGACGCCACCGGAAGCTTCTACCACTTTAGCTTCCAAACCGCAACGATTGTAAACTCTTTTGTAAGCATCGATCATCTTATTGTAATAGTCATTCAAATCGGCCTGGCTCAAATGGAAGCTGTAAAGATCCTTCATCATGAATTCTCTGCCGCGCATCAAGCCGCCTTTGGCTCGAAGCTCGGCGCGGAATTTATTCTGAATCTGATAAACGGCAAGAGGCAAATCCTTGTATGAATTGATGAATTTTCTGATCAAGTCATAAACGACTTCCTCGTGAGTAGCCGCCAGTCCCAATTCCTTGCCGCTGGCATCTTTGAATTGATACATGACATCCTTCAAACTGGTGCTCCAACGTCCGGTCTCTTCCCAAATACCTTTGGATTGCAAAGCTGGCATTAATAATTCTTGCCCGCCTTCGGCGTTCATTTCTTCGCGCACAATCTTATTGATATTATTAATCACTCGCCAAGCCAAAGGCAAGTAGGTATAAACTCCCGCTTGGAGCATATCGACATAACCGCCTTGCACGAGGAATTTGTGGCTGGCAGAAGTCGCCTCCTTGGGTGCGTTTTTCAAGGTTTTAGGGAATAATTGTGATTGAAGCATATGTTTATTAAGGGGCTCTAGATGGCCGTATTTTATTACTTATCCTGACTTAAGTCAACCGACGGAATTAGCCGAAAATCTTCGACCAAAAGCCTCCCTTTTCCTGCTCTGGCGCTGGAGCCGGACCGGAAAATCTCTCGTCATGCAGCTTAGCCATAATCTCCATAATCCTTCTGCCTTCCTGCTCGACAGTCTCCCCGTCATATTCGCCGCTATGGGCGGATACGCCTTCATATGACGCCTGTTTCTGATCAAGATGCATATTCAATTCCTGGCCATTGATATAAATATGAAAGCGCGGATAAATGCCACTGCCCATCCGGCGAGCATAGCTAATTTCGGTGGCGCGCTGATCACGGACTTGGCCGTAACCGGCGCGGCGTATCACATCAATCGGATTCATGCCTGAAGAAACTGGCATTTTCATAATTATTGGTTAATTTAGCTTAATTTGAATATTATTTTATTATCTAAAGTTATAGGTTGACGGGCTGATATATTTATGATAAGATAGCAAATCAATAGTACCTTCACATATTGGACATATCAACCGGAACAAAAGGAGAAAAAACGTATGTCGCCGAAGAAAAAAATCGACCGAGTTATAACCGCATGGCACTTGAGGGTCTGTCGCAGATGTTTTTTGCGCCTTGAACAGCGGAAAATAACTGAAGCGCGGCTCTTCCGGCATCATAAACTCATCAACAAGGTTGATCGATTCTGCCTCCATTATCTGGCAACGACTTTGGGATGTTCATCCGAAAAAGTTATCGACGGCCCCTCCTTAAACGCCTTCCTAACTGATGTCAAAGAAATCTTGCATCTTCTGCGAAATAAGTAAGCAAAAAAACAAAGGAGATGAGTGATGCAAAAGTGCAAAATGTTTTCCAGCACAGGAAGATATCCGGATGATATTAGTCATAAAATCGAAAAAGAAATCACTGATTTTTTATCTGATGGTAAGATTGTTATTCATCTTGATTCCTCTTCATGTTATAATGGCATTAGCTGTTTTTACATTGTCACCATTATTTACGAAGATCCTGCGCCTGCCGGTATAGTCGTCAGGAATTCTCCGGCGCACATCGCTCCAAGAATAGACCCTCTAAGTGATTACGGACGTGAAATTGGATACAATGGTTTGCGGGAACAATGCATGAATTGCCCGCTGCACGGCATGTTCGGCGTGCCGAAAGATGAAAAACCCCAACCCATTAAAGCGGTGTGTGATGATTGCCGGGCATCAAGAACGACGACCCCCTGTCTCACCTGTCGCCATAATATTCCTCCCGATGAATCAGATATTCCTTTTAAATAATGCACCTTGCCCTCGAACTACTCGAGGGCTTTTTTTATTTTTAATTTCCTATGCCGACCAATCTGCCCAACGCCTGCAATATCTTTAATCCATACTTAGCCAGATCACGGTAAGTTATCGCCACAATCAAAACCATCAGCAGGATAAAGCCGATATTATGGAACAGATTTTCCAGCTTGCTATCGACCGCCTTGTCGCGGATCTTCTCAATCGCCAGAAATAATATCCGACCGCCATCGAGCGCCGGAAAAGGCAAGATATTAATGATCGCCAAGTTCAAGGAAAGCAGCGCGGTGAATTGCAGAACATAAATCCAGCCCATTTTGGCAGCCTGTCCAGTCATAACCGCAATGCCTACCGGTCCGGCAAAATCCAACCCGGCAGAAGGCCCGCCGAATAACTCCTTGAACAAGCCGACCACAGCCATGATTATGGCCACGAACCAGAACCATGTCGCAGCTACGCCTTCCCTGATCGCCAAGTACCAGGGATAACGGACAACGCCGACATCTATAATGCCGATGCCGAAACCGATGATTTCATTCTTTTTCACGACAGTGATCGTCTTTTCCAGCTCTGCGGTCCCGCGCTGGATTTTTACTGTAACGGCTTGATTCTCCCGAGCCTCTAAATATACCTTTAATTCATCACCCGACTTAATAACCATATTATCGATGCTGACGATGATATCGCCCGCCTTCAAATCAGCTGCGGCAGCCGGATAATCAGCCAAGACTTCCGTTATCTGCACCTTCGGCTCAGAAATGAATTTTCCGCCATGATTATTATCAACCGAAGTCGGCATGCCGATCATGAATCCTGCTGACAAAAGAAAAATACACAGTGCAACATTCATCGTTACTCCCGCCGCCAAAATTACAGTCCTCTGCCAGATTTTCTTATGGCCGAAACTATCGGCATCCGCCGCGGCTTCGCCGTTCTCGCCTTTGATCTTTACAAAACCGCCGACTGGAATCCAGTTGAGCGAGTAAACCATCGGCTCCCCCGGCTGGATTTCTCTTTTTCCGACCCAGCGCCACTTGCCCTCAAACTTTTGAATGCCGATCGCACGCGGCGGCAAGCCCATGCCGAATTCTTCGGCCTTGACGCCAAATTTCCGCGCCGTCAAAAAATGCCCCATCTCATGCACAAAAACTAACAGGGACAGAACTAGCACAAATATGATTATTGTTGCTAACATGAAATTATAGTCAGAATACCCCCAGCAAAGCTGGTGGCTTGATAAGTGGGGTCGCCCAGAGGGCGATCTTGTCCAATTACCCAATTTTAATTAGTTAGTTATTTTAATGAATTAGAATTTACCCTCGTT
>JBAYGU010000029.1:0-12099 GCA_041666505.1 Candidatus Buchananbacteria bacterium | reverse complement strand
TTAACCCGATATTTTAAGCAAATCGGGCACTTTTTTATTCATAAATTTAGTTCAGGCTTATTTTTTAACTAAATTATGCCACAAAATCAACTTTTTAGCCCCACCATTTTTTCCATTAACTCAATACGGAGAAATTATTCTCCACCTTTACGAAAGGGGGAGCTAGAGGGGGTTTGTATTTAGCTTTTTTGTCATTTTACTCATAAGGTGTTATAATTTACTTCAGTCCAGCTATTATGCCAAAAATAATTCTTGGCATTTTATAATTCGAATTAATTCAATTAAAAATGACAGAACCAGTCAAAATTAACCTTCTTTCCGACCAAGAAACAGAAAACAAGCATTCTGTCAATATTAACCGTGATCAAAATTTGTCGAACATGGTGCCAGCGGCTAAGGCAGCAAGGCCGGCGGATATAAGGACAGCTCACGCGCGACCCAAAAAACGAGGGGGCATCAAGAAAGTCCTGGCCAGTATAGCGATTGTCATAATTATCGGCTTTATCGTTTTTTCCTCATCAATCATATTTTCCAATGAAAATCTGATCAAGGGCTTCACCAATTTGAATTTCTTGAGCCAGATCGGTAATTTGATAGTTTCCGGCGATCGGCCGCTCGTAGGTGAAGAAAATGACCGCATAAATTTCTTGCTCATCGGTATGGGCGGAGCTGACCATGAAGGCGGCACTCTGGCGGACACCATAATCATGGGAACGCTCAAACCTTCGACCAACCAAGTCGCCATGATGTCTATCCCCCGCGATCTGTATGTGAAGCTTTCCAATACAAGCTGGTCGAAGATTAATGCGATCAATGCCTACGCTGAAAAGAAAAATCCCGGATCGGGCGGCGAAGAAACCAGAAAATTCATGAACGAATTGTTGGGAACGGAAATCGGCTATTACGCCGTTATTGATTTTGACGGCTTCGAGAAGCTAATCGATGAATTCGGCGGCATCGATGTCTACGTCGATAATGATTTGATCGACTACTCCTATCCGATCCGCGGCAAAGAAAACGATTGGCCGATCGATTCCCGTTATGAAAAATTAGTCATCAAAAAGGGCTGGCAGCACTTCGATGGCGCAACTGCTTTGAAATATTCCAGATCGCGCCACGCCCTGGGAACAGAAGGATCAGACTTCGCCCGCTCCAAGCGCCAGCAAAAAGTCTTGATCGCGCTAAAAAATAAAATTACTCAATATAATTTCGTCCTGAATCCGACTAAAGTTTCCAGCTTACTGCAAGCATACAATAAAAATGTCACGACCAATCTGCAGATGTGGGAAATTCTCAAGTTAGCTAAAATAACCAAGGATGTTGATATAGAGCATCCGATAAATTACAGTTTGGTCGAAGGCCACGCACCTATGCTGTATGACCAGATAGTCAATGGCGCCTATGTCTTATTGCCTTACGGTGGCAACTTTGACAAGATAAAATTTGTCTGGCAGAATATCTTCACTGTCGGCACTTCCAGCGTGCCGATCGATTACACTAAGTGGGCGGAATTCAAAGATCAGCCGACCTCGACCAAGGCGACCACCACTTCCGTTACCAGCACCCCAGCCGTTTCTATTCCAGTCGTCACACCGACCAATGCGGTGCCATACAGCAATGAGACAACCAACTTATCAACTCTTGAGCCGGCTCCAACTAAGGAAACTTCTTATCAGACGGAGGGCGCTAAAATAGAAATCCAAAACGGCACGGCCATCGAAGGCTGGGCCGGCAAAGAAGCGGCGCGATTAAAAGCCAAGGGCTTCACAGTCGTCAAAACCGGCAACGCGGCGCAAAAGAATTATGCCAGCATAAAAATTTATGACTTCTCAGGCGGCAAATATCTTTTGACTAATTCAGAACTGCAAATCATCTACGGCGTCAGCGCTACCGTGCCTCCCAGCGGCCTGAAATCAGCGGGCAATATCTTAATAATATTGGGGAAATAAACATATGCCAAAAAAAGCTATTTTTAATCCGGACACGGATAAATTTTTTACCGATCGTTGGCGAGAAAGAACGCTTGATGAGGGCGGAAAAATTCATCACCATAAAAAATCCGCGGAAGCGACCGAACCAGAACAAGACGCCAATAAAATGGAAAATGGGGAAGCGATTAAAATATATTTGGAAATGATTGACGGCATCGGAGATGATGAAGAACTTAAGCCGTTGTTAGCTGATTTGAATAGGGCGATTATCCATTACGCTTCAACAACAGCCCACTTCCATCTAAGCCGAAAAGAATTAGTTGCGGGGAACGAAATGTCAGAAAAAGACAAGGAAGAATCAGACTTAGCTAAACGCTTGGCTCATAATAGTGTTATTTCGGCTCTATCAAGCTTATCGAGAGCTTATGTGAAGAAAAAAGGCGTCAATATGTGGCGCTACAAGATTGATGAAGGCCGAGGCGACCGTGATCGCATCGCCGAATGGGTCAAGGAAGTAGCGCCCTTAGTGGAAAACAAAATGAACGCGGAATAACATACCAATAAAAAAATGCGGAGTTTACACCCCGCATTTTTTTTCATATTTTTAAACCACGATGCTGATCATCTTGCCTTTGACGTAAAATATCTTCTTCGGCTCGGTCATGACATATTTCTGGACTTGCGAATCATCCAGCGCGGCTCTGGTCGCCACAGCTTCCTCCACGTCCGCCGGCAATTTTAATCTAGCCCGTACTTTGCCGTTGACCTGCACCGGCAATTCGATTTCGGCATCGATTATCTTTTCCGGGTCATACGTCGGCCACTGCTCTTTGCAGATACTCTCCATATGGCCGAGCTTGCGCCATAATTGCTCCGTCATGTGCGGCGCGAACGGCGACAATATTATCAATAGTTTTTCAAAATAATCAGCCGGAAATACCTTGGCTTCCTGCATCGCATTCGCCAGCATCATCATCTGCGATATCGCCGTATTAAAACTCATCGATTCAATGTCCTCGCCAACCTTCTTGATTGTTTTATTTAAAAGTATTTCTAATTCTGCGTTTGCATTTTGTTCTATGCTATGTGTTCCATGTTTCATGACAATTTCCCAAACCTTGCCCAAAAATCTATGTATGCCCAAAATATTCTTCGTCGACCACGGCTTCATGTCTTCCAGCGGACCCATGAACATCTCATACATGCGGAAAGTATCGGCGCCGAACTCCTTAACTATATCATCCGGATTAACGACATTGCCACGGGATTTAGACATCTTTTCCCCGTCCTCGCCAAGAATCAATCCTTGATTGACCAATTTAGTAAAGGGCTCCTCGAATGGAACAGCTTTAATATCAAATAAGAACATATTCCAAAATCGCGCATAAAGCAGATGCAAGACCGCATGCTCAGCACCGCCCAGATACAGATCAACCGGCAGCCAATACTTCAGCTTTTTCGGATCAGCGAATTCCTTATCGTTATTCGGATCGATATATCTCAGCCAATACCAGGAACTGCCCGCCCATTGCGGCATCGTGTTAGTTTCGCGCTTAGCTGGCCCGCCGCATTTGGGACAAGTCGTATTGACCCAATCTTCTATCAACGCCAAAGGCGATTCCCCTGTTCCGGTCGGTTCGTATTTTTCTACCTTAGGCAGTGTTAATGGCAGATTTTTTTCATCCAGCGGCACGATGCCGCATTTGTCGCAATGCACCAGCGGAATCGGTTCGCCCCAATACCTTTGGCGCGAAAAAACCCAATCACGCAGCTTATAATTGATCGCTTTTTTGCCAACGCCTTTTTCTTCCAGCCAAGCAGTCATTTTTTTGATCGCTTCTTCAGGAACGAGTCCGTCAAGGAAATCGGAATTTACCATTATACCGGAATCAATCTCCGTAAAACAAAAGCCACTTCCTTCATTTACTTCTTTTACCTTCTCCAAAATTTTATCACAATCATCTGGACAACTTAATATTATTGAGTTTCCATTTACATCGGGGTAATAAAATTGATTTGGAATAATTACATATTCAATTGGAATTTGTTTTTTCTTCGCAAACTCCCAGTCTCGAGTATCATGCGCCGGCACTGCCATGATTGCGCCTGTGCCATAGCCCGATAAGACGTAATCAGACAGCCAGATCGGAATCTCTTTGCCATTAACCGGATTAATCGCCTTGACGCCCTTGAGTTCGACGCCAGTCTTCTCTTTATTCAAATCAGTCCGTTCCAAATCTGATTTATTTTTCGATTGAACAACATAATTGTTCACTTCTTTCCAATTTTCTATTCTGTCTTTCAACTCCTGAATTAATTTGTGTTCGGGCGATAGCACCATGTACGTCGCGCCGAATAACGTATCAGGTCTCGTGGTATAGACTTTGATCGTCTCCTTACTGCCTGCAATCTTGAAATCAACTTCCGCACCCTCGCTGCGTCCGATCCAATTCCTCTGCTGAGATTTGATCGATTCCGGCCAATCCAATCCGTCCAAGCCCGACAATAACCTATCGGCATAAGCGGTGATCTTCAGCATCCATTGCCTCAGATCCTTTTTCTCAACTGCCGCGGAACATCTGTCGCATTTGCCATCTTTAACTTCCTCGTTAGACAAGCCGGTTTTGCAAGACGGACACCAATTTATCGGCACAGTCGCTTCGTAAGCCAAGCCTTTTTTGAACAGCTGCAAGAAAATCCACTGCGTCCATTTGTAATATTTCGGATCGGTCGTGTTGATTTCCCTGTCCCAATCATAAGAAAAGCCGAGAGATTGGATCTGGCGCTTGAAAGTCGCGACGTTTTCCGCCGTCGTGATGCTCGGCTGAGTGCCGGTCTTGATGGCGTAATTTTCCGCCGGCAGGCCGAAAGCGTCCCAGCCCATCGGATGCAGGACATTGAAGCCCTTCAGTCGGAAATAGCGGGAATAGATATCGGTCGCAGTATAGCCTTCCGGATGGCCGACATGCAGCCCTGCTCCGGACGGATACGGAAACATGTCTAGGACGTATTTCTTCGGCTTCTCGCCGAAGTCTTCCGCCCGGTCGATTCCCTCTTCCAGCCACTTGTCCTGCCATTTCTGTTCTCCTCCCTTTTGCAAAAACTCTTTATATGTCATATCGATGATTATGTTATATTCACTGCTCGCCCGCCATCGCTTCGCTCAGGCGTTGCGGGCGAGCCATTTTTTCTCACCTCCTTGGGCTAAAAATTCCTTATATGTCGCCATATCTTAAAAATTATATGTATTATCGCTGCGTTTCTCCACAGACAAGATATTAACATTATCCTTAAATAAATAAAAGACTATTCGCCAATCGCCATGGCGTACACGGTAAATATCATCGCGGCCTGATAATTTTTTAAAATCCAAGTTGGAATAATCCCGAGCGCGAATCCTTATCAAGACCGCCAAAATTTTTTGCCTGTCTTTTTCCGGCATTTTTGCCAACGCCTTAGCAAGCTTATCCATATCAAAGGGCTTTAATCAATTCATTGATTTCAATGCCGCCCTTTTTGATTTTAGTGAAATCAATGACTGTCTCCCAATCTTCATCGGACTCAGGCGACGATATGCGAAAAACTGGCTTAGACTTCTTTAAAACCAGGAATTCTCCACCGCGCCTTATCTTATTGATTATTGCCGGCATATCCTCGCGGAGCTCTTTGACCGTTATCAAATTGTCTTTAATCATATATTGATCTTAAGTTTATCTTAAAGTAATCTTAACATAAACCCTAAAATTTAGCACTATTGACAAATATTAATAAATTTGATATATTGAAATGTCGAGTATTTACGGTCATTACAATCCAAAACAGGGAAAGACAACGAAGGGAGTGAAAAATGACGGAAGGCGATGTTAATGGATGTGATTGCTTAGCAACAATAATTCTTATGATTAGTTTAGTAATTGGACTCACAATTTATAGAAGATACATCCTTCCATAAAAAAACCTAGACCAACAAGGAGAAAATCCATGCGCAAAGTCATATTAAGTGTGTGTTTAGCAACAGCTATTGTTGCTGTTTGTATTGTTGTTTACAAAATACATTCGGAGATATCTCCGTCGATTCCGATGGAACCGGAAAAAATAATCGTACAACAAGTTCGAGAACATATTACTTGTTTTTCGATTAAATACATTAAGCAAGGCGATGAATCAACAAAAAAACTGACGCAAATTTTTGTGAGCCGCGATTATAATATTATTATCGATGTTCCCGATGGCCTACCAATATATGCCCTACTCAACCGCAAAAAGACTCCCAGCGGTATAATCAGCTACATAGATGGAGGTGAAATTCATCTAAGATCGGCTAATGACATCCGCTAATGCACATTTTCAAAACTCCTCGCGAGCAACGGCTGCGAGGAGTTTTTCAATTCATAAGTTTTAGTACATCGCCAGATATTTCTCGATTTCCCACGGCGTGACTTGCAAGCGGTACTCGTCCCACTCGGCAGCCTTGGCTTCGATGTATCTTTTGTAGGTATGTTCCCCTAACACCTCCGCCATGAGCGGATCGCTCTTGAATTCCTCCATCGCTTGCCACAGAGATCCGGGCAAAGTTTCTATTGAGCGCTCGGCCAGCTTGGAATCATCAAAATGATACAGATCTTCTTCGACTGGAGCCGGCGGAACCATGGTTTTCTTTATGCCTTCGATGCCCGCCTTAAGCATCACGGCGAAGGTCAGATAAATATTGCAAGCGGGATCGGGACTGCGGAGTTCGGCGCGAGTCGCCTTGGTATTGCCTGCGGCAAAGCGCGGAATGCGGATCAAAGCCGAGCGGTTATTCTTCGCCCAAGAGATATACACCGGCGCCTCATAGCCCGGAGTTAGACGTTTATACGAATTGACGGTCGGCGACAACACAGCAGACATCGCCTTGATGTGCTTGAGCTGGCCAGCAATATAAGACAACGCCAGCGGCGATAAATTATACGGATGATCGGCATCGTAAAAAGCATTCTCGCCCGAAACGATATGGAATAAGCTTTGATGCACATGCATGCCCGAGCCATTGATGCCCTGGATCGGCTTCGGCATAAAGGTTGCGTGCAGGCCGTACTTGGCCGCGACAGCCTTGAGGACGAAACGGAATGTAACGGCGTTATCGGCAGTCTTAAGCGCCTCATCGTATTTGAAATCGATCTCATGCTGGCCGACTGCAACTTCATGGTGGCTGGCTTCGACATCGATGCCGAATTTTTCCAGCGCCTCGGTCATCTCGCGGCGCACTTCATACGCCTCATCCATGGACAGATCGAAATACCCGCCGCTGTCATTAGGCAGGATCTTATTTTCCGCATTTTTCTTGAACAGGAAGAATTCCAATTCCGGACCGGTCTTGAATTCATAGCCCATGGCGGTCGCTTCGGCGATCGCCTTCTTCAATATATATCTCGGATCGCCCTCGAACGGCCGGCCGTCGGGCATATGGCAATCGCAGATGAATCTGGCGGTATTGCCTTCGGCTGACTCGAGCCAAGGAATGACATTATAAGTATTGAGATCGGGCTTGAGATACATGTCGCTTTCAGCAATGCGGCAGAAACCCTCGACAGACGAGCCATCGAACCAAGTGCCGAACTTCAGGCAATCAGGAAAATGGCTGGCGGGGATAGTCAAAGATTTCACCATGCCGTAAAGGTCGGTGAACTGCAACTGGATGTATTTGACGTTATCTTCCTTGAACCGTTTGAAAATCTCCTCGTTTGTCATACATTTTAGTTAATAATTATTACTTCAGATTAGCACTTTTATGGAGTTTGTCAAATAAAAAAAACTCCCCGCAAGCTTCTGCTCCGAGGAGTTTTTAATTTTAAAATAAAATTGCATTTTGTATTTGTATCGAAGTTGCGCCATTAATACATCTTTTAAAAAATCTAGCCATGATTTATTTCGGCGCGATTCTTTTGCAATACTTTTCTTCTAAAGAAAAGTATTAGAGAGATTATTTCAATATCTTCTTCAAATACTCCCCAGTATAACTGCCTTTGACTTTGGCCACCTCGTCCGGCGTGCCCTCAGCGACTAGGAATCCACCTTCGTCTCCGCCTTCCGGGCCGAGATCAATAATCCAATCGGCAGACTTGATGACTTCCAGATTATGCTCGATGATCAAGACGGAATTATCCTTGTCCGCCAATTTATTCATTACTTGCAATAAGCGCTTAATATCGTCGAAGTGCAAGCCGGTCGTCGGCTCATCAAGCACATATAAAGTCTTGCCGGTCGGTCGGCGGGAAAGCTCAGTCGCCAGCTTGACGCGTTGCGCCTCGCCGCCCGAAAGCGTTGTGGCCGATTGGCCGAGCTTGAGGTAGCCCAAGCCGACCTGCTCCAAAATTTCCAACTTGTCATTGATCTGGCTTTGGCCGGCAAAGAATTTTTTCGCTTCTGTCACAGACATATCGAGCACATCGGCGATATTCTTTCCCTGCCCGCCTGATTTTTCGTATATCGGCGGGGCGTAATAAATTTCCAGCGCTTCATGATTATAACGCTTGCCATGACATTCCTCGCACTCCACATAAACATCCGGCAAGAATTGCATCTCGATCTTGACCATGCCGTCGCCGCCGCAAGTTTCGCAGCGGCCGCCGCCTTTGACGTTGAAGGAAAAATGCCCCTGCTTAAATCCCCTCATTTTGGCTTCCGGCAATTCGCTGTACAGGTCGCGGATATAAGTAAAGACGCCGGTATAAGTAGCCGGATTGCTCCTGGGCGTCCGGCCGATCGGCGACTGGTCGATATTAATAACCTTGTCCAGATTTTCCAAGCCCTTGATTTCCTTATGCTTGCCCGGCAATTCTTTTGTTCGGTAAAATCTGGCAGACAAAGCCTTGGCCAAGATCTCATTGATTAAAGTCGATTTGCCAGAACCGGATACGCCGGTGATGACCACCAATTTGCCTAACGGAATCTTAACATCGATATTCTTCAAATTGAATTCCGAAGCGCCGATGATCTCGATGGATTTGCCGTTGCCTTCGCGCAAGCTGCTTCGAGCCTCGATTTTCTTGGCGCCCGAGAGATATTGGCCGGTAATCGATTTCTTATTCTTCTTGACCTCGGCCACCGTGCCTTCGGCGGTGATTTCTCCGCCGTAAATCCCCGCGCCCGGACCGACGTCGATCAGCCAGTCGGCTGAACTCATAATTTGTTCATCATGCTCGACGACAATGACGGAATTGCCCTTGTCTCTGAGTGCAAATAAAGTGTTGATCAGTTTTTCGGTATTTCTCGGGTGCAGTCCAATAGACGGCTCATCCAAGACGTAAGTCACGGATTCCAAACCGGAGCCGATCTGCGTGGCCAGCCTGATTCTCTGGGCTTCGCCGCCAGCGAGCGTGTTGGCGCTTCTGGCCAAAGTCAGATAGCCTAAGCCGACGTTTTCTAAGAAGGCAATTTTTTTCATCGTCTCTTTCAAAAGCTGCTTGGCAATCTTGCCCTCTTTCTTGTCGCCCCATTTTTTCCCCAGCTCGATTATAAACTCAGTCAGATTATCGATGGATAAGCCAGTGATCTGCGAAATATTTAAACCCTCGATTTTAACGGCCAAGCTTTCCGGCCGCAAGCGGCTGCCGCGGCAGACCGGGCAAGTGGAAACGCGCATATAATCCTCAAGCGTCTTCTGCAAGTATTCCGATTTCGTGTCATTATATTTGTCATCTAAAAATTTAAGCACACCGTCAAAAAGCATTGGCTTGCCATCCACGGGATATTCTTTGCCATCGCCCTCATAAATAAGAGAAACAATTTTTTCCGGCAGTTCTGCCACCGGAACATTGAGCGAGAAATTATATTTTTTCGCCACTTCCTCGAGTAGCTTCATATTGGAATTCTGCGAGGCGAAATTCCTCGACCAAGGCTTGATGGCGCCTTCGGCTAAGGTCAGTCTTTTATTTGGGATGATCAAATCGCGATCGGGATTAAGCTTAACGCCCAAGCCGCGGCAGGACGGACAAGCGCCGAACGGCGAATTGAAGGAAAAAGTCCGAGGCTCGATTTCCGGCACGCTAATCTGGCATTTGGGACAGAAATAATACAGATTGAAATTCATCTCCGCGCCCTTATCCGTCACGATGTTGATGAAGCCATTGCTCAAATCCAGCGCCAATAAGAGCGCCTTGTTCAAACGTGCATAAGATACATCCTTAGCATCGAGACTTTTTATTTCTTTATTGATTTCCAGATCATCGACTTGAACTTCGATCGTATGACTAGAATCCTTGTCCAAAGCCAAGCGGCCTTGGGATATTTCGTGGGCTTGGTAAAAACTGCCGTCGATGCGAAAAATCTCGTAATTGGCTTTTAGTAAATTTTCTACGATTTTCGTCTGAGCGCCTTTCTTATTTAAGACGACTGGCGCCAAGATTTTTATTCTCTGGCCCTGAGGCAATTTCGCTAGCTGTTCCAAGATTTGCGTTGGCGTCTGCCGGCTAAGCGCTTCGCCGCACCTGTGGCAATGCACGATGCCGACTTTGGCATAAAGCAAACGAAGATAATCATAAATTTCCGTGATCGTGCCGACAGTCGAACGCGGATTGATCGAAGATGATTTCTGATCAATGGCAATCGTCGGAGACAAGCCTTCGATCGAATCGACATCCGGCTTATCCATTAGGTCCAAGAACTGCTTGGCGTAAGAAGACAGAGATTCAGCATAGCGCCTCTGGCCTTCGGCATAGATCGTATCAAAGGCGAGTGATGATTTGCCAGAACCAGAAAGCCCGGTGATAACCACTAATTTGTCGCGAGGAATATCGACGGAGACGTTCTTCAGATTATTGACTCTGGCTCCGACGACTCGGATGGCGGAACGATCGGCTGGTTTGCTTTTCGGCATAAAGTATAAAAAAGAATTTTTAATTTTTAATTTTTAATTTTATAAAAAATTTCTAAATTTCTTAATGTTTAAAAATTAAATCATTAAAACATTATTTAAAAATTGATAATTACAAAATTTAAAAATTCCATAAGATGTCAACAACAAGCATATCATAAAGTTCAAAACTGGTCAAGCGAGATGGCTAAACAAAAAGTTAAACAAAAAAAGCAGGGGCAGGTCGTTTATGGCGACCTACCCCCGAAGCAGCGATAATATCCGCTGCGATGAATGAACTACTAGGCGACGACGGCCGTTTCCTTCTCCTTGAGGAGAATGCAATTGTCGACGATGCGAAGCTCGAAATCGGCTTCGATGGGAACGGACTTTTCACCTACTCGATAGCCGTTCTCGTCCTTGAGCCACTTCGTCATAGGCTTGCCATCAGACTGGAAGAGCGGCACGCGAGCATCGCAGTTGATGCCGATGACGCTCTGGCCGGGAACAATCTGGCCGTTTTCGAACAACGGGTTCGAGTATGCCCGGACGCGCCAGTTCGCCACGCTGCACATCTTGGCGAGTTCGAGGTAATTGGTGTCGAGCATGATGTCATTCATCTGCTCGCGACGAACGAATTCGCCGCGGCAGAAAATGAACTTCACCATACCATACACGCGCTGCCGGCGGACATCCTTGGGATCGAAGCGTTCCTGATAAGAAGCGTCGACCAACTCATAGCCGGCCGCCTGGAGCTCCTCGAGGATGTAGGACAGCGAACAGTTTTCGAGCGGCTCAATGATCAACTTGCCGCTAA
Organism: Candidatus Buchananbacteria bacterium; assembly: GCA_041666505.1. Taxonomy (GTDB): domain Bacteria; phylum Patescibacteriota; class Patescibacteriia; order 2-01-FULL-39-33; family 2-01-FULL-39-33; genus CAISTG01. The sequence continues at coordinate 518 of JBAYGU010000029.1, read as the reverse complement.
CCGGGCGGCTTTCGCGCACCATCCGCTCCGATTCCTGTTCGAGTTCGAGCTGTTTGACCGATGCCGGAAACGCATCCAGGTTCGTGCACTCGATTTGCAAAGTAACCAGTCGCACCGTTTTATCCAAGCGATTCATTTCAGAAACTCCTTTTCAAGAAAGCCTTCGATTTAAACTACTGCATCCGCATGGCGATAGGCCAAACAGATAATACTGTTAATATTATTATATTGTAACGATCTCCCAAAGCCTTTTTTAGGCTAAGTTCAATCCGGGCTAATTCCCGAATCAATATATAATTGTAGCATACATTGATAATTTTGTCAAGTCCCTTATCCGTAATTCCTCACTGACTCCCATTTTCTAACAGCTCAAAGCCTCAGAGTAGGCTCTGAAAAAATCCTTTTTAGATCTGAACCAGAGCGACATGACAACAGAGTAAAGCGTGCTCATAACATCGGCTCCTTGGGGTGTTTTCGATCCAAAAGACTTTTTTCTCTTGATAACCAGATGCCTCAGC
>JBAYGU010000028.1:0-12209 GCA_041666505.1 Candidatus Buchananbacteria bacterium | reverse complement strand
TCTAATTTTAGCACATAATCAACCTTTTTTCTATTGTAAAATGTGCATAACTTTTGACTTATCCAGCGGCCTCAGGCCGCTATTTTAATCGCCTTACGGCGATTTAATTGGCGACAGTCCCTTGAGACCTGGGCAGAAGTTCCGTGTTCGTGCTTTCAGACAAGCGGTGAATGGTTGGACCCGCTCGAATGAGTGGTTGGAGTTTCTCAAAACCCAAAAAGCCGTTTTTCCCAGTGCCCAAGGTGCGTCCCTGATTTTGGAGCAAAAGAGAGAGGAACTACCTGAAGACTATCGGTATGTTTCTCTAGACGAACCATCTCGACTTCCTGAGACTTACAAAAAAGATAGAAAGGTGTCGACCTTGGATCGTCGCTATGTTAGTCAAGGTATTAACATAAAGTTCGATTCTGACTATTGCGCTTTGGGTTGGGAGGCCAATGACGCTTTTCTCTGGTTTACGAAAGTGAAAGGATAAGTTGCGCTGTGTTCCTGACTGAACCCGCCCAAGTTTAAACGGAACCCCGCTTGTTACTTGGGCGGGGTTTTTCTTTTTCTTAAATTTTCAAAGAGCTAAAAGAATTTGCCGCCAAATCCAATGAATTTTTCAAATAATCAACCCTTGAAAAATTTGCTGAAATGAGTTATGATTAACTCATTGAAAAACTGGAAACCCGCCTGCAACGCTTTGCGTAGCAATGCGGGCAGGTTGCCATAAATCAGAATTAGGATTGGATTTTGTCGGGAAGAAAATCTGCGTCCGCCTTTGGCGCCTGCCCGCCTATGGCGTGGGACAACCAAAATGCGTTCGAGCTATCTTTAAAATACAGCACTCGATTTATTAAAACAGGCTTCGACCTGTTTTTTGACTATTGAATATAGTGGCTGTGTTATTAATATAATATGTGGTATTTATATTTAGATGAAAGCGGAGATTTAGGATTTGATTTTGTTAATAAAAAGCCGTCAAAATTTTTTACGGTGACGATTTTAGCATTGAGTTGCCACAGCGCTAATCGCCAGTTGATTAAGGCGGTTAAAACAACCTTGCGGCGCAAGCTTAATAATAGTAAACATCGAAAAAGAATCATTCAGGAATTAAAAGGTACGGTTACGACATTGGAAATCAAGAAATATTTCTACAACAAAGTTAAGGGCGTAAAATTTGGCATTTATTCAATTACTCTGAATAAGAAAAAAGTTTTTGAAAAACTAGCCAGGGATAAGCCGAGAGTTTATAATTATATCGCCAGAAAAGTTTTAGACCAGATTCCTTTTGAGAAAAATAGCGGTGACAGAGTAGAATTGATTCTGGACAAATCAATGGCTAAACCAGAAATTACCGAGTTTAATTCTTATATTCGCCGCCAATTAGAAGGACGGCTTTCACCGCATATTCCGTTGGATATTTATCATTGGTTGTCGCATGAAAATTACGGCTTACAGGCGGCTGATTTATTTTGTTGGGGAATTTTTCAGAAATATGAACGGCAAAATACCGATTGGCTTGATGTTTATAGTGACAAGATAAGATTTGATGAGCAATTTTTATAAACAAAAAATCCCCTTGCGGGGAAGCGGCCCAATAGATTTGTAATGTCTAAACTATAGCCAACCGATGGATGGGAACATTTAGAACAATCTATCAAGGTCTTATGCTAATTACAATATAGCAGATAAAATTGATTTTGTCAAAAGTTATCCACAGGCCGTAGAAATTATCATGATTTCTGTTTTTTTGTTGTGTTTTGTCTTATTTTAGATATTGCACATTTTTTGAAAAATTTACTGAAATGAGTTATGATTAACTCATTGAAAAACTGGAAACCCGCCTGCAACGCTTTGCGTAGCAATGCGGGCAGGTTGCCGTAAATCAGAATCAGGGTTGGATTTCGTCGGGAAGAATATCTGCGTCCGCCTGTGGCGCCTGCCCGCCTATGGCGTGGGACAGCCAAAATGCGTTCGAGCTATCTTTAGAATACAGCACAAAATTAACTCGCACATTTCATCACAGGAAGGGGGTGGCTGACTTGATCAGATTATCCAATGGCCATGAATTCGAATATATGACCGCCAGCGGCGCGTTGGGTTTTGACGGCAAGGGCTGGCCCTGGGAACAGCCTTGGCGCTGGCTGGGTTTGCTTGATCCGGCATTATTCACTTCGGTCATCAAGACGCTGACTCTTACTCGGCGAGAGGGGAATAATCCTGTTTGTTCGGTCAGGTTGATACGCGGCGGGGCAGTTAATGCTGTTTGTTTGCGAAATCGTGGAATCGATTGGTGGCGCAAGCAAATCGGCCCATCGATTAATTCAAAAAAAATTCCTTTAGTCGCGTCGATTTTCGGCGAGCCGGAAGAATTGGCGATTATGGCGCAAATGCTGAATGATTTTGATTTGGTTGGTTTGGAAATCAATGGTTCGTGTCCGAACGTGCAGATGCCGGATACGGCTAAGATTATTGCCGGTTGCGAGGCGGTTAAAAAAAATTCCCGTCTGCCGCTGATCTTGAAGTTATCTGTCACTCATGATGTCGTGGCGATTGTCAAAGCAGTCGAAAATATCATCGAAGCCATTGATATCAATTGATATCAATAGTGTGCCATGGACGATAGTTTTTCCCCATCGCAAAAGTCCGCTGGAAAAATTCGGCGGAGGCGGAGTTTCCGGTCGAGTGGCGCAGCCGTTCACTTGGGCTCTGGCTCAAAAATTGGCTCGGCTGACTGCGATTCCAGTTATTTGGCCGAGCATGTGGGATTATTCTGATCTTCATGTCGCCAGATGCCTTGGCGCGCAAGCCGTCAGCTTCGGCTCAGTCTTTATTCGCTATCCCTGGCGTCCGACGCAATTTGTCCGAAGAGAAATTAATTTAAAAACCTAAACGGTCTCATCAATCGATAGACCGCTTTTTCATTTGAAAAAGACGGCTGATGGCCGTCTTTTGAAGTGCGAATTAATTTGCTTGCAGTCTGCTGGGAAAACCTCGGGGATCGAGCGCGTAAAGCAATGCCTGCTCCTGGCTGATGACGCTCTTTTTGCACAGCGTCGCCAGAGAGTCGTCGAAGCTGATCATGCCGATGCCTTTGCCCGTTTCGATGTCAGAGGCGATGTGTATTGTCTTGTTGTCTCTGATGTGCGATCGAATGCCCGTGTTGGCAATCAGCAGCTCGAAAGCGGCGATTCGTCCTTGGCCGTCTTGCCGCGGATCAATCGCTGGGAGAGGACGGCGCTCAAGGATGTGGCCAGCTGGATTCGGATCTGTTCTTGCTGATTCTGCGGAAAAGCGTCAATAATGCGATTGATCGTTTCCGCCGCAGAATTAGTATGCAAGGTAGAAAATACTAAGTGGCCGGTTTCTGCCGCTGTGATAGCCGCGCTGATCGTCTCTAAGTCGCGCATTTCTCCGACCATGATCACATCAGGATCCTGGCGCAAGGCGGCGCGCAGAGCGGAACCGAAAGAAGGGGAGTCGGCCGGCAGATCTCTCTGGTCGACATTGCTTCTCTTATGTTCGTGCTCGTATTCCACTGGCGCTTCAATGGTGATGATATGGATATCTGACGTGCAGTTGATCCAATCGACAATCGAGGTTAGCGTCGTGGTTTTGCCCGAGCCGGTCGGCCCGGTGACTAAGATGATTCCGCCTTTCTGCATTTGGACCAGATTCCTGATCGTTCTGGCTGGCAAGCCGAGCGCTTCCATCGAAGGAATCCGCCGCGGCAGATAGCGCAAGGCGATCGTGGTGCCCTTCTGAGTCCTGGCGACATTGGTGCGGAAACGATGCAGGTTATTGTAAGAGAAGGCGAAGTCGGAATCGCCGGTCGGTCCGACAACTTCGTCGCGCGCATTTATCGACATCAGTAAATCAGCAACCGCAGAGGTTTCTTCGGCGGTAAGTATTTTTTCAGTCATATTGACTAATTTTCCGTTTTTCCTCATTCGAGGCGGCACTCCCGGGGAAAAATGCAAATCAGAGGCGTTGTTTTCTACCATTGCAGTAATGGTATAATCAAGAATCTTCTTAGCCGATTCCACCTTGTCAACCTTAACCTCAATTTTGTCTGCCATGATCGTTCTCCTTTTTGTCGTTATTTATGTAAAAGTGCGGATTAAAGTAGTTCGATTATAAGGAAAACAGGTAAATTTGTCAATCTTGACATTTTTTCGTAATTATATTAGCATAAGCTATTGTCAAATGTATTGGCAATATTGTGAATGGTCGCGGAAGCATCTTATAAGAAAAGGAGCCGAAAAATGGCGCATCAGAATCCTTCGGGATATTGGGAGTATCAAGGTAAATATTTGATTCTGCTTACAGACGAGGCATTGACTGATAATGTGCCGCGAAATGCATATGTTAGCGGCCATGCGGTAAGAGTCGATCATGGCAGAATCAAGCAGTCAATGGGCGGAATTCAATTCTACGCGATGGAACAGCCCTTTGCCTGGAATTACAAGTTCATCAAAGAGATCCGCGACAGCAATAATGATCTCATTTGGCAAAATTGGGATTATCGCCAATAAATAGTCATTAGAAAGGAGCGTCAAATGCCTTGGTTCTCTCGTAAGCTGACGTTTAAGGAAGTTTTGATTGCAGCTCCGCCGATTTATGCCAGTGCCGTGGATGAGCACGAGAATATCGAATCAGTTGTTTTTAAGCCTCGGCCTCAGGATAGGGAATTTATGGATCGGCAGTATAGCCATGAATTTATTTCGGGTGTCGGCACCAAAGAAAGTCCCTATCAGTATATAAGCGCGGCAACGGCAGTGTCTCCGCATTATGGCGTCGTCGACTTATGGTTCAAATTTCGGAACGAAGGCGATGACGTATATATTGAGGTCAATGACTGGATATTACAGGTAAGTCCTGAGGGTGTTACGGCGGAAGACGGAACTTTTACAAAACTTCTGCCTGAGTCTTAAATCTATTTTTCGGTACTTTCAACGCTTTACCGCTCGGGAAGGCGTTTTTTATCGCAACCTGTGCATAACTATCGTTTGACAGGCTCTTTGCTCTGTTATAAAATATAAGCATCTAAGCGACTTTACATATAAATAAGGAGGTGAATATTTGATGCGGAATATTTTGATATCCCGCTCAGGTTATTATTTTAGCAAGTAATTTCATGCTTAAACGGCTCTCCCAACTCGTTGACAATGTCTGTTTTTCGCTAATCTCCTTGTTTATCAATTTATTTTGGCAGGCAGATTTTTTTGTTACCGGCAAAAATTTAGCAATCTCTAATCCTCAATAAGGCGTTAGGGATTTTTTATTTTAACAATAACTCATTTACATATCAATCGCATATTTTGATCAATCAGGGTTTCAAGTCGGATTGCTAACAGGCAATTAACCTGCGATTTTTCAGAATTCAGTCAGAAAATTAATAATTAATCAAAAAAAAGTATGAAAAGAATTGTCATCAGTTTGGCAGTCATCGCCTTGGTGGCGGCTGCTGCAATCGGCGTAACGAGAGCTTATTTCTCTGACGTTGAAACCACCACCGGTAACACTTTCGCCGCAGGTTCATTAGATTTGGAAATCGGCGCCTCATCAACTGTCCCATTTAATGTGTCAGACATCAAGCCTGGCGATTCCGGCTCAAGGAAGATCGAGCTTACGAATACCGGCAGCTTGCCTGGCAAATTAAACGTAGGATTCATTAATTTTCAGCAAGCTGAAAATGGCATCCTTGAACCGGAACTTCACCCGGGATGGGGGACGGCTGATTATGAAAATGGGCCTAATGCCGGCGAATTGAATTTTTTCTTGGGCTTTTTGGCATTCGTTGATGTAGATAAGGACGGAGTATTCGATGTTGGCGTTGATCAGCAATTAGATATCCAACTTGCGTATAACGGCCAGCAAATGCCTTTCCCAGGTTTCTGGCAAGGCGATTTCCATTATGCCCCAATGAGTTCTAATCTGACGCCATGGAATAATATAATGACATTGGCACCCAATCAATCTGTAGATGTCGTTATTATGTATAATTTCCCGGGAGCGCAGACTGTCGGTGATGGAAATTACAGCCAGAATATCGCTATGACTGACGGCTTGAGCTTTGATATTCAGACTTCTCTTACTCAAGTTCAATAATTCAATCTTGTTTCTCTCCGTCTCTGTGGCGGAGAGTCTAGAGGACTGAATGATTATGAAGAAAACTTTGAAAATTTTCGAATATGTGGCATACGCAGTTATTGCGATTGTCGCCATAGTGCTAATTTGGTCTGTCTTACCTATAAAAGACGGCCCTAAGTTGCTCGTGGTGCTTTCCGGTTCGATGGAACCGGCGATACATACAGGGAGCATAGTCATCGTGAAGCCGGAACAGACTTATCGGATCGGAGATGTCATAACTTTCGGCAAGCTTAGCAAGACAGAGACTCCGACGACGCATCGCATATATGACATCCGATTGCAGGAAGGGAAGCCGATTTATGTGACCAAAGGCGATGCCAATAATGTTTTCGATCATAAGGAGGTCTCAGCGGGGGAGATAATCGGCAAAGAATTTCTTACGATTCCGTTTCTGGGTTATCTGATTGATCTCGCCCGAAAGCCGATCGGTTTCATGCTGATTATCATTGTGCCGGCCCTAGCCATAATTTTCGATGAAACGAGAAAAATTTATGCGGAAATTAAAAAAAATAAAAAGGAATAAAGCTGATTCCAGCATTGCTTGCGATTCATGGTTGAAAATGATCGCAATTTTGCTGCTGCTGTCGCTTAATTGGACCGGATTATTTGCCGTCTCTGAAACCCGGGCTTATTTTAGCGACCAGGAGCAATCGGCGGCTAATTTTACCGCCGCCACGCTTGATCTTTCTGCTCCGGCCTCAACTACTTTTCCCGCATTGGTATCTTCGACTCAGGCTGCAAATTCGAATTTCTCTGCCGCAAACGCTGGTAATTTGGATTTTCAGTATATTGCCGGCGCTGTCGATATTTCCGGCGATTCCGGCTTATGCGGGAACCTCTCGCTGAATGCGACTCAAAATGGAAACAGCATATATTCCGGCAAGCTCTCGGATTTTTCCTCGCCGACAACGACGTTGGCGGCATCGACTTCAGCCGTATTCGCTTTCGAGCTGTCATTGGCAAGCAGCGACGCAGCATTGAAAAACAAAACCTGTAATTTTTCTTTCAAGTTATTAAGCTGGCAGACGGATTTCGCATCTTCGACACAGGGATTTTTTGATACGGAAATAGTTTCCAGCACCGTATCTTCCGGCGATTGGACGACAGGAGTGACTCCGCCAGAGAGTGATTCGAACGATATCGTTTTGAATGAATTTTTGCCGAACCCGCAAGGCAATCAATACGGCCATGATTTCGGTGTCGACGGCGATAGCATGCCTAAGGGTGAATGGGTGGAATTGTATAATAAGGGGACTGAACCCGTTGATGTCTCTGGCTGGTATTTGCGCGACAGTTTGGACAGCGCTGATCATATGATTTTGATTGATACGGCGCATACCGGCAAAGCGGAACAAGTCATCGAGGCCGAAGGCTATTTGGTCGTATATTTGAATAAGGCGCTGCTTAATAACAGCAGCGGCGATTCGGTCAGATTGTTTGATGCGGACGATGCTTTGGTTGATTCCTATTCTTATGTTTTACCCGCTGATTTTTGCAACTTGAAGCCCACGATAGACGGAGAAAATGACGAGGATGGCAGCGGCATAGGAACGGGTTGCGTCAGCGATGTGCCGACAAATAAATCCTATGCCAGAATTCCAGATGGCATTGGCGATTGGGTCGATCCCATTCCGACTCCCGGCCAAAGCAATATAATTTCCGAAGTGCTGAACAATAGCGGCTTAGTTGCCAGCCAGCCGCTGCCGATTGACGCGATAATCAATGAATTAGAAGGAGCAGGAACTCCAGCTCCGGCGGCTGATAACGGAGAAGTTACGGCTGCGCTTCCGGAAATTGATGAGGCTGCAGATGCCGCATTGGCCGAAGAGCCGCCGGCGGATTTACCGCCGGCAGATGTTCCTGAAGCCATAATTGCGCCCGTGCCAGTCGTAAATGAGCCGAGCGCGCCGCTTGAATCGCCCGCAACAGCTAGCGTTGAACCCGCGGCTCCTGCGCCCGCAGAAATAATAATCGGTCCTGATCCCGCGTCGGCCGCTCCGGCGGAAACACCAGCCGTATAAATTTATTTTATGAAGATAAAAGGATTCAGTTCAATAATTATCGCCGCTGTTTTTATGACAGCTGGCATTTTGGCCGCAGCAACTGCCGAAGCCGCCGTTTCGGCTAATATTTCGGTTACCTTCGATCCGAATCCGCTGTTCGGCTCTGTTAATTTTGTGCCTGGAGATACGACGACGGCGCGCATCGGAGTCAGGAATTCCAGCGGCGTTTCGAAGCCGGTCGCCATAGAAGCGATAAATGTCAATGATCCTGATAAATTCGGCGATGTTCTGAATCTGGAAATAAAAGAGGGGAGTAATTCGATTTTCAGCAAGAGCCTGACTGATTTTTTCAAGCAAGGCGAAACATATCTGTCGAATCTGGCGGATAATGCCAGTACGACCTATGAACTGATCGTAACTTTTAAGCCTGATGCGGGCAATGATTATCAGGATAAGGTATTAAAGAATTTCGATATCATAGTCGGCTTTCAGGGAGAACAGACGCCCGTAACTCCGCCTGGCGGCGGAGGAGGGGGAAGTATTATCCCGCTCGGCTTATCTATTTTTAATGAAGCATCGATAGAAACTAGAACCGATTCGACCATTCTGACATGGCAGACAAATTATTTATCGACCAGCCGAGTAATATATTCATCAGAAAGCGAACCGCATGATTTTAATTATGGCAACCCTTCGAATTACGGTTATGCCCACTCCACGATTGATGATTCGACTAAAGTCACTTTCCATACAGTCAGTTTGACGGGCTTGATTCCCGATACTTTATATTATTATCGGGTGATCTCCCATGCCTCTCCGGATACGGTCGGATTAAGCTATACCTTCAGAACGGCAAAACTTGCATCTGCCGAGGCGGCCGCAGACGGACAAAATAGCGATAATACTTCTGCTGCCGGCGATACTGTCGCATCTAGCCAGATAAATAGTGCGGGAGACGCGGATTCAGCTGCCGCCGGAGGGAACAGCATTACATCGGCAGAAGCCAGCTCAATAGATCAAACTGGGCAAGTTTTGGGAGCCGAAGAACAAGGCGGCAATGTTGCCGGCGCTTTGGAAATATGCAAAAAATTTCCCAACATCCTATGGATTATACTGGCGATAATTTACTTATTGATGCTTGGAATCAATCATGCTGATAAGATAAAGAACGGCATTCGGGAAAAATACGGCTCATATCTGAATTGGTCATTTGCCGCCTTGCCGCTGATTATTGCGGCCATTGCCATGATTCTGTGCGGCGTTTGGGCGTGGTGGCTATGGATCCTGATGATAATTTTCTATCTATTTTTGATAATATATTATTTCGTCAAGATAGATTCTTCGTCTTATTGGCGCGTCAGTATTGTTATCACGCTCTTTATGGCAGTAATCGCTTGGATTGCCAGGAATTGCATTTGTTAGCGAATAAAACAGCTAAGCAAAAAAACGTCTCCGACTCGACATTGACAAATTTTAATTCATATGGTACTATTTTCGCTGTTCTTTAGATTGGTAAGCTTGTAATCGAAATCTAGTGATTTCGATAAGAAGTAAGCCAAAAAAGTGAGGGTAGTGTCATGAAAGAGGATGTGGCTCGAGCGTTGGGAATCAGCGCGCAAATGACGACAGCTCTAGTTAAGTTGGCTCATCAGATTCAAGTCCGTGGCGGCCAAGAGGATGATATCCGCTTGCTGGAAAAAGATGAGGTGATACTTAATGTGGCGGAGGTGTTGGCCAGAGCGGGCAATCTCACTCGAGGTTATGATATTCTTGTTAGTGACGGATCAGGTAGGTATGCCTGGCGGAGATTGTCAATTGTTAGACTTGATATTAAGTCAATAACAGAGGCAGCTCGAGCTGTGAGTAGTATTGGTTTCCGTTTGGCAGGCAAACATGAATTGTTGGATTTTATGGCTAGGCATTCTGAGTTTAATTTCTGCGGCAAGAAAATAATCGGTGAGATGTGCGGCGAATCAGCTGACGACTTATGGCGGAATCATTGGGCCATAAGCGGGAAAGTGATTCGCGAATTGCCGATTAAAATTACTGAGGATATTTTCTTAAATAATGTCTATTACCTTGCTGTGATTTTTAACTAATAAGGCGGTACATATTTTAAACCGCTTAAGCGTGTTGCTTAAGTGGTTTTATTTTTGACAAAAAATATTTGCCTCTGTCGGCAATTTAGGTTAAAATGAAGCCATGAAAATCGCTTTAGTTCATGATCATCTGGTTCAGGACGGAGGGGCGGAACAGGTTTTAAAGGCATTGTGCGAGCTTTACGAGCCTGCGCCGGTTTTTACCATTGTCGCGGATAAAAAAAGCACGAATAGGTTTTTTAACGGCAAGAAAATCATCACATCGTTTCTGCAAAATATCCCGCTGGGAGTCAAGCATTACCAATGGTATTTATTTTTGATGCCGGCGGCGATTGAGAGCCATAATCTGATGGATTACGACCTGGTCATATCGAGCGCCTCATCTTTCGCCAAGGGCGTTATTACCAAGCCGTCGGCCAAGCACGTCTGCTATTGCTATACGCCGACCAGGTATCTCTGGCATGACAGCCATAATTATTTACGGGAATTGAAGGTGAATCGCCTGATTAAGAGAGTTTTGCCGCTGACACTTCATAAATTACGGGTATGGGATCGCTTGGCGGCTGATCGCGTCGATCACTTCATCGCTAGTTCTTATACCGTCAAGGATCGGATAAATAAATATTACGGCCGTGACAGCTCGGTCATTTATCCACCGGTGGATATTGATAAATTCTATATCTCGCAAAAGCCGAAGAAATACTTTTTGGCCGGCGGCAGGTTAGTGCCGTATAAAAGATTCGATTTGGTCGTTAAGGCATTTTCGCGCCTTGGCATTCCGGCGAAGATATTCGGTGTTGGTCCAGAAGCCAGGCATCTGAAGAAAATCGCCAAATCCAATGTGGAATTCCTGGGCCGGATCAGCGATGAGCAGAAGGCCGAGCTTTATGCCGATTGCCTGGCTTATATCAATCCGCAAGAAGAGGATTTCGGCATTACGGCGATCGAGGCCATGGCTTCGGGCCGGCCGGTCATCGCTTATAACAAAGGCGGTGCGACAGAAACGATTATTGGCGGCAAGACGGGTGAATTCTTTTCGGAGCAGATTTGGGAAGAATTGGCCGATATCGTTTTGCGCTTCCGCGAGGATAAATATGATCCGCAATTCATTCGCCGGCACAGCGAGCAATTCAGCACCGAAAATTTCAAGCGGAATTTCGCCAATTTTATCAGCCATGTATAGGTAATAACGCCACTCTCGTCATTCCAGAATTTTGATGTAATCGTCAAAATATCTGGAATCCAGGTTCAATTATAATTAGGATTAACCTGGATCCCGGATATCCCAATGATTACATTGTGATTCCGGGATGACGATGTGAGAGTAACGATAGGAGAATATTATTATGACAATAGCGATAGACGCACGCGTCCTGATGAATGAGAATTATTCCGGAGTCTCCTGGTACGCTTTCAATCTGCTTGCCGCGCTGTTCGAATTGGATCGCGAGAATGAATACGTTTTGTTTTATAATTCGAAAAAGCCAGTCAAACTTCCAAAATTCGATTATCCAAACGTGTCATATAAGGGTTTCCGCTTCTCGAATAAGCTGTTCAATTTTTGCTTGAATTTCTTCAGCTGGCCGAAGTTGGATGAACTGGTGGGCGGCTGCGACATATTCTTCGCGCCGAATCTGCATTTCGTTTCCTGGTCGGATAAGTGCCGGAAGGTGATAGTGGTCCACGATTTGTCATTTCTGGCCTATCCGAATTTTTTTAATCTCAAGCAACGCCTGTGGCATAAATTGATTCTTAATAAAAAAATATTAACCCAAGCCGATATGGTTATCGCCGATTCAAATAGCACAAAAAAAGATTTGGAAGATTTGATGAATGTCGCGCCGGAAAAAATTGAGGTCGCGCATTTGGGCGCGGATATTAAGGCAAACGGGATTACTCGAGAGGAAATCAACTCTAAATATAATCTGCCCGATAAATATTTTTTGTTTGTCGGCACGATCGAGCCGCG
>JBAYGU010000027.1:0-13170 GCA_041666505.1 Candidatus Buchananbacteria bacterium | reverse complement strand
TTTTCACTTTTCTAGAAAAGTGAAGCAAAAGTCGCGACCGGTCGAAATCATGGCTAGATTTTATGCTTCTCTCATTAAACCGTCAGCTCGTCCGCATTAACGGACTCGGTTGACGGTTTGCCTACGGCCATTCGTTCTCGCATAAAATCAGCACAAGATTTCTCAATGGTCGCAATGCAAATGCAAATTTGCTCAAATTAATCCATGGCGCAACTTCGATACAAATACAAATACAAATACAAATTTAGATACAATTGTTTGTTACGTAGTTTGTTACGTAGCAAAAAAAATAGAATAAAAAAAGCCCCGTGGAATCGCTATTCCGCGGGGCGTTTGTTTGTGCTATTCCGTGACCTCCACCCAAACCGCTGAGATATTCAATTGTTGGAGAAGGTCTTTTATTGTACGAGTAATAACAGATTTCTCGTGCTCGGCTCTCTGGTTGTTTATTGCGGTAATATCCCCGCTATTTTTCCCAATTACGGTAGACAATTTTCCATCCACATAATAACTAACGTGCTGATTGCTTGTCACGACCCTGATAGCAATTTTTTTCATGATGATTTCTCCTTTGGCGTCTGCCAGTTTGAAGTTGTACGTCCCGCAAGTTTCCTTGCGAGGCATGTTTCGAAAAGTTCGATTTCAACTCCGGCTGATTTTGGCCGAAACTGTGACGATCTTGCGGACGTTGCGACGATAATTATCCAGAACACAATCATGGTCATCACCGAAGCAATGCTGCAGGGTCAAAAGCGATCGGTATTGCTTTAATCCGCGGAGACGCTGGCGCATTTTCTGATCTCGCATGACCTTGGTGACGCGTCGCCGTTTGGCAGGGGAATACTCCATCCACCAGAAGCGCTGCTCATAGTCATTTTCGAAAGCGCTGTTGGTGCTCTCGTCGATCGCTTGCTGATCGGATACGCCATCTTTATCGTACTTCAGGCGAGTGTTGGCGGATATATCCGTATGTTCGTAGAAGTGCCGATCTCGCAGAGCTTTGCTCGTCTTGCGGCGAACCGAAACTTCCTCCCATTTCTTCGCTTCATCGTCGGCTTCATAGCGCCAGCCGAGCTTCTTCAACCGGTTATTTGCCGCTTTGGTAGAGTGGCGGCGACGAGCGCGCTTTTCATTCTCGCGTTCGATTGCTACGAGGCGATCCATCTCCTGATTCCATTCGGAGATTTCCTCAGCTTCGGCAGCGTTGGCGTAGTCGTACTCGTTCATTTCGGGATCGCCCCAGACGTCCTTGCCCTTTTCTTCCCGCTTGCCCTGCCAGTACTCGAACTCTTCCACTTCATCTCCCCAGTCTTTGATGACCGGGCCGGACCATCCGCCTTCAGGAGTCCCATTGTCATAGGCGCACATGCACCAATAGATGTCGTAACGATCGCAGAATTGGGTCTTTTCCCAGGGACATGTGACGTTATGCTCTCTGTAACATCTGGGAGTTATCGCCCTGATGGCCGAGCTGCCGTATAATTCCCAATCGAGCAAGGCCTGAGCCGTCTCTTCATCGGTCACGTAGTCCGCCTCTTCATAAATATCCCGGATTTCTTGCCGTACAGACATTCCCGATTCCTCCAATGTTAAGGCTAAAAACACTAATGCGCCATTTTCACTAAAAACAGCAATTTTGGCACATATTTGTCGAAAGGACTAATAAACCAGTATAGCACATCCTAGCTATTTTGTCAATAGCTATAAAATGGCTAAATTTAGAGACCGATAATCTCCATACCCCATCTGACACTGACGTTTTCTCGCTTATTACCACTGATTAATGTCCATTTCTTATCTTGATATTCCAGAACTCGATCGTTTTCAATGCCAAATTTAACTAAATTGGCATCAAAATCAGTATCAATATATCGAATACTTCTGACAGACAATTGCCTTTTAGATCGAATGATTGCCACAATTTGCCCATGTTTAGGCATTTTTCTCATTTTCTTAATTAATTCGTTCAGTTCCTGGCTTGTCATGGTTTGCTTCTCCGATCGCGTTGCTGTTTAAGTTATTTAAAATTAGGCATTAAATTGTGTAAGGTGCAAGAGATTATATTAGCATATTCTATTAGGCCGGTCAACGTCTCCAGTCTTGTAATTTAGCTTCTTTTTTAGTATATTTAAGACTACAACAAACACCTTATGTCAAAAATAGAGTTGGAAAAAATATACGACGCCAAGTCGGCGGAAAAAGGGATTTATGAGAAGTGGGAAGATTCCGGATTCTTCAATCCCGATAAGCTGCCTGGCAATAGATCCGAGAATTTTGTCATTGCCATGCCCCCGCCGAATGTTACGGGGATTTTGCATCTCGGCCATGCCTATGAGAATGCTTTGATGGATATCCAGATCCGCTATCAGCGGATGCAGGGCAAGAAGGCTTTGATTATTCCTGGAACGGATCACGCGGCTGTGGCGACTCAGGCCCGAGTCGAGGATAATTTGAAGAAAGAGGGCATAAAGAACCCGCGCCAGGAACTGGGCCGCGAAAAGCTGTTAGAGAAGATTCGAGAATTCGCCGAAAGCCATAAGGCGATCATGATCGGCCAGATCAAGAAGCTCGGCACGTCTTGCGATTGGTCTCGTTTGGCTTATACTTTTGATGAGCCCAGATCTAAAGCAGTCAATGAGCTGTTTCGAATGATGTTTGCTGACGGCTTGATTTATCGCGGCTATCGAGTAGTCAATTGGTCGGTCAAAGGCCAAAGCACTTGCTCTGATGACGAGCTGGAATACGAAACTAGGAAAACAATAGTTTATACTTTCAAATACAGCGATAATTTTCCGATTCCGATCGCTACGACTCGGCCGGAAACCAAATTAGGCGATACGGCTGTGGCAGTCAATCCTGATGACGAAAGATATGCGCATTTCATCGGCCAAAAATTCACTGTTGATATCGGTGCGGCCAATCCCTTGACCATCACTATTATTGGCGACAAGAATGTCGATATCAATTACGGCACCGGCGCGGTCGGCGTAACTCCGGCGCACAGCCAGATCGATTTCGAGATGTATCAGAAGAATAAGGAGATCGGCATTATCCCGGTCATCGGCAAGGACGGCAAGATGCTCGCTGCGGCGGGCAAGGATTATGAAGGCTTGACGACTTTGGAAGCGCGGGAAAAATTCGTCGCCTGGCTTAAGGAACATAACCTGCACATCAGCGAGGAAGAGATTGAGCATAATATCGGCAAGTCTGATCGCTTCAAAGACGTGGTCGAAGCATTGCCGATGGAGCAATGGTTCGTTGATGTGAATAAAGAGATTCCCGGCCGCGGCAAAAGCTTAAAGGATCTGATGCGCGAGGCGGTAACGATCGGGCATAATGGCGACAAACATAAGATTATCGATATAACTCCGGAACGTTTCCATGATACTTATCTGTCATGGATCGACAATCTTCGCGATTGGTGCATTTCGCGCCAAATCTGGTGGGGCCATCGAATCCCTGTCTGGTATTGCGATGAATGCAATGAGATTTTTTATTCTGCAGAAAAGCACGAGGCTTGTCCGAAATGCCAAGGCCATAATATCCGCCAAGACGAGGATACTCTCGATACTTGGTTTTCTTCCGGCGCTTGGACTTTTTCTACTCTCGGTTGGCCTGATAAGACGGAAGATTTGAAGAAATTTCATCCGACGACTTGGATGCAGATGGGCTATGAGATATTATTTTTCTGGATGGCTAGGATGATCTTGATGTCGACTTACGCTCTGGATGATATCCCTTTTAAAAATGTTTATATTCACGGTATCTTGCGCGACAAGAATGGCAAGAAATTTTCTAAATCATTAGGCAATGGCTTGGATCCCTTGGAAGTGATTGAGAAATACGGCACTGATGCTATAAGATTAAGCCTGATCAAAGGCGTATCCGCCGGAAATGATTCTCGTTATTATGAGGAGAAAATCGAGGGCTCAAGGAATTTCGTTAATAAATTGTGGAATATCTCACGCTTTATTTTTTCATCCATTGAGAATCCGACAATAATTGCCGCCAGGCCAGAAGCCAAGACGGAAGCGGATAAATGGATTTTTAATCAATTGGATTTTGCGATATTTAATGCGACGCAGTCATTGGAAAAATCAGATTTTTCTGCTGCCGCTGAATTCTTGAATGACTTCACTTGGAATGATTTCGCTGATTGGTACTTAGAAGTCTGTAAAGTCGAAAGTCAAAAGTCAAAAGTTGATTCGGACAGCAAAGATGAGATTCTGCAATATATCCTGCAACAGATCTTGAAATTATGGCATCCATTTATTCCTTATGTTACGGAATTAATCTGGTCTAAAATAGATCAGAAAAATTTATTAATGATAGAGGCGTGGCCCAAAGCGGAAGAAAATAAACATGGAATAGTAGAAAATATAAAAGATTTGCTTCATTTAGCTAAGACGGATGTAGTTGATTTCTCTTTAGTTAAGGAAGTTGTTGCTTCGCTTCGCAATCTGCGCGCAGAAAATAAAGTTGAAGCCGGAGTTTTTGCTAGGGTGATTATATTTGCTGGTTCGAAATTAACTTTCTTACAGTCGCAGAAGGAAATAATCATGAAACTCTCCAGATTAGAAAAACTGGATTTGATGGAAAGCGGAGAAAAACCAAAGGGCTGTGCCGCCAATATCGTTAGCGGTTTGGAAATCTATCTTGATTTGGCCGGATTGATCGATATCGAAGCGGAGAAAAAACGACTAACTAAAGAAATCGCCGAAGTTGATCAATATATAAAAGGAATAGAAATGAAACTGGCTAATGAGGAATTCGTCAGTAATGCTCCTGCCGCAGTCGTGGCTAAGGAAAAAGAAAAATTAGCGGAAGCTTCCGGTAGAAAGCATAAACTGAACGAACAAATAAGTTCTTTATAAAAAGGGAGGTGAGCATGTCACACGCGACTGTCAGGAAAATTGCCGTAGCGCTAATGATTTTATTCGAGGCGGCTCTGATTTCTGCCATCTGGTTCTTATTTTATGCGTTTTGGAAAGATTTCCTGATTTTCGGCGTGATAGTTATTTGCCTGTTGCTTTTTTTCATCCAGAAATATGATTTTTTTTCCGGAGCACTGGAGAATATAATCATTTGGATCGTGAAGAAGGACAAGAAAAAGAAAGGCAAAGGTAAAGGGAAGAAATCCGAGCATCATAAATCTGGCAAGAAGAAAGATGAGTCAAGTTCGCCCAGCCATTTCAGCGGCTGATCAATTCTAGCACTTTAACGCCCTGCATCTGCGGGGCCATATAACATTCAATAACTTCATATATGTTAAAAAACAAAGTATCGACCGATGAGAAAAAAATCGATGAGCTTCTCTCTCGAGCCGTCGAAAATATTTATCCCGATCGGGAAACGCTTAGGAAGAAATTATTGTCGGGTGAACGGTTAAGGCTATATTGCGGCTTTGATCCGACAGGAGAAGCTCTGCACATCGGCCATGGCATCCAGATCAAGAAGCTGGAAGAATTTAGGCGTTTGGGCCATGAAGTGATTTTCTTGTTCGGCGATTTTACCGCGATGATCGGCGACCCGACCGATAAGTTATCCGCCAGACAGCCGATTACGCCAGCTCAAGTCAAGAAGAATTTGAAAGGATGGAAGGGGCAAATAAAAAACATCATTGATGTGAATAAAATTGAATTCAAATTTAATTCCAAATGGCTGAGCAAACTCAATTTTGCTGACATAATTAAATTATCTTCAGAATTTTCTGTGCAACAGATGATGGAACGTGACATGTTCCAAGAGAGAGTCAAGAAGGAAAAGCCAGTCTTTACTAATGAATTTATGTATCCCTTGATGCAGGCTTATGACAGCGTGGTCATGGATGTCGATTTAGAAATCGGCGGCAATGACCAAACATTTAATATGCTGGCTGGCCGGACGCTGATGCGGAAAATGAAGAATAAAGAAAAATTTGTCTTGACGACCAAGCTGTTGTCTGATCCTGAGGGCAAGAAAATGGGCAAGACCGAAGGCAATATGATCGCTTTGACGGACAGTCCGGAAGATATGTTCGGCAAGGTCATGAGTTGGACCGATGGCATGATTGTGCCGGCTCTGGAAATCGTGACTGATGTGCCGATGGAAATGGTCCGCGATGTCGAAGCCAAATTGAAGGACGGCAGCCTGAATCCGCGCGATGCCAAGCTTGATCTGGCCTATGAAGTAGTCAAGATATATTTAGGCGACAAGGCGGCTGAGGCCGGACGCGATAATTTTAAGCGCGTCGTGCAGGATAAAGAAAAGCCAGCGGAAATTCCGGTAATAAAATTAGAGCAGGATGAGATTGGAGTTTTGGATCTATTTGTAAAAGCCGGATTAGCTGTGTCTAACGGCGAAGTGCGCCGCTTGATCGCAGAGAAAGGCCTAAAGATTGATGATAATTTGGTCAATTCTGTTGATTTGAAAGTTAAAATTTCAAATGAGGTTTTGTTGTTGCAGAGAGGCAAGAGGCAGTTTGTAAAAGTTAAGAAAACATAATTTTTATTTCCACTTCTTTAGAAGAAGTGGAGCAAGAATCGCGACCGGTCGAAATCATGGCTAGATTTTTTTAGAAGATTTCTCAATGGTCGCAATGCAACTTCGATACAAATACGACTGCGATACAAAAAGAAGCGCCCCACAGACCGAAGTCTGCGGGGCGTTGTTTTGTGCTAGCTTTACTTCATGCTATTATATGCAAGTGGCCTCGACTCCACTGATTAGTCCCTTGCCCGGAATGATTACTGCGCTCGTTGCCCAGCCACAGCCATTAATCATGGCGAGCCACTGATCATAAGTTGCGCTCATTTGTCCAAAGGAGGACGCATTGTTATCGGCAAGCCAATGAGCCAGCCCTTCTGCCGTTTCTATTACTGGAGAAATTGGCGTTCCTTCCGTGGTGGTTTCATACATCTGATAATGCGTTCGATCTGTTTCTGCCCAATCAGGCATGTAATCGTGCTCTTCGGGGCGGGCGCCACAGTAATCCTCGAAGGTGACAGTCTGATCCGTACCCCTCAATTTCCAGTTATTTTCGATGAAACAAAAGTAAAAACCGTTCTTCCATTGTTCGATTTGTTTGTTGTATAACTCATTACAATCCTTGAAGTCACTGAGCAAGGGGATATAATTGCCTTCTGTATCTCTCGGATGTTCCCAATTTGCCGGAACCATACGAACCTCTCGACTCATGGTTTTAACCTCCCTCTGGTTTTTGGGTTATTTTTTGTTTCACAAAACTCCCTGATTATATGGCAACAGGCTAGAAAACTAACATGCCGCCCTAAAATCAGGGAATTAATTTATATTGTAAGGTTCTGATTTAATAGGTAAGTATAGCATACATTGATAACTTTGTCAAGCAGTTATGCACAGCTAATTTGAAAAAATAGCCTAATTTGAACAAAAAAGACCAGTTAAACGGTCTTTTTTGGTATCTTCAGTTTGATTTTCAGGTCATTTAGCCGGCCATAAAAGCCTTTGCTGTGGATTGAGTTTATTTTGAGTTTATAGGTGTCATAATGATGGATCCATTCATGCAGCAGCGTGTCCAGGAAGCTCTTAGAAGCCAGAATCTGCCCTCTGGCGGCCGTCCGATTGCTGATATTGATAATCTTGGAGCCGGGACGATATGAGCCGTATTTTTTCATGATTATCCGGCTGCCTCGTCTTTTGTGAACTTGATTCTCATCGGTAACAGCGACTTCGACCACGTCAATGCCGGCGGCATCAGATAATTCATCTAAGAGAGCCTCGCTCAGTCTTTGGCGGTCATCAGCCTCAAAGCTGATTAAAATTTTACTGCTAAGTTGCAAGGCTAAATCGCTCGGTAAAAATTTTACGTTTGATATCGAATTGCTTCTGGCGTAATTGGCATTTTTGTAGCTTTTTTTCGCAGCCCTTATGATGATTTGGAACATATTGAGTTGTCATCCCGACCGAAGTCCGGTAATCCGGACGAAGCGGAGGGATCTACAAATAATACTAGGTACTATTATGTAAAAATAAATAAGTATGTTAATGATTAGTAGTGGTTATTGATATTTGTAGATCTCTCCACTTCGCTATGATTATCCGCCGCGGCGGACTGCGGTCGAGATGACATCTAGAAAGTCCAAATCTGGATATTTCTCCAAACCTTCTGATCCTCGCGGCGATAAATCAGGTTGCCTTCGTCAGAACGCTTAAAGCCCAGCTTAGACACTTCATTTTCAATTCCTAATTTCTTAATTTGTCCTCCGATATGCCACTCAGGAATCACGATGACGAGCTTGCCGGATTTTTTCAGCACTAATTTGAATTGCGCGAATGCTTTGAGATAAAGCTCTCTTAGCTCGCTGACAATCGCATCGACTGTCTCCGGCTTTTCATTGCCGCGCATCGGCTTGCCTAAGAACGGCTCGGTAATAATCGCATCTATAGAATTTTGCGAAATATTTTTTGCCAGATCCAAAACATTAATCTTTTCAATTCGTAATTCGTAATTTGAAATTCGTAATTCTTCCTTCAGCCATTCGATATTTTTTTTCGTATCGCTCACTGCTTTGTCGGCGAAATCAGAACCGATCAAATTACTGTAACCCATGGATAAAGCTTCGGACAAGATTGTGCCGGAACCGCAGAACGGATCGAGGATTACCGCACTGTTATCATCAAGTCCGGCGAGGTTGATCATCATCTTGGCCGCTTTCGGCGGCAGCATGCCGGAAAGCGCGTCGGCAGCGGGACGGTCGTAATCGCGATGGGAATAATCCTTCCAATCCTGTATCGCCACTGTCATGCCGAAGTAATCGGGTATGATCAAAAAATCCTGCACCTTTTCTTTGGTCACGATGACGGAAGACAGCGCATCCTCTTTGCTTTCGACTAATCTGGCGGAGATTCCTCGTTCTTTTAAAATGGCCTTAGCTTTCATGCCAAAGTTGCTTTTTCTGATGCCGTAAAAACTGACGCCGAATTTGAATTTGCCTTTGACGGCGGAAGACGATGCGGCGCCAAGGATCAGGCCGTAGTCGGGATTTTCGCCCAAGACGATGCCGATCTTGATCGTGCCGCCCAGCCGCCTCATAACTTTGAAATAGTCGAACTTATCGCTTTCGATTACCAAGTATTTATCTGCCGAGCTTAAGATTTTTGCCTGCGGCAAAACAGCCAGGATCTCAGCCTTGGACAGTTCGGGATTATTGCCTAATATAAATATGTATCGCATAAAATTTGTCATCGTCTATTAGTTATTATGTTAGCTTTATTTGGAGAAAAAAGCCAGCCCTTGGATAAGGACTGGCAGTAAGGCACGACAATGCAGGCTACAAAAGTATCTTATGTTCAATCCTATTTTAAGTCAACTGTGTATAACTCGCAATTAACGGCAGGATTGGCTGGTGATCGGCTTGCCGGTCGTTGAATTGCAATTATTCAGATCAATGCAGCTGCGGCTTTGATAATTTCCGCTGCAGGTCGTCCAGGCGGTGCATGACCAATTCGTCGAACAAGCGGCGGTGCAGGCTTGATTGGTAGACGGCTTATTCTTTGTTGTTCCGCAGGCGTTGAGATCTGTAACGGTACGAAATTGCCAGCCGTTGGATAAGCCGCTTGTCTGGCAAGCGCCCCAGCTGGATGTTATCCAATTTTCTTGGCAAGTGTAGCAAGTCTGGCTTTCGATCGGCTTGCTTATGGCTGTGCCGCATAAATTCTGATCCCAGCAGGTGCGGTAAGATTTGCCATAGGCGCAGGATGACCAGGCGCCGCAAGTCCAGTTTTCGCTGCACAGATAATTGTAGCTGTTGTTATAATTATAGTTATTATTGCCGTAATCATACAAGTAAGAATTGAGGTCGCTGATGCTGGAATCATAGCCGTCTAAGATTGCTCCCTCAGGGTAGCTCATTGACCAATCAACATTGCTGACTACTGATTCATAGCGGAAGCGGTTGGCGGTCATGCCATTTGTAGTAATATGGCGACGTTGGCCGTTTTGAATATAATAGATGTCGTTGGAATTGACATAGCGCAGCAATGTCCCTTCTGGCAGATTGACTGATTGCGTGATATCGCAGTTGCTATCGGCGTTGTAATCGACTTGGAAGCCGACGGGTATTACCAAAGCGCGGTTATATTGGTAATTGCCGTAATGAGCCGGCGCATGGCAAAGCCGAGCATCGGGCAAGATTGCGTACATGACCAGGCTGTTTTCGAATCTCAGCAAATTGGAACCTGGGCGTGCTGTAACGTTCTTGCCTGAGGCGATCTGGCTGAATTCTGAGCTGGAGATCGTCTTGATTGACTGGTCGCGCCAAGAGCCGGCATACCAGGTGAAGAAAGTGGCTTCGGTCGGAAAGAGATGACGGTAGCCGTTGCCGTCGACGTAATAAACGGCCGGATTGCCCGAAGCCTTGATTAAATCGCCCTGGATCGGGTAATAGGCCCAGGCAGGCGAAACGGCGAAAAATGCCGCAGTGGCGATAATGCCGGAAATGAGGAATTTTTTCATACTTTTTTAGCTTTTATTAAGGAATAATAAAAAAGACTAAGCTCGTAATAAGCTTAGTCAAAAAGTGCGGATTTGTCCAGATAACGATGGTTCATCGCTAAAGGTATAAACGGACTCGCTTTCTCCCCTCGTATTTATCATCTTGCCTGACTATGAGATTTTCTACCGTGGTTTCAAAGACATCTCCCACGATTAGTCCTCGTTTACCATGATCGTCAGGCAATGTGCTACCAGTACAAGTAACTTCAATGTCACCTTCCTCGCCCATAATGTCCTGAAGTCTCTCAATGAGATCGCTGATTTTCATCCTGTTTCTCCTATTGCGTTTTTAGCCTTCATTATTGAAGCGCTGTAAATCAAGGAGTTTAATTAATAAGTAACGTAAGCTTTTCATTAATTCCAAATCCTGCCATCGGCGGCTAATTATGATTTCATTAGGTTGATTGCCTCGTCTTAGCCACCAATCATTGCTATTGCCAAGTAGGAAACAATCCGGCCCTTTATGGGGTGCTTCAATTAACTGCCCTTGCCAACAGTCAATTATTCTGGCGATTGCTTCTGCGTATATTAGAAAATCCTCAGCTTTGCCAATTTTGAATGTTAAGGAATAATCTGTAACTATCATGCTATCACTCATGGCTGGTCTCCTTTTGGTTGTTGATGTTTATAGTGCATAATTATTTCACTATTATGTAATGTCCCGAATTGAATTCTGTATCTTATCAAATAAAGCTGAATATGTCAACAGGGTTGATTTAATCTGATTTTTTGCGTATAATTAGCCTAAATAAGCCCAGATGGTGAAATTGGCCCGCCCGCAACGCCTGAAGCGCAAGCGATGGCGGGCGAGCTGGAAAGCATATTTAATGTCAGTAGAAAAAGCGTAAGTTTTAGATAACTTAGCCCAGATGGTGAAATTGGTATACACGCCAGCCTTAGGAGCTGGTGCCGCAAGGTTTGAGAGTTCGAGTCTCTCTCTGGGCACAAAAATAGTCTAAGTTAAGCTTAATATGTAATTTGTCTTGACTTATTCTAGTATTAATGATACTATTAAACAGTTGAAAGTTAAAAGTTATAAAGTTGCAAACAGTATTGGATTTATAACTTTACAAACTTTATAACTTTACAAACTTTATAACTATTGAACTATTCGTATGCCTAATAAGAAATCAGCCATCAAAGACCTGCGCAAAAACGCAAAAAGGGCTTTGAGAAATTTCAAGGTCAAGAAAGCCATCAAGGAAGTCGTCAAAGATTCCAAAAAACTGATCGAGTCAAAGGAGAAATCCGCTGCCGAATCAGTCAAGAAAGCCATTAAGATGCTGGACAAGGCAGCCGCCAAGAAAATCATCAAGAAGAATGCCGCGGCTCGCAAGAAATCCAGATTGGTAAAAAAGCTTAATGAATTGATGAAATAATTCTCGAAGACCCCGGCTCTTAAAAGAGGCGGGGCTTTTGTCTCAAAAAGTATGGAATTAATGGCTATAAAAAATATTCTGGCTGACCAGCCGAATTACCGCCATAAGCAGATTCATGAAGCGATTTATCAGAAGCTTATATCGAATTGGGAAGAGGTTACGACTCTGCCCAAGGATTTGCGCGCCCGCTTGGCCGAAGAAATTTCTCTCGATATTGAGGCGGAGATTATTACTGATGGCGCGACGCAGAAGGCAGCTATTACTTTAGCCGACGGCAATGTCATTGAATCCGTCCTGATCAAGAATGCCGATGGCAGGAATACTATCTGTGTTTCTTCCCAGGTCGGCTGCGCTTTGGGTTGTACCTTTTGCGCCACCGGCCAGAATGGCTATAAGCGCAATTTGACTGCCGAAGAAATAGTATCACAGGTATTATTGTTCGCGCGGATCCTGAAGAAAAATGAGGAGCGCGTTGATAATGTCGTCTTCATGGGCATGGGCGAACCGTTTTTGAATTGGGATAATGTCGCCGAGGCGATCAAGATGTTCAATGACAAGGACGGCTTCAATGTCGCGGCGCGCGCCATCTCCATTTCGACTTGCGGCATAACGAGCGGTATTCGCGCTCTGATCAAGTTCCCCATTCAAGTTAATCTGGCCATATCATTACATGCGCCAAAGGATCGCTTGCGCCAGGAGCTGATGCCGATCGCCAAGAAATACGATCTGCATAGCGTCTTCGATGCGCTCCAGGATTATCTGCACGAGAAGAACCGCAAGATCATGATTGAGTATCTGATGATTGATGGTGTCAATGACAGTGCCCCTTTGGCTGATGATCTGGCGGACCTTCTGGAGGAAATTCCTAAGCACTTATTAATGGTTAACTTGATTCCGTATAACCCGCCCGAATCGTTACGCTCATCGTTGCGGGCGGGCCCGACCGGCAAGACTGGTAAGTATAAACCGTCACCAATAAACAAGATTAAATTTTTCAAGAATTGCTTGGGCCGTCGCGGCTTTGAAGTGACGATCCGCGAATCGCTCGGCGGATCTATCGCCGGCGCCTGCGGACAATTGGCAGGAAATAAAAAAATCTCGAAATAATCGAGATTTTTTTATTTCTAATTATTTTTATTTAATACTTTTCTTTATAGAAAAGTATTGCAAAAGAATCGCGCCGAAATAAATCATGGCTAGATTTTAAGCTTCACTCATTAAACCGTCAGCTCGTCCGCATTAACGGACTCGGTTGACGGTTTGCCTCCGGCCATTCGT
>JBAYGU010000026.1:0-13507 GCA_041666505.1 Candidatus Buchananbacteria bacterium | reverse complement strand
TCAATCCCTGGGATACAAGACCCCCGCCCAAATATATTTTGCCAAATGAATTAAAAATAACCAACTAATTAACCCACCTAATACACCCAATATTACTGTCTAGACAAAGGGGACACTTTAATGACTCTGTTATCATTTTTACCAATTTTTAGAATTATGGCGAAAATAGTACACGCTTCATGTTTTCCGCTCTCTAAGACATTCAGTAGCTCAATTAAAGGAGGAATAATTTTAGCAACATCAAAATTACAGACATTATTAACTAGTTGACTATCATTTTGAAATATTTTATCGCCATACAATAGTACTTTTTTGTAGAATGATTGGAAATTTTTTTGTTCATTTTTGGCAAGTGGTTTGAGGGCTTTATTCAAGTTAGGCACTTTTTGCAACCTCAATTCTTTCTCTAAAATTGACAGCACCCATTCGTCAGAGAGATTCACCAGATTATGATAAAATCCAACTCCGTTTTCCTTGGTAACAAAAAATTTTCCTTTTGATGATATTATTTTTTCTTGATAATATTTACCATTGATTTTTGGGTATGGCTCATCTCCGGTAATTTTGATGTTGCGGGTCGTGTAATATTGGTATTTAATGACATTCTTTAATAAACTAAAACCTTTTTTATCTAACTTTATTCCTCCTTTAATTTCTATTTTTGCTATTTTTGCTTCGGGGTGAGGAGATAGTCTGTCAATTTCGTTTGATGTAAAGCCTCTCGGTGGTAACAAAATAATTCTAAAAATTTTATCTTCTGGCTCATTCTTTAATTTTATTATGAAAGAGGCGGGTCGTTCTAAAATTTCAGTATTTTGTTTTTTGAATAAAAGTTTTATAGTTTCCTTGACTAATGAAGAGTTGATTATTTCATTGAATTTGTATAATTGATTCATAAACATCCAAACTTTATTTTGTTGAAGCCAAAGCCCAATTTCGTACAACGTTTCCTGGATGATCCGATGTATTTTTGGAAAAAATATTTTGGATATCCAGTGTTAGGCGATGTTGATAAATTTTTTATTTTTTATTTTTTTGATTATCATTATTAAAAATTGCCATAGATAAAAAGTTATAATATTTTCCCTTATAGCAAACTTCATCTTTCATTTCACCCTCAATAACGAATCCTAGTGACTGATATAGCTTAACTGCTGGTTTGTTATTTTTGACAACACCGAGGTTGATTTTATGAAGTTTTAATTTTCTAAATCCGTAGTTAATTATCCAATTCATGGCTATTTTCCCGTTTCCTTTGCCGCGATATTCGTTTTCTCCGATTACAATATGTAAATCTGCATTTTTATTTTGTTTGCTAATATTTGATAGTCCTATAAAGCCTATCGGACTTGAATCATCACAAATGGTAAAAAATATTTTATCCTTCGCTTTTTGATAATTAGCAAACCACTTTTTTTCTTTTTGCAAATTTGTTTTTTGTCCTAGTGTATCGCCAATAAACCTATTCACTTTAGAATTGCTTAACCACATAACACGAAAAGGAATATCTTCTTTCAAATGTTTTCTAACTTTTATCATAAAGAATCAAAAAAATAAAAAATAAAAATTTTAGCAATTTCGCCTAATGTTTCGGTTTATACGATGTCTCGCTTTGCGGGATTTTGTATAAACCGTGTTAGGCGATGTTGTACTGATTTTATTTTATCAATTAAAATGAATAAATAATCAAATCCTATGAAAATAGTGGCCTTTCTATTTAATTACATCAATACTTTCTAAATCAATATCTACTGGAGCCGACATATTGACTGCGCCAATATGGTCTTGACCATGAATTTTAACCTTTTTTCCAACATAAAACTCAAGATTTTTTGCAGGCATACTAGTATTAGCATCACCCAGGACTGAGCAATTGTATTTTCCGCTATCGCTTGTAAAACAATATCCACTCTTAAAAGGCTCTGGAGGAACTTCTGTAATTACTCCTACAAAATCATCAGTATTTGTCATCTGTTGGGTGCAGCCAGCTAAAATCAAAACTAAGCCTATCAGAGAAATTAATATTGTCTTTTTCATAGAATTTGATTATTTATTGGATTTATTAAAATAAAATCAGTGCAATTTCGCCTAACGTATCGGCATCATCTGAAGTTGCGATAGCAATTTGGGTGAAGCGAAGCGGAACCGGATATGCCGTGTTAAGTGATGTAAAATTTATTTTCTTAGATCAACTAAACCACCGATATACTTCGCTTTGTAAATTTCGTTTCCATCCACGGACTTGATAATTTCTTCGCCAAAAAAATTGTCGATTTCTCCTTCAAAAACATTGATATATTCGGCACCGTCTAGGTTGTATTTTTTCGGTCCACGGAATGGTTTATCCTCGGGAATCAGGGAAAGTGCACCCTGTAAGGTTTTGTAAACAGCTTGCACATCAGTAACACCTTCAATTACCCAACCATAATAAATCATCATATAAACTGGCAGGCTTTGAAAAAATACAACCTCTCTTCCGCCATATGGTTCACCGCCGAAATAATTATCGTGATACTTCCAATCGCCATCTTCAAATATCAATGTTGTAGATTTGTCAGTTTCGACAATTTTTTTGGCAGTGTCACCAGCCGCATAAGTCGATTTTTTTGCTTTGACTAGAAATTTACAAAGCTCGTTTAGGTCAATCATAATTTTGTGTTACCACTTTAAAAAATAAATTTTATTTCACTTAACTAGTTTCTATGCGAATAAATGTTTCTAAATAAGCATTAATTTGCTTATTATGCGAATAAAGGGTATAATCATTCCTAATGAATATAATTATACTATTTTTGCTTATTTTATGCAAAAATTTATAGATCAAACTAAAACCGAACTGAAATTGCGGAATTACAGCCCAAAAACAATTAGCGCCTATATCGGCTGTCTGACGGAATACCTGCAATTTTTAGGCGATGATGAGTGTCGGTTCAATGTTGATAAACTCAAGGAATTTTTGTTGAATAAACAGGAAAAAGATTATGCTCCTCAAACCATAAATTTATATTTGAATGCCATTAAGTTCTTTTATCGCGAGGTAGTAAAAAATTATCAAACAATCGACCTGAAATTCGCTAAAAGGACAAAGAGATTGCCCGTTGTCTTAAGCCGCGAGGAAATTGGCAATATTATCGGCAGTGTCAAGAATAAAAAGCACCAATTGCTGATCGCCCTATCCTATGGCGCCGGCCTTAGGGTCAGCGAGGCCATCAGCTTGAAAGTCCAAGATGTGCTGCTTGATGAATTGGTGATTTGCGTCCGTCAAGGCAAGGGCGGGAAGGATCGTTTGACCGTCATTCCGGAAAAACTCAAACCTGAATTGTATTTTTTGATTTCTGACAGGCCGGCCGATGAATATGCTTTTGAAAGCGCGCGCGGAGGACGATTGACGGAGCGCACAGCGCAGAAGGTTTTTGAGCAGGCGCTTCAGGCGGCCGGAATAAAAAAATCGGCAACCTTCCATAGTTTGCGGCACAGTTTTGCCACTCATTTATTGGAAAACGGCACGGATGTCCGCTATGTGCAGGAGCTTTTGGGCCATCAGAATATCAGAACCACGCAGATTTATACCCACGTCACTAATCCCGCTTTAAGAAATATTAAAAGTCCGCTGAATTAAAATATGTTGGAAGATAAAATCATCATCCGCGGAGCGCGGGTGCACAATTTAAAGAATATCGACCTGGAAATACCCCACAACAAGCTGGTGGTGTTTACCGGCGTCTCAGGCAGCGGCAAATCGTCGCTGGCTTTTGACACGATTTTCGCCGAAGGCCAGAGGCGCTATATTGAGTCTTTGAGTCCCTATGCCCGGCAATTCTTGGGCCAAATGAAGCCGGCTGATGTGGATGAAATCATCGGCCTGGCGCCAGCGATCTCCATCGATCAGAAGGCCTTATCGCATAATCCGCGGTCAACCGTCGGCACCTTGACCGAAATTTACGATTATCTGCGTGTCTTATACGCCCGTTTGGGCGAAGTCTTTTGCCCAGTCTGCGGACGGAAAATCGCCAAGATGTCGGTGGAAGAAATGATTGATCTGATCATTTCCAAATCACAGGAGCAGAAAGTCGATAATATCAAAATCCTGACGCCCGTGGTCATCGACCGCAAAGGGGAGTATTACCAGTTGCTTTATGATTATCTGGCCTTGGGCTACAGCGAAGCCAGGATCGACGGCAAATATTATTCCTTGCGCGAAAAAATAAATCTGGCGCGCCACAAGAAGCACTCAATCGATATTGTAATCGACAACGTCCGAGTGTCTGACGAGACGCGATTATTCGAATCGATTGAAAACGCTTTAAGCTATAGCAGGGGACTGGCAGCCATCGTTTTCAAAGAGAATGACACGAAAAATAATAGCGACGAGATATTATTGTCTGCCAATTGGACATGCCCCAATGAAGGTTATTCTTTTCCCGAAGTCGAGCCGCGCTTGTTTTCCTTCAACTCGCCGCATGGCGCTTGTCCGGAATGCCACGGCTTAGGGCGCAAGGAAAAATGGCTTCTTAAATCAGAAATAGAAGGCAAAGATGAAGAAGAAGACGAATCGACGAATAAATACGAGCATATTGTCGAGCACTGCGAAGTCTGCGACGGCAAGCGTTTGAATCCCAATGCCTTGTCGGTCCGGATCGATAACAAAAATATCGCCGAAGTTTGCGCATTGTCGCTCGACAAGGCGCATCAGTTTTTTTCCGATTATTACAACAAGATGACCGAGCGCCAAAAGCAGATTGCGGAAACAGTGGTGTTTGAAATCAGCGCCAGATTGGATTTTCTGCTCAAAGTCGGCTTGAATTATCTGACGATTGATCGTGAGGCCGAAACATTATCCGGCGGGGAAGCCCAGCGGATCAGATTATCTTCGCAGATCGGCTCGCATCTGTCGCATACCTTGTATGTTTTGGACGAGCCGACGATCGGGCTTCATGAAAGGGATACGGAGCGCTTGATCGAGAGTTTGAAGTCTTTGCGCGACCAGAATAATTCAGTCATAATCGTCGAGCATGACGAGCGCACGATCATGGCCTCGGATTATTTGGTCGATCTCGGCCCTCTGGCCGGACGCCATGGCGGAGAAGTGACTGCTATCGGCGAAACCAAAAAATTACTAAAGGGTGAAGATTTCCCGAATTCTTTAACTTTGCAATACTTGCGAGGCGAAAAGAAAATCGATCTGGATCGGACGCGACGGACCAAGGAAGCCGAAAGCATCAAGATCATCGGCGCCAATATCAATAATTTAAAAAACATCAATGTTGATTTTCCCTTGCGAAAATTCGTGGCCGTAACCGGCGTGTCCGGGTCGGGCAAATCGACTCTGCTTTATGACGCGTTATACGAGAATCTGATCAAAGTCAAGCATGGCTTCAGGAAAGATCTGCAGGGCGTGGCTAAAATTATCGGCACGGAATATATCAATAAAGTGGTGATAGTCAATCAATCGCCGATCGGCCGGACGCCGCGAAGCAACCCCGCCACTTATACGGGGATTTTCACGCCCATCCGCGATTTTTACGCCTCGTTGCCGGCCAGCCGCGAGCGCGGCTATGGCATCGGCAGGTTTTCCTTCAATCGCGCCGGCGGCCGCTGCGAGTCTTGCGACGGCGCCGGCTTCAATCTGATCGAGATGCATTTCTTGCCGGCCGTGCTGGTGGAATGCGAAGTCTGCAGAGGCAAGAGATTCAATCGCGAAACCTTGCAGGTGAAATACAAGAATAAGAATATTTCCGAGGTTTTGGCTTTAACGATTGACGAGGCGATTCCTTTTTTCGACGGGCAATATTTGATCACTGATAAATTGAAAGTCTTGGCTGAAGTCGGCTTGGGTTATCTGCAACTCGGCCAATCAGCCACGACTCTTTCCGGCGGCGAGGCGCAAAGGATCAAACTGGCGCGCGAATTGACTCATACTCTGGGCCAGAAAACTTTGTATCTTTTGGACGAGCCATCGGTCGGCCTGCATTACCATGATATAGAGATGCTACTGACGACTCTCAATAAATTAATCGACCGCGGCAACAGCGTCATTCTGATCGAGCATAACATGCATATTATTAAGGAAGCTGATTATGTGATCGATCTCGGCCCTGAGGGAGGGGACGCTGGCGGTAAAGTCGTGGCCAAAGGATCACCGGAAGATATCGTCCGGAGCAAGGAAAGCCTGACGGGCAAATATCTGAATGATTATTTGAAATAGTTTTGTGGTATAATTAATGCATAATTATTTAGATTTTCTTGGTATATGAAAAATGCAGTTTATATATTAATAATTCTGGCCTGCGTCGGCACGATTGCTTTCGGATTGCTTCGAGGCAATAAGCCGCAAGCAGATATTAAAGACATTTCTGCGGGGCATGATCAGGGTTCAGGCTCTGCGGTTAAAACTGCGGCATCATCAGCTCCTGTCGCCATCGGCCAGGTTGCGCAACATTTCAGGCCCGATACGGCGGCGCCGGCAGATGCCAGTGATGGCACGATTGTTTCGGCAGCTGATACGGCGGAAAGGAATTTTCAGATTACTTCGGAATTGCTAGCCAAGATGTATTTGATCGATACTTACAAGCCGGGTACATGTTTTGGCGCGCCATCGGCGCCGCCCCAGATAGCGATTGATAATTTAGTGGCGGATAATCCGCCCCTATCAAATTTCTTGAAACAGAAATACAGGCTTGAAACAGATTTGGAAATTTATAATAAAAGAATGGAATTGCAAGGCATTACGCTGAAGGAAATCGCCAGCAGCAAATACAACTTCACTTTTATCGACGGCCAGTGCCAGAACGTTACTTACTATGAAGGCACGGTAACGGTATCCGGCAGCAGCGTTAGCGCTGAGATTTCTAAGCAGGAAAGCCATACTTATCAGTAAATTTTTTAATATGAAAAAATTAATTCATTATTTATTAGTAATATCAGCGGTATTGATTTTAAGCGGTTGTGGCAATCAGACTGCTGTCGTTAATGTCGAGGTGATTCCTGATGCGGTAAAAAGCCCGTCCGCTTCTGTAACGCCTGCTGCAACAACGGTTAAAAAAACATCAACGCCGACTGCGGCTTCTCCTGTTCCGCCGGCAGTTGTCGTTCCAGTAAAGCAGATTGCTCAAATACCCGATAAGTTTTTATTGAATATTGCCTTTGCCCAACAGGCGCCGTTCGGCAATTGGGATAAAGTGCACGAAGAAACATGCGAGGAAGCGTCGGCAATCATGGTTGATAAATTTCTGAAAAAACAGCCCCTGAGCGAACAGATTATGGAAGATGAACTGCAGAAATTACTGAAATGGGAAAGTGATCGCGGCTATAAAGTCGATTTAACGGCGCAAGAAACAGTCGATGTCCTAAAGAATTATTTCGGCGTCACGGCGCACTTGTCGACAAATGTTACGGTTGATCAGATCAAATACGAATTATCGCAAGGCAGGCCGATTATTATTCCGGCCGCCGGCCGCGCATTAGGCAATCCTAATTTTACCGGGACGGGCCCGATTTATCATATGCTAGTGATCAAGGGGTATAATGCCACGCAATTCATTACCAATGATCCCGGCACGCGCAATGGCAACAGTTATGCTTATTCTTACAACGTACTTTTGAACGCCATCCATGACTGGAATCCAGCTTATGCGGGCAATATGTCTGATGCGCAAATGCTGAAAGGCGAGAAGGTAATGATAGTTGTGGATAACTAATATTAGGCAAGAAAAAACCGGCCTTGACAGCCGGTTTTATTATTGGTATGATTATATTACCTAGTAATTAAGTAGGAGTTATGCTATTCACCACTAAAACTGAATACGGCCTGAAAGCATTAGGAATTTTGGCTAAAAATGGCAAAAATGATGCTATTTCTTTGGCAGAAATAGCCAAACAGACCGATTTATCACTGTCTTATCTCGAGCAGCTTTTTTCCAAGCTTAAAAAGGCTAAGATAATCAAAAGTACCAAAGGCGCTGAGGGCGGCTACTTTTTGGCGCGCTCGGCAGGTGATGTAAGCTTATTAGAGATTATCCAATCGTTGGAGGGCAAAACGGCAGTCAACAGCTGTATGGCCGGCGGCAAGCAATCTTGCAGCGGTAACTGCCTGACCAGGAAAATTTGGGTGGAAATCCAGGATGATATCGAACAGACTCTGAAAAAATACACATTAAAAAATTTAATCTAATTAATATATGTATAGCGAAAAAGTATTGGATCATTTCAGCCATCCGCGCAATCAAGGCGTGATCAAGGATGCTGACGGCATCGGCGAAGTCGGCAATCCGAAGTGCGGCGATGTCATGAAGGTTTATATCAAAATTGAGAAGGATAAGAAGAATGATGAAGTCATTAAGGATATCAAATTCGAGACTTTGGGTTGCGGCGCGGCTATAGCGACATCTTCGATGTTGACAGAAATGGCCAAGGGCAAGACTATCGAAGATGCCCTCAGAATTGAAAAATTAGACATCGCCAATGAGCTCGGCGGTTTGCCGGAGGCGAAGCTTCATTGTTCGATCCTGGCACATGACGCTTTGCAGGCAGCCGTCAAGGATTATCGCGGTAAATAATTTTAATATCTCTAAATTATAAACGTATGATCGCCAGCTTAATTATCGCATTCCGAGAAATATTAGAAGCTTCACTCATTGTCGGCATAGTGCTCGGTTATTTGAACAAGACCGGCCAGCAAAAATACAAGCGGCTGGTTTGGCTGGCGGTTTTATCAGCCGTAGTCTGCAGTATTATCGGCGCAATCTTATTCAATGCTTTAGCCGGCGGCTTTGTCGGCAGGGCAGAAATGATCTTCGAAGGCGTGACTACCTTGATCGGCGCAATACTTCTGACCACGATGATATTCTGGATGATGGGACAGAAGAAAATAAGCCAAGAAATTGAGGCGAACATAGCCGAAGAAATCGAGAAGCCGCGAAAATTCGGCTTATTCTCGCTCGTATTCGTATCAATTTTAAGGGAGGGAATCGAGACTGTGATATTTTTGAGTTCGGCGAGCTTTGTCTCTCGGGATAATAATTTATCGGGAGCTATAATCGGCATATTGCTGGCCTTGATTTTGGGCTATGTTTTATATAACGGATTGATGAAGGTAAATCTTAAGAAATTTTTCAATATTACGAGTATTCTATTAATTCTGTTCGCTGCGGGATTGATCGCTCACAGTTTTCATGAATTCCAGGAAGCGGGCATAATTCCCTCAATAATTGAGCATGTCTGGGACATCAATCCGGGCGTTAATCCTGACGGCTCATATCCGCCATTGCATGATAAGGGCTGGATCGGCAGCATCTTAGGCGGCCTGCTGGGCTATAATGGCAATCCATCGCTCATCGAGGTCATCGGTTATGCTGGTTATCTGGCGCTTATCGCAAGTTACTATCAAATTAAATTTAAGAAATAATAAATATACAATATGCAACAAAAAATCGAAGAGCAATTGGCAAAAATTCGTCCGCATCTGCAAATGGACGGCGGCGATGTGGAATTTGTTTCGTTTGATGAGGAGTCCGGCGTGTTGAAGGTTAAGCTTCAGGGCGCTTGTTCCGGCTGCCCGATGTCGCAGATTACCCTGCAGCAGGGAATCGGCCAGATGGTCAAAGAAAATATTCCGGAAGTCAAGGATGTGGTCGCAGTCTAATTATTAAAGATACGAATATACAAATTTACTAATTATACGAATAGGTACGAATAATTTCAAAAAGAATTCGTATTCATTAGTATCATTCGTACCATTCGTATATTAGTATCAAATTTATTTTATGAAACAAATATATTTGGACAATTCAGCCACGACACCTCTCGATAGCCGCGTCCTGAAGGAGATGATGCCATATCTCACGGAAATTTTTGGCAATGCATCATCCATTCATCAGGTAGGCAATGATGCAATGAAAGCGGTAATGGATGCCAGAGGTCATGTGGCGAAATTTTTGAATTGCCCAGGAGAGGAAATATATTTCACCTCAGGCGCGACAGAAAGCGACAATATCGCTGTCTTAGGCCTTGTTAGAGCCATAGTCGCTAAAAATCCTGATATCAAACCGCATATAATCGTATCGGCCATCGAGCATGAAGCGGTTCTCGAGCCGGCTAGGGCGCTAGTCAAGGAGGGCAAGGCGGAATTAAGCTATCTGCCTGTGGATAATTCCGGCATCGTTGATCCAGAAGCGTTAAAAAAACTCATAAAGCCAAATACGGCATTGGTTTCCGTCATGATAGCGAACAATGAAATCGGCACGATCCAGCCGATTATGGAATTAGGCCGGGTAATTGAGGAATTCAATCAGGGGAGAAAGCAGAAGATATATTTCCATACTGATGCGACCCAAGCCCTGGCATATGTCGAGTGCGATGTAAAGAATCTTAAAGTTGATCTGCTTTCGCTGTCCGGCCATAAGATTTACGGTCCGAAAGGTGTTGGTGTTTTATTTATAAAAAAAGGAACGCCGATTTATCCGCTGGCCTTCGGTGGCGGACAGGAGAAGAAAATTCGTTCCGGCACATATAATGTCCCCGGCATCGTGGGTTTGGGCAAGGCGGTGGAATTGATCGCCGATAAAAAAACCAGAATGAAGTCAGCCAAAGATTTAAAAGTATTGCGTGATTATTGCGCCAAGCAGATTATAAAAAAAATCCCCAAAACAAGGATCAATGGCGATATGAAAAATCGCTTGCCCAATAACGTTAATTTCACGCTGGAAGGCGTGGAGGGCGAAAGCGTTATATTGATGTTATCGCAAAAAGGCATTATGGCTTCGACCGGTTCGGCTTGCTCCAGCGGTTCGCTGGATCCGTCGCATGTGCTTCTGGCCATCGGCTTGCCGGCTGAGTTGGCGCATGGCTCGCTCAGGATTACCTTGGGCAAACAGAATAA
Organism: Candidatus Buchananbacteria bacterium; assembly: GCA_041666505.1. Classification (GTDB taxonomy): domain Bacteria; phylum Patescibacteriota; class Patescibacteriia; order 2-01-FULL-39-33; family 2-01-FULL-39-33; genus CAISTG01. Next base: position 2,631 of record JBAYGU010000026.1, on the reverse strand, counting down.
AAAAAGCGACATTAATGCCCTGATTAAGGCATTGCCGCCGATAGTGGAAAAATTAAGAAAAATGTCGCCGCTGAAAATAAAGTAATATCCAGAAATAAATCGACTAGTATTTGGTACTGGTCGATTTTGTAGTTGTGGAATTTATTGAAGAAGTTTTATTCGGAGTTGATGTAGCTGTCGATGTTGCGGCTTGTTTGACCGCCGGAATGGAAGAGTTAGAGGGATAGGGAATTTTGGCGCCGTAAGCAAAAGGACTGGCCAGATAATTAAGATATGGCCAATTGCTCAGGCTATTCTTGACGGTGATTTTCTTTTCGATCTCATTGAATTTAGAGAAGTTCACACTTTCTTCGATTATCTTCGATTTAAGATTGCTGACAATCGCCGCCTGCGACATAGTCAGATAGACATTAGTGTATAAGAAAGACATCACCCAGAATAGTATTAAGATGATTATCAATATAGTGAAAGGATAAATAAATTTGATCGCCTTAAAGATATCTAGCTCACCTGACTTAGGATTTTTTCCGCCCAATATTTTTTTCCAATTGACTCCTTTGGATTTTGGCGCAATTGCCATGGCAGAGTCGGCCGGCGTAAGAGGCGTAGCCGGAGCGGCAGTCAATGAATCATTTATCGATAATTTTAATTCTTCTTTTGCCATACTTACTTTTATTTTTTGTCTAATTGTCTGATATAGACTTGTCCGTTGACAGTCAGATTGATGTTGTCTTTATCAGCTTTGACAAGATTTATTTGGTCGCTGATAAAATAAAAGGCGGTTCCGTCTAGATCATTTAAAAATGACATTAAATTCTTAAAATTGCCATTTGCTGAGATGGTAAGCGGAGTCCTTATGACATTTCCCGCCATACTCACTCCCTTAAAGTCCGGTTTCAATGTGACACTGACGCTATTTTTCGAAGCTAGCGCCTCAATACTGCTGAGCAGAGTTAATTCCTCACCCTTAGGAATGAAGATGGAATCCAGGATAGATAACTTATTCTCGACTAATGCCAGATCTTCCTTGATTTTTTTGGCATTTAGGCCCATTTCCAGTTTTTTCTCTAAATTGGCCTTTTCCATTGATATTTCATTCTTGATCGTTAGGATTTTATGCAGTGCGGGATAAATTACCAGCGCGCTCATAATTAAAAGCATTATAAGCATGGCAATAGAAGATCCTATATAATAATTGTAAGCCTTTTTCCACTTCATATATTATTCAGCTTCTCTGAGATAATTTCCAGTTTTATGGTGAATTTATTGTTTTCTTTGCTGATCAAGTCAGTCATCGGCAAATCGGCGTTTTTTACCCAATCCGCCGAACTTAGGGAATTCTTGAATTGCAGCAGGTCATTGCGGCTTTTCGCCGTGCCTTTCAGTTCTATAGTCGATTGTTGGTGGTAATAATTGATGGAATCCAGAGAGATATTTTCCGGCACGATCAGCGAAACCGTTTCGATGATTTTCCGATTGGAAACGAAATTATTCTCGATGCTTTCGACTAGGTTTATTTTTTGATTGATAGCAATGATCCGCTGATTGGTCGCTTCATTGGATTTTATATTCGTGGCGTTGGCGATGATCAAATCCGATAAATCCTGCTCCAAATAATAGCGGGAAATCCAAAGCATGATGGAAATAATCGTTGCAAACAGGAATAGCAAAGTTATCGCCTCTTTGCAGGCGGCATATAGCCGGCTATTTTTCAGAAGTAATTTCTGTTCCTTGGGTATCAAATTAAGAGTGATCATAGAATATTTCCGGATAAATGCCCCTAAGCCCCAAGCCGATGGTAGTGACGAAAGCCTGGGATTTTTCCGGCGTAAAGAAAGCCGGGTCAGTATTCTCCAGTATTTTAAAGCCATTGCTTTTGACTGTTTTGATGTCTGTCGCCTGCTCTAAAACTTGGCAAATATTTAAAGTATTGGCGCCACCGCCGCATAAGACAATCTTCTTGATCTCTTGCGGCGAGGGGAAATTCTCGTAATAAAAATTCACCGCATTAAGTATTTGCTTGGCCAAGTCCTCGATAGTAGGAGCTAAAAGCTCTAGGATTGCGCCCTGGCATTTTTTTTCGTCCAGGCCGCAGGCGATCTTCGCCTCTTCCGCCTGTTTGGCGCTGAAGTCGAGCGATTGCGCGATCGTTTCATTGATTTGGCGCCCTGATATGGGCAGGGAAACCGTGAATTTTATCGTACCGTCATATAAGAATAGCCCGGTCCGGCTATGGCCGATGTCAATGATTATCTGAGGCTCTTCTTCTTTATTAAGCTCAATCAGCAGGCGAGCGATGGCGGAAGCCTCGACTTCCAGAACTACCGGGATTATTCCAGTCTCATTGAAAATCTTCAGATAATCATCAACAATTTTCTTTGGAGATGCGCCTATCACTACTTCAAATTTATCTGAATATTTTTTGGCAATTTGCCAATCCCAATATAGTTCGTCAAGATCCAGGGGTAGGCTTTGGGGTAGAATAACCTTGATTTTTTCCGGTAATTCTTCCATATTTTCAGCCTCTATCTCCAAACTTTTAAGAAATGTTTCTGTTTCCGGCAGGGCAATAATTGCTTCGCGGCTCAATTCGCCACGGCCGAACTTAGTTTTCATGAGCTTGTTCAATGT
>JBAYGU010000025.1:0-14324 GCA_041666505.1 Candidatus Buchananbacteria bacterium | reverse complement strand
TTTTCCGCTTGTTCGAGATCGAACTTCAAGCGCGAAATCTTTGACTTAAGATAACCGCTTTTCAGCAGTTTAAGCATATTGTCTAATTCAATTTTGGCATCTTTCGCCGACAACTCAAAAAAATCCTTTTGGGCCAAAAGATATGACTGTTCCAAAATTGATGCAGCTGCACTTGCATTATCAAGTGCGGCGGCATGAGACTGGGCTGGTGGATTAGCATTTTGGGCTTTGACCTGAGTTAAAAACTGGTCAAATATTTGTGATTCCATATGCTCCCCGGCGCCAAGTGTGAACAGTTCGTTATTTTTAGTATAAAACAAAATTAATTCTTTGTAAATACCCCCCAGCACTTCATCTGGAATCATCTCAGGCGAGAGGGTTTCTGGCAGTACTGCCAAATACTCGGGATAAGTCCAAATAATGGCTAAAACACGCCTAAACATGGTCAAATTAGGGCCATCTATGACCTTTTGGGGCGAAGTCGCACCTAGCGAACGATTGGAGGCCAAATTCGACCCTTCTGCAGTGGCTCCGCTTGCCCCTACGGCTGCTCTGGGCGCGTTCTGGATCAGTTTGCCCGCGATAATAGCCAATTCCCGAACCGCCTCTTCCGACACATTCAGCCGGCTGGAAAGCTGGCGCAACCAATGGTCGCGCTCGACCGGATTGCCCAGCTGGATTATCTTCGTGATCAGGAATCTGGCGATTTCTTTCTTATCTTCGGGCGAATTGATATCGCGGCCTTTGACGGCGCGGCTGAAAAAATATTCCATCACTGATTCCGCATTTTTTATCGCTTCCTTCCAATCATTCGGATTCTTGGTCGCGCACTCCCCCGGATCCTTGCCCTGCGGCAGAGTTATGACTTTGACATTTATTTCTGATTGCAAAGCGATCTCGATCGATCTCAGGGCGGCGCGCATGCCGGCATCATCCATATCCAATGACAGGGAGAGATTACTGGTGTAACGTTTTAAGTTTTTCAATTGCTGATCGGTCAGCGCCGTGCCGGAAATCGACACGACGTTCTTTACTCCCGCTTGGTGCGACGGAATGACATCCATATAGCCTTCGACCAATATGCACTCATCCGCTTTGCGGATCGCATCCTTTGCCCAATACAGGCCGTAAAGCACTTCGCTCTTGTTGTAAATTTCCGTCTGCGGAGAATTTATATACTTTGCCGGTTCATCTTTCTTTAAGGCCCTGCCGCCGAAACCGACGGTGCGGCCGTGATGATCGATGATCGGAAACATCAAGCGGTGGCGGAAGCGATCGTAATATCCCGGGCCGCGATCTTTTTTTATAGAAAGCCCCGCAGAAAAAATTTCCTGTTCGCTGTAACCCTTCTTTTTCAAAAAATCAAACAAGTTGCTCCAGTCGTCAACAGAGTAGCCGATCTGGAATTGCTCGATCGAATCGCCATTGATTCCCCTATTCGATAAATAATCGCGCACTTCCTGCGCTTTGGGCGAATCCAATAATATCTTGTGCCAATATCTGGCAGTCAGCTCGCATAAATCGTACAAACGATTCTTGTGGCTGAGCTGTTCGCGATTCTGGCGCGACAATGTGACGCCTGCTTTCTGCGCCAAGACTTTGAGCGCCTCGGGAAATTCGATATTCTCGATCTTCATCAGGAACTCGAACACGTCGCCGCCCGCTCCGCAGCCGAAGCAATGGAATGACTGTCTGGCGGGAGAGACGATCATCGACGGCGTCTTCTCATTATGGAAGGGACAAGCCGCTTTGAAGATGCCCGTACCAGCCGGAACAAGACGCAAATATTCGCCGACAAAATCGGCGATATCTATCTTATCCTTGATTTCTTGCACTTCGGGAGAGGAGGCCATTTGAATAGTTATCAGTTTTCAGTTTTAAGTTTTTAGCATAACTTCGATATATAATCTAAACTATACAATATATAGTGCCTATAGCGCAAAGTTGACAAGATTAATAAAAAATGATAACGTTTGGAATTGAAAGGGACGAACTTTGACAATATATTAGACATGCAAACTACAACAAAGGGAGGAAAGACATGGCTAGAATTAACAAAGAAGGTCATATTATTTATCCAATCACGGTAGTAACTAAGGATAAGGGACGTAGAATTCGCCAATCAGTCGATAGGGCGATCATCCCCGGCCATCCGGATTATCATGATCAAATTGTTTGGCTTCCGCCTGAAGATTGCGAATTAGCGGAAAACTTCAACAATCAAGCTATCGCCAGCGGCAAACGGATTATGGACGATGCTACTGATAAAAAGATTGAAGAAGCATTAATAACTGCTAAAGAAATACTGATAAAAATGAATGATAAAGATATGATTGATGAAATACATTACTTTGGCTGCGGAGTGTTCCATATTGATTGCAGAAATACTAATCGCTTAGAGGATTTATTATTTCTAATTAGGGATATTGCCGCACAAGTCGATCCGAATCTGATCCTCCGAGAAAGCACGCTCGAGCCGGATAGCAATAATATGCGATTAGTGATAATCGAATACAAGCAGGCAACAGAACAAGAAGGAGAAGAACATGCGTGAACAGCTTAGCCAATGGATCCAAGAAGCGTTTGATGATTTATTTCTAAAAACAAACGGTGAAGTCGGAGAACATCTCGGCCGAGGAATAATCAAAATCAAGCATGATTCCCTGACTCGGCTATTACCGCTCATTAAAGAAGAAATACAAGCTGTCAATAACAACTTAGCAATTACAGCGATATCTTCGCCTGATAAGCTTGGATTTTGCCTGATCAATTTTGATTTGACATAGCACATTCAACAAAGCCGCCACCCGGAATGGGAGGCGGCTATTTTAATCTATTATTTTTTCCAGAGGCCGTGCAAATTGCAATAGGCGCGGGCTGTAATATCAGCAGTTCCGTCGGGCAGATCGAATTGCGCTTCCGGCGCGTCGCCGGGCTTCAGAAATTTCTTATAGCTGATGCCGTCAGCCAGAACTTCGATCCATTCGATATAATGCGCATCCTCCATCGGATGCGGCACAGAACCAATCTTGACACTGGCAATATTGCCGTCAATTTCAACGACTGGCACATGCTTTTCGAGCGATGCATCGACCGAGTTTTCCTCTTGCAGGATCATTTCCTTACCGCAACAGACTAAGACTCCCCCGCCGACAAACACTACCTCAACAATGTTGCCGCAGACAGAGCATTTATATACTTCGTTTATTTTTTTGACCATATATTTTTTTACTAAATTGAATTAACTTTATAAACTTTACAAACTTTCAACTTTATAAACTCTAATATTCCTCGCATTTAATCTGATAAAATGCCTGCGCATGGTCGCAAGACGGGCATTTTTCCGGCGCTTCCTTGCCAAAATGAGCATAGCCGCACTCGCGGCAGATCCACCAGACTTCCTCGTCTTTCTTAAAGACCGTGCCATCCTCGACTTGCTTCAATAGTTTAATATATCGCTCCTCATGATGCTGTTCCGCCTGCGCGATTGAAGACAATCGTGCGGAAATTTTATCAAAGCCTTCTTCCTTCGCCTTGGCAGCGAATTCCGGATACATTGTCGTATTCTCATAATTTTCTCCGGCAATCGCCGCCTTCAGATTTTCCGCGGTCGTGCCGTAAGCAGTCGGGGCTTCCGCCTCGACTTTGATAGCCATTAAATCTTCTTTCGAGTGTTTCTTGAGATTCTGGATTTCCTCGAACAGCTTGGCGGCATGCTCGCGCTCGTTATCGGCGGTAATCAGGAAGATTTCCGCGATCTGCTCAAAGCCTTCTTTCTTCGCGACTTTGCTGTACATGGTATAGCGGTTCCTGGCTTGAGATTCGCCGATGAACGCCTTGCATAAATTTTGAATTGTTTCTGTCATAAATTTTTCTTTTCCACTTTTCTAAGAAAAGTGGAGCAAAAGTCGTGGCCGAAATAAATCATGGCTAGATTTTATGCTTCTCTCATTAAACCGTCAGCTCGTCCGCATTAACGGACTCGGTTGACGGTTTGCCTCCGGCCATTCGTTCTCGCATAAAATCAGCACAAGTTTTATTAATGGCCACAATACAAATGCAAATTAATTAATAATTTTATTTATAATTTTCAATTTTTAAATATCGCTTTTTGCTGCTTCGATTTCATCCAAAATGGCGTCAGCAGGAGGATTCTTTGGTAAAAGCGAAGCCAATGAAATCGGCTTGGCAGCCAAAACTTCCTCTTTGACGATATTCTCACCGGCCATCGGCATTCTTGCATCGCGATCCTCAGTTTTCTTGCGCCGCTCTTCCCTGACTTTTCTGAAGCAATCATCGCAGTAGGTCGGCCGTGCCGGATCGGGCTTGAATTTTAATTTGAAATCCTTATTGCACGAAGCGCATTTAGCATCGAATAATCCCTGATTATTCTGCGGTACTCCCGGTATTCTCGGCATTGCCGGACGGCCGTCTGATATCGGAGCGCGTCTTGGCGCTTCGGCGCGCGGTTCGCGCCGAGCATTATCATCCTGCCTCGGCCGATCGGATCGGAATGAATCATTGCCACGAGGCCGTTCATCGCGAGGGCGATCATCCCTGGGGCGTTCCTCGCGCCTTGGCCGATCGTCAAACCTCGGCTTCGGCGTCAAAGTTCCCTGGCCTAATGATGACAAGCTGATAGTCGGTCCTGCCGCTGATTCCCGAGCCGGCACGATATCGCCCATTTCATATTGCTCGCCCTTGCCCGGTCCGCCCGACATAATACCCATCTTATCCGCCAATTCCATGCCGCTCCAGCGATTGATCTTATCTTCTACGTCAGAGCGCGAATTAGCATAACGTTCGCGCGACACATTGATGACTTTTTCGCGGCTATTAGTCAGATATTCACCGAAGAGAGGCGGCAAAGTATCAGCGGAAAAAGGATCGGATGATACCCCATCGATCATAAGCTTAAGATAAATGGCAAAAGCTGGCAAATTGACCAGATCTTCCTCGGTAAAGAATGGCGTGAATTCCAAAACCAATTTTTCCGCATCGGCCGCGCCTGTGCGGAAGCAGATCAAAGTGCCGACGTTGCCGAATACGGCCGCTGACACCTCTTCAGGCAATTGCTCGATATATTGATGCGCGACGACTAGATTCAAACGGTATTTACGAGCTTCAGATAAAATATTAGAAAAGCTGTCCGTGGCGAAATTCTGGAATTCATCAACATACAGATAGAAATCCTTACGTTCGTCTTCCGGTATTTCCACGCGACTCATGGCGGCCATGTATAGTTTAGTCACGATCATCGAACCCAAAAGTTGCATCGTGTCTTCGCCGATACGGCCTTTCGCCAGGTTAAGGATCAGGATTTTCTGATTATCCATAATCTCGCGCAAGTCCATAGTCGATTTGACTTGGCCGACGATATTCCTGATCAAAAAATTAGACAAGAATTGCCCGACCTTATTCTGAATTGGCGAAATAACTTCCTGCAGCACGCGATCATTCCACTTAGTGAATTCATTGACCCAGAATGATCGCACCACCGGATCCTTGATCTTTTCGACGACCTTATCGCGATAATCCTTTTCCACCAGGATGCGCATGACGCCCAAAAGCGTCGAGCCGGGATAATCCAGCAGAGCCATGATAGTATTTCTCAAAATATACTCCAAACGCGGGCCCCAGCTTTCGGCGAATTGCTTCTTAAAGACAGAAACGATGCCCGATGCGATAAGATGCTTATGGGTTTCTTCCACCGCTTCCATAATATTGAAAGCGATCGGAAAGCTGGTATCGGCCGGATTCATATAGACGACATCATTAATGCGATGCGACGGAATGAAATCCAGGATCTTTTCCGCCGTATCGCCGTGCGGATCGATATAGCAGCAGCCTTCGCCGTTGATAATGTCAGAGATGATAAGATTTTCGAGCAATGTCGTCTTGCCCATACCGGTCTTACCGATGATGTACATGTGACGGCGGCGGTCATCGCGTTTGATGCCGAACGGCCGCAAAGCGTGGCGGTAATTCGTCGCGCCGAATATCGTTATATTGTCTTTTGAGGCTTCAGCCATATAATAATTTTGAATTTGAATTGAATATTTAATTTCGAAGTTTGCGACCGTTTCAAAATCTTGTGCTGATTTTATGCGATAACGAATGGCCGAAGGCAAACCGTCAACCGAGTCCGTTAATGCGGACGAGCTGACGGTTTAATGAGAGAAGCGTAAAATCTAGCCATGATTTATGAACAGGTCGCGACTTTTCTTTTGGCCTTAGCCTTTTCTTTTCCTAGAAAAGAAAAGGTAAGATTAATTCTAAAAAAAGGTATTAAAAAGACTTTATGCAAACGGTAAATTGCTCGGCGGCGCGCTTTTCTTTAAGGCCGGATCACCAGCCGGCATTGCCGACGGACTATGTGGAGCGACAGGTGCGACTGATGGCTGGCTTTCTATCGGAGCAGCAATAATCTTTGCCGGCACACTCATCGGCATACTAGGCGGAAGCGGAGCTTGGCCGGGAACAAGCGGCGAAACAGCTCTGACTTGCGTCGACTCTTTGCGATCCTCCTTCTTCGGCGCCGGAGCGGCGCGCTCGTGATAAGGCAAACGAGTAGGCGGAGCGGCGCGCTTGCTGCCCATCATCTCCAATTGGCTGGCTTTGACTGTCATGACCGGGAAATGCCAAAGAGTAGCAAGCTCTTCAGGATTCAATAAGGTGATTTTTGATGAGGCATTGGATTCGCCATACCAGGCAGTGCGATTGCAATACCAGCGCAGCATCCTGTTTTGTTTAGTGGCGATCCGCTGGTCGACGAAAAAATAATCGGCCGCCGTCTTAGTAAATGCGCCCGGCTTGAAGGCATTGGCATCAGTCGTATTGAATTGCTGAATCGAGCCGGTAACGCCGGTAACACCGCGCCCTTTGGCAAAGACTTCTTTCTTGCCGATATAGCACATGCGGAATTTGACCTTGAGGGCTTGCTTGGATAATTTCCTCTCCACTCGGATAAGCACATCCCTTTCACCGGGAGAAATCTTGAACATCTTCCACTGATCCTCTTCTTTTTTCTTATCTTCCGGCGAACCGAAAGGATTGCTGCCGAAAGCCTCGGCCAATATTCCCCCGCCAAATGCGGCGACTCCGCCGACCGGCCCGGAAATTATTTTTGACGCATCGAATTTTTCCGGCGCCTTGTAATCTTTGCCTTGGATGACCGAAACGATTTTTTTCGCCTCTTCACCCCAGCCCGGCGGCTGCGGCTGCACGACTAATTGTATCCAGACTTGTTCTCCAGGACTCAGCTTGCTCATGACTTCCAACAGATTCGCCATGGGATCCAAAAAAGTCTGAGTCTGCTGATGCTCGAATTCGATATACGTCTTGATCGGATAGGGATAAGTCTTTACTAGAATGAATTCTGCTCCCCATAGATTATATAGCTTGTTCGGGAACTTCAATTTTCTGAAAGGCACTGGCACGCCGTTTGCGTCCAGCTCATCGGAATCATAATCAACATAATCGGAAACCTCATTGATTTCCGCGTCAGGATATTGCGAATAGACTATCGATTCGATGAAATCGCGGAAATGAGTGGGCGTGCGGATTAAGAATCGGGTGTGCCCTTCGATCGAGACGATTTCGAAGGAAAAACTTTCCGTCACTTTGCCGTTCCAATACTCATCAACTAAATTTTTTGATGTATAAACGCCAGCCAAAGCGGCGAATAAGTTTTCCACAGCCTTCGGCGTCTGCTCGTTATTTTTCGGGATATCGATAGCCAATAATACGTGTTTCCATTTGCTCATGAATTGGCCGGAACGGTAATCCAAAAAAATATCCTTGTAAAGCGCCCACATCAGAACAATAACAAAAAGAACCCAGCCGCCATGAAGCATTAACTGCATGCCGATGGTCACGGGATCTTGATTAGCGAAGGCCAAAAACTGCGACGCCATGCCGCTTGTCTGCAGATAGTCCTGCGTCCCTGACAATAATTGTCCGACTACGTCTTGATTTGGATTCATGGGTATATTATACCACAAAACATAAAAATTAAGAAAAGTATCAAGATATTTTTATTTCCACTTCTTTAAAAGAAGTGGAGCAAGAATCGCGACCGGTCGAAATCATGGAATTCGGCCATCCCGATTTAATCGGGAGGCACAATATTTCTCAATGGTCGCAATGCAAATGCGAATACAAATACAAAATAAAAGAACTCCGCAAAATGCGAAGTTCTTTTATTATACTACCTGATATATATTATTCTGCAATCTCGTCAGCGACTTGCTCGACGGCTTGTTCAGCCTGGGCGGTTGCGACAGATTCGTCAGAAATGAAGTATTTATTCTTATCGTTCTTCTTGATTAAAGGATGATTCATTAAAGATAAGTAGACAGTCGAACGTTTGACGTTCCTCTTGGCCAAAACCTTATCGATCAGCTGATCCTTGCCCAATGGCCCTTCAGCTCTTAAGACTTCCTCGATAACGTCAGTAACATTACCCGGCTTATAGCCCCATTCGGATAAGGCATAAATGCCGCGTCCGACCAAGACATATTTAGAATCAAGAATCAATTCATTATGGACTGTCGGCGCGTAAGCGATTTTGCCATCGAAGCCGTTGTCATTGATCGAGCTGGCGATTTCCGTAAAATGCATCGGGCGGCCGGATTTCTTCAAAGTAAGATAGATCTTATCGTTGATTTTTTTCGGCTTGACGATGCCCCAGCTGATCAGGCCCCAATTATCGAAGATATCCTGTTTGATCTTCCTGGAGGCGCGCAAATAGCTTTCTAAGATCTTATCGATATCTTCCTCAGTCGCTTCCAACATGGTAGTCAAAGACAGGATGCGATCCTTGTTAGCGATATAGAAATCAGAGCTTTTGAATCTGCTCATCAATTCTTCCAATTTGACCGGCTCTTCATTAGTCTCGATAATCTTGACCATTTCCGTAATGACGGACTTCAGGAAATCGACATCGGCAGCGCCGAGCCTCCACAGGTTATTGAATTCCTTATCCTGATAAACGCGATCGATATTTTCAGAAAAAATATGTTCGGCTAAGAATAACAGGGAATTCTCCGCATCCGGATGCGCCGTCATATAGTTAAGCACATTCTCCAAAAAGAATGCCTCTTCCATGACGCCGCCGTATTGCTCCAAAAGCTGGACAACCAAACTCTCAGCTTCCTTGATCTCATCCTTAAGCTCACGCAAATCCATAAGCTTCTTGATCGACAAATTCTCGATTTGGCGAACACGCTCGCGGGTAATGCCGTAGCTTTGGCCGATTTCTTCCAACGTATGTTTTGGGAGTTGTCCCAAACCAAAACGCCTCGTTAAGACGCTTTTTTCTTTTTCTGCCAGATTGGCAAGCAAAGCGTCTAAAGTTTCGACCGGATTAAAGGCGGACAAACCGTCTTTAAACTTATTTTTTCTTACTTGATCTAAGATTGACATATTTATGATTATTGTTTGATATATTCAAAAAAGTAATGAATTGCCTTAAATTTAGTCAAATATCAGCTGTGATTTTTAGCTAAATTTGGGTAAATATTTACCATTTACTATTTTTATACCTTAATTATATCAAAAATAACTGAGTTTGTCAATAGCTGTCAATTAACGCCTATTCAAATGGCATTATCTTGGATTTTGATAACTATAACTTTTTTTCATGGCTTTCCAAAATACTTCCCGATTTATGCAATGAGGATTAGTGCCATCGCAATCTTTGTTCTCCAGAATGTTGCCGTATTTTGCAAAGCTGTCTCCGGAAGCGTAATGATAAGCATCAGCTTGCAAATTTTTTAAGACTTCGGCGTGAGCCTTGTCAATATTTCCTCCAGACTTGCCCATTTCCTCGGCCATGCCGTCATCATAAGCTTTTACCAGCCCGCGGAATTCCATTGACTTGGCCTCGCTCTGAACAGTGTCTAAAGCTTCCTCGATCGGCTTCGTCGCCCAGCCGACAGTATCCTTGGTGATTTCTCCGAACAGGCTTTCGATTATCTTATCCTTGACTTCATCTTGGACTTTAGATTTTACAACGTCGCCAATCATGCCGATATTGCGATCGACATCCTGGCCAAGCTCGCTCAATTTATTATTTATCGCTTCCTGCCGCTCCAGCATCCTTTGATAAAATCTTAACTGCTCATCCAAATTCTGTTCTTCCTTAGTCGGATTCGTCTTCCAGATTTTTACCGCATCGACCATATTGCCCACCTTCTCATTCCAACGATCCTTGACCAGCTGGGAATCATCCATCTTGGTGATATCATTAGCGGGATCATTCATGAACGCATAATAATCCTTAAAGGCTTCATATTGTTCGGTGGTCATCTTCAAACCTTGCGCCTTCAGCCGTTCGTTCAAGCCCAATAATTTATTTTTTGAGGCGCTATCGATATCGCCTACAGCCCAATCGCCGATAATCTCCTGACTGATCGGATCCTTTAATTTCTCATATTCAGCTTTTTTATCAACGCTTAAGATGCCGTACATGGCTAAGCGCTTGGCCTCAAGTTTCTTCAATTGTTTTGATAAATCCTTATCATCGCCGTTTTTCAATTCATTCTTCAATATGTCTATCTGATCATCCAAAGCGATGACTTTCTCCGGAGTCAAATCAGCTTCAAAATCGGCTTTGCATTTAGACGCTGATGCGCCTGTCAATTTATCGCAGGCCGAAGGATTATCGAATAGCCTGGCGACTGACATCAGGCATTCTTCCCGAGTATAAGACATAAAGCCGCCCTTGATCTGCTCGCAAGCCGACATGTCGCCGCTGTTTTCCGCAATCATCAGGTAGCATTTATCGCGAGGCGGATTAGAGCCGCCGTCTTTGAATTTCTCGCCCTTGATCTGCTCGCATTGCTCTTGCTTGCCTTCTTGTGCTGCGGCGCCTTGTTCGCAATGATCGCTATCGGGCAAAAAATCGCAGACGACTGTCATAAAATCACCGACGCAGCCGGTCAGAAGAAACGGCATGGCGAGAAGAAGCGCCGCAATAGACGCAGTCTTAGCCTGTTTCTTATTTTTCAGCAGTTGAATGATGAAATGCAAAGAACAAAATATCAGAGCCGCAACAATGACCGTTACGCTGCAATAAATCAACTGTTCGCCGCAATATGCAATAAGCCCCTTGGCTATATCAATATATTTCTTTTCCTTATAGACCAATTGATAGCCCAAAGCAATCCACGGCAATACGCTAAGCATGACAATCAGCATCTGCACCCAGCGATATTTTAAGATTTTGAATAATTTCGCCGGCAGAAATAATATGTAACAAATAATCAATGATACTAAGCCGAAGACTAGGCCGAAATAGCCGCTATAATCGGAAAAAATACTCTTGATCTGCGCATTGGCGATTGTTGATGCTATAACAGACATCTGCGGCGACAGATTGTCTCCAAACAAATACCATGTTCCGCTAAACAGCAAATATGCAAATAGCGGCACATACCAGGCATGCGCGGTTTTTTCCGGCTTAATTTCCTGGGCTGCCGCGATTTCCGCCTTGGCCGGCAATATTTCCACTGGCTCGTTTTTTTCTTCAGTCATAAAATTTCTGTTATTAATATCGCTTAAATTTTTCCCTTACTTATTTGTTTTCTGATCTGTTCCATGAGAGTCAGATAAAAATCCAGATTATTCAAAGTCGCTAGTCGCATCGCCAGCGGTTCGCCCGTCTTAAATAAATGGTGCAGATAGGCTTTGGTGAACATTTTTAAGTTCGAATCATTTATCGGCGAAAAATCCGTCTTGAACTTGGCATTAGTCATATTGATCGTCTCATAGAAATCAGATGACAGGCCCAATGCCTTTTTATTTTTCCAGACATACAGCCGGCCGTGCCTAGCCTCCCTTGTCGGAATGACGCAATCGAACATATCGATTCCCCGCTTGACCGCTTCGATGATATTTTCCGGCGTGCCCACGCCCATCAGATAGCGAGGCTTATCGGCTGGCAGTTGCGGTGCAATCGCATCTAACACCTTATACATTTCCTCATGGCTTTCGCCGACCGCCAATCCCCCGACCGCATAGCCGTCAAAATCCAGCTTTGCCAAGTCCTTCAGCGACTTCTCCCGCAAATCCGGATAAACTCCGCCCTGATTAATTGCAAAGTATAATTGTTTATTTTTCTTTATTTCTATATTTCTATATTTCTTTATTTCCCCCATCGCCATCTTCGCCCACTTAGTCGTCATGGCCACGGCTTCCGACACTTCCTTATGAGTCGCAGTCGAAGGCGGACAAACATCTAAAATCATCGCGATATCCGAGCCGATAGTGCGCTGGATTTCCAAAACTTTTTTCGGCGTTAAAATATGCTTCGAGCCGTCCAAGTGCGAACGGAATTCCACGCCGCCCGGCAGAATCTTCCTGATTTTAGAGAGCGAAAAAACCTGGAACCCGCCAGAGTCAGTCAAGATTGCGCCGCGCCAGTCCATGAATTTATGCAATCCCCCGGCTTGCTGCATCACTTCCATGCCCGGCGTCAGATATAAATGATAGGTGTTGGATAATAAGATGTCCGATCCCAGCTGTTTGATATCGTCTGCCGTCAAATTCTTGACCGCCGCTTTGGTCGCGATCGGCATAAAAAACGGCGTCTTGAGGGTACCGTGAGCCGTCTTTAATTTCCCCAACCTTGCTTGGGATTTTTTGGATTTTTTCAGTAGTTTGAATGGCATCTTGACAAATTTCTACTCGACTATCCCGCTGACCTGTCCCAAAATCGGATCATTGAACGATGTGGTAATAGCCTTGACAGTTTTGGAAATATCCGCGCCAGTATCCAAGTCTTTGGCGATCATCTGGACTTCCGGCAGCAGAATCAAGACGCGGCCCATGTCATTGTCCGTCGGAGTAATGCTGAGGTTAAAATTCGCTTCCGTGCCCTGGGCGGTCTTAGGCAGTTTGGAAATCATCCAAGTTATTTTTCTAGCCTTGGCGCTATAGGCGACGTCGCCCGTGTTATGGAATTCCTTATTGTCCCAATTCACATTCCTCGGCAAAATGGCCGTGACAATTATATTGCCGATATTGTGCAGATTATTAGAAAGCGTCAGCTTAACATTATAAGATGAAGCGCTGCCGGCCTTGGGCTGGATCGATCCGGCGCCTAGAGCGACATTATTTTCGTCATAATAGCGGGCAGATGCCTGCAGGCTCAAATCGGAATTAATCGAATTAGTCAAAACCTTGCTGGTAATGGTATCCGTACCGCCGTCCTTATTCGTTACCTTGGCTTCCACGAAATTTTCGATATTATATTTCGTTATGTCGCCTTGATTCAAAGTCGATAGATCCTTAACTCTGATCTGCCAGGAAATCTCCCCTTCATCGCCCGGCCGCAAACTCAGAAGCTTGGATACTTCCTTGCCGGTCCAAGTGATCGTATCGCCTTTTTTCTTGCCTTTATCATTATCCAAAAGCGTATCCCAATCAAGGACATCGGAAATAAGATTGGCCTTCAATTCGATATTCTTCAATTCGTCCTGGCCGGTATTCTTATAAGCCAAGGTATAGAATAACATATCTCCGAAGCCGACTGACTGATCCTCTCCTGATCCATTAATCACTAAAGTCAGATTGAGCTGATCCTTGACGATATTCGTTATATAAGACTGCTCCGCCATCAGGACGGAATTGCCGCTGATCTTGGCCATGGCCTTTACTTTCAATTCCTGATTGCCCGAATCAACTACGCCGGAATAATTTCCCCTGATCTTAATTTTCTTCTCGCTGGACGTGGACGTTCCATCGGTCGATGTCGCGAGCTTATCGATCGTCCAAACGTTATTGAAGCCGTCTTTTGAGTCGGGAGTGGAGGAAGCCGCAATGAAGCCCTTGGGGAATTCCGCTGTAACTTCGATGTCCTTCAAGACATCAGAACCGATATTTTTCAAAGTTACAATGTATTCCGTATTCTTGTTCGCCAAGACTTTCTCTGTTCCCTCGATCGTCATGACCAGTACGGAAGAATTGACTCCCAAATCGACTGACACCTTCTGATTGAAGTCGGCATTAAGGTTTTCCGGCTTGAAAGTCATGGTGCCGGATATGTTCTGTATCGAATTCAACGGCGCGGAAACTTTCGCTGCCAGCTTTATCTCCTTGGTTTCTCCGACTTTAAGCACGCTGATGTCCCAATTATTATTCTTGTCGCCGGTCGCTTCCGGAGAACTGGAAACGAACTGGAACGCGTCCGGATAAATCAAGGCGATATTGAGATTATACAGATTGACCTTTTCATTATTGCTGATGATTATAGTATATGTCTGCTCTTGGCCGGAAATTATGGAAATCGGCGGCTCTATCTTGAAGACGACCCGCTCATT
>JBAYGU010000024.1:0-14667 GCA_041666505.1 Candidatus Buchananbacteria bacterium | reverse complement strand
CCGTTTTTTTGTAGAAATTTATGATTCGGCGTGCAGCGGATTTCTTCGCCGTTGTCTAAAATAACCTTAATAATATTAGCGTCTTTTCGCGTAAGTCTAGGATTTATAATTTCTGCAATTTTAATCACGCCACTGTCGACAGTGAAGGTAAAATTCTTTTTGCCTTGCTGGTGTTCTTCAATTAATTCGCCGAAAGATAAATCGCGGCCGTCAGTCAGTTTTACTTTAGTGTCCTTAGTAAAACAGCCGAAGTTACCTTGGCCTTTGACGAGTGGATGGCGCAACGAGAAATCCTGGGCCATACGAACCATAGTCTCATAAATGGCACTGTCGCCATGAGGATGGTATTTGGCCATGACTTCACCGACCACATTAGCCGATTTGCGGAACTTTGCCGACGGTTTGAGGCCGATATCCCACATGGCGTATAGGACGCGCCTATGGACCGGTTTAAGGCCGTCGCGGACATCAGGCAAGGCGCGCGAAACGATGACTGACATGGCATAATCCAAGTAGCTCTGCTGGACTTCATTCGTTATTTGCTGTTCGATTACGGAATCGATCGGCGCGTGGAAATCAAGCGCTTTCTGCATTCGTTCATTATCTAGTTTTTTGGCCATAAATTTTTATTTTCACTGGTCGCAACTTCGATACAATTCTTAATTTTTTATAAATTATTTGATCATTTTTATCGTTCTGATTATTTCTTCCATCAACGGATGATAATAATTCAAATCGCCTTTCGCTGATAATTGAAATATGTAAACTGCTTTCGTCGTTGTGGAATTTATCAAGACAATTTCACTAGATGAATTTGTTGAAGAAGAATTATTGATGAGTTTCAGGGTATCGGAAAATGAATTATTTATAAATATAGATTTATCTTCTCTATATCCCTCGAACATTGGTTTATTTTTTTCGGCCCACGCAGATAAAGTTTGTTTTCCGGTATTATTTTCTTTTCCAACAAATATCTTGCCATAATTGTTATCAGGATTAGTTGATGATGCTATATTCCTGATCATAATGCCGTCAATTACTGAGCTGAAATTCCAATCATTCGGATACTGCAAAGAAATTTTAAGGCTGGGAAATTCATGCGTCGGCCAGAGACTGCTGTCGGGATTGCTTTTGATTGAATCTTCCAAGCCATTCTTGATCGCCGCCATATCCTCGGCAGTAATCGGTTTCGACGCTGACCGATCCTTGATTTCCGTATCAAAACGCGCCAAGCTGTCGGTAATCTGCTGGCCGATCTGGTTGAAACCGATATCGGACGTCTGTTTATTGATATTAATTCTCAGCATTATAATCCAAAAGATCGCCAAGATGATGCTGAAAATCGCCACGATCGTCCAAAGCGTCCTGCTTTTGGCGGCAATTTCCGCTGAGTGTTCATTAATATTGATATAGGCAGGCTCAGATTTGATTATAGGCACGGCCACATCATCCTGCATCTTATTCGATGAGGCTTTTTTGTTAATTGAATGAACAGTTTTCTTAGAAATCTTTGTTGTTTTACGCATGGGAGCTGATTAATGAGCAAATATATAAAAATTAAATCGTCAAGACTATGACTCTGGTGTCCTCCGTCATAAGATCCTTTTTTGCGATTTTAAGCTTGTCTAATTTCTCTGATTTCATTCCGCAATTCTTTAAGAAATCATCGACAGTCTTTAATTTTGAAGCCTGGCCGTCAGCTGAATAATTCATCGGAATGACGATTCGCGGATCAATCTGCATAATCACTTCGACCGCATTTTTTGTATCAAGAGTCGTTTCGCCGCCCACCGGAACCAGTAGAATATCAACATTGCCCAAGCGATCAATCTGCTCATCAGATAAAGTTGAAGCTAAATCGCTCAAGTGAGCGATGGAAATATCCTCGGAAAATATTTTGAACAATGTCAGTTTTGATTTAATTTTTTCAGAAATTGCCGGCACGCCGTAAATAAATACGTCTTTGGTCTCATATTCTCCCGGGTGGACAATAACATATGGTTCGCCGCGAATGGCATCGACATTATTGTGCAAGTCATTGTCGCAGGAAACAGTAACAATGTCAGCTTGGAATCGAGACATTTTTAAGCCAGTTTGATCAGTAAACGGGTCTGTAACTATAACAACGTCTCCCTGATTGCCCTTGGTTTGCACTTTAAAACAGGATTGCCCAAGCCATTGAATTATCATAGGTTTAGTGGTATGCTATTAAAAGTTTTTATAGTCTGATTTTACCATATTTTAGCTGTCAGCGCAAGATAGTACGACCTCGTAGTTCAGTGGATAGAACGAGGGATTCCTAATCCCTAGACATAGGTTCGATTCCTATCGGGGTCATAAATAAAAAACAGTCGGCAACAAGTTGGCTGTTTTTTTGACAAAATATTTCGCAATGTCTAGACATGTCTAGACATTGCGAGGTAAAAGTTATAAATTATTGACAAGTAAAAAGGTAAATTTGCTAAATTTAGATAAAATGAAATAAAACTTGACAAAAAAACTGTGGATAACTTGTTCTTATATGGGATAAATGTCTAGACATGTCTAGACATTCCCTGTTGATTTGTCTAATTCTTACTTTTAAAAACAAAGTTACTGAACAAAAATTTTATCTAAATTTAGCAAAAATATAATTTATCTAAATTTAGCCAAATTAAAAATATATTTCTTTGTACTGTACTTTGAACTGAAATAGTATTTAATTCACAGCTCAGAGTGGATTATTAGTTGAAAAGTGCTCCAATGTCTAGACATGTCTAGACATTACTCATAATTATATATAAATGAACAAAATATGTGTTCATATGAAATGGCTAAATTTACAGGAATTATTAGAATTGAAATATTTTTGCATATAAAAATCGCCCGAGCGGATGCCAGGGCGAAATAATGTTCAAAAATTAGGTTATTGAATTGGCTATGTATTCTTTGATCCCCACCAGCCGAATGGCGGTTTTTCATCTTCATCATGTAATCCTTCAATTTGGCTTGGCTCAATGAATTCCAACGCCAACACTTCGTTTTCTTCCATAACCTTGAAAATATTTCCCCATCCCCAATGAGCCATTAAGCCGTGGTATCCATTGGCATCCTCATTAAAAATGTGATTAATCAAGAAATCAGCAATAGTCCCATTGACGGCCGAAAGGATAATACAAAACGGTATACCGTGGTTATTCTCGACCGCTTTCTTTCGTTCCGGAATAATCGATATGGCTGTCATGGCGGCTGAATCACATTCAAAAAAATCATTCATGAATTTCTGGACTTGTTCGCGCGTCAAACCCATCGCTACTAGCATTTTCATGCTGAATCTCCTTTTTTTGAGTCCAAACACCCAGCTGATTCTGGATGATTTACTATTATATTGCAAATATATATATTTGTCAAGCAAAAAAATAGTGTAATTAATATCAAAATCAAACGATAGTCTTTATTGACTTATTAACGCATCCATAATATGATAAGCTTGATTTCAGTTCATTATATTCGCAAATTTATTACTTCTATCAAAATCAAAGGAGTGCAGATCAATGAAAAGAGGTCATGAATCTGGATTCACTAGAGTCGAAGCGACAAATCTGAAATGTAAAGTGTCTGAGATTATGAGAGGGCTAGACGAAATCGAGGGCAGTTCAGCAGCATTCCTAATTTCAGATCGTCATAATCGGATCGTTGAGCTTTCTTATGAAATATTAATTGACTTGCTTCGTCAGTATGGAATTGAGTCAAAAACTTCAAAAGAGTACTTTGGAGATTATATTCAAAATAAGACGAGAGTTTATTCGAGTCTGGGAGTCATCTCATTAAGTTTTTGATCTAAAGCTGTTGCAGGTGCTGCAAAAATATCCGGCAAAATAGTATCATGTCTTATAAATTTTAAATCCCTTGCTAAAGATGGAGTAATTATCTGTGGTACATCAGGAGAAATAGGAAAGCCAGATATTTTTATTTCATATGGTGACGATGCTGAAAATAATATTCAATCAAAGTTTGTTCTTTCATAAAATATAAATAATATATATCACGTGATATTATTATAGACTGCAAACTTCTCTTTGAGAGAAGTTTTTTAAATTTCACAATTTAATTTATTACTTTATAATTTTATTTTGAAAGAAATTTTTTTCTTCAGCAGTAAAATTATTGTTAATTTTTTTATCAAAAATATTTCATTTACTTATCCACAGTTATATTTGGAGAAAGTGTCAAAAAAATGGTATAATAAATTGGAAAAGCAAATAGGAAGGTGATAAAAATAAGCTCCAGTTATTCTGGACGCTTATGTGTGTTTAATTATATTAAATATGCCGCCTTTTTATTTGAAATCGCTAGCAATAGCGGTGCTTTTTCATGATTATTAATAATTTAAACAAAGAGAAAAAAATACTTTATAAAACCATTATCGCATAAGTTTTAAATGATTAGATTACTATGATCTAAAATTTTAAGTTTGTCCTTATTAGGCCTGCCGTTAATGTTGGCAATTTTTGCTATTTTCTCGACAGTATTTTTTGCCCAATCCGCCTTCAATCCAGAAATAAATTATCAAGGCAAGCTGACTGACGCTAGCGGCAATATCGTTGGTAATGGTGATTATAATTTCCGCTTTAGATTATGCACGGCGAATTCCAGTGGCGCCTGTTCCGGCTCGATCCAGAAGTTATCATCCGTTTTCTTGTAAACGACGAAAAATATAGCCAAGGCTGATAGGGCGGCCCAAACGGCAGGCAGGAACTGGTAAATGCTGACGAGATTGAAGATGAAAGATAAGAAGTAAAGGAATAAATGGAAGCCCAATTCTAGTCCGCTGAATCTGTTGGCTTGCACGCCCTTGAGGACCTGGAAGTATTCGCCGAAATTGCCCAGCCTGACCGCTTGGCCGATGTAGTGCCATTCATTGATATGATATGGCAGATGATAATTCCAGTGGATCGAATAGACCAAGGAAAATACTGCCAAAGCCGTTAATCCGATTATGATCAGATGTATTTTCTTCATAAAAGATGATGAAAAAATCATGCTAATTTGTACTAATTTTACGATATTGAAGGCGCGCTGTCAATTTAATTCGCGTAATCTTTGCAAAAAAATCTTTGCAAAAAAAACCGGCGCTCAGCAGGGTTGCTGTGCGCCGTGAAAGATCGAGGGTTGGTCAGCCGGTCGGTCCGATCCGCAGGACCGTTTCCTCGTTGCCGACCATGCTGCCAGTCTCCATGGCCGGTACCCAATTCCCATCACTTTTTGCGGAGATGGAAATCTTGTAGTTGCCTGGCTTGAGATAGAGGCTGGCGGAGGAAAGCGGCGGGACTTCGACGCTTACAATTGGCTCAGGGTGAGCCAATCGGACGCCATTGTCCTGAAACCCCTCGAACGCGACGACTCGCGTCTCGAGGCACTGGTTTTCGACCAGTCGGTGCTCCGGCTTGGGTTGCGGCTATCGGTGTCCACCAGTCGTGGCACAGCCGACAACGCTTAAAAGTGCAAGTAAAATCGCCAAGTTACGCATATTCACCTCCCGTTTGGGGTTAGGGCTGTATTATGACATTTCCGAACTGGTGGACCCTAGCGGGCTCGAACCGCTCACCTCTTCCGTGCCACGGAAGCGCTCTACCAAATGAGCTAAGGGCCCATATATTTTTTAACAAAGTATTTCTCCTATTTTCGTCAGATTCCAAAACATTTCGGATGAAAGATAATTTATCCTGCAAACTCCCTTATAATCAGGCTTCATTGATTTTTTTCCGACTGAACGAGGATCAATTCTGGCTTTATAAAACTGTTTTTTGGGAATTTTTGTCGTTTTTTGCCAGAATCTTTCCAGTTTTGGAATATCCTGATCACTGCGGCATTGCACAGTGCAGCGAAATTTACCTTCGTCTATATTATAACAAAAACGCAATAATTGCAAGAAGAGGCTAATAATCAAAGGGTCGGAGTTGCCCAAGGTGATGCTAGCTTGTTTTTGGCTTTTAGTTCCTTCGCATAAATATATTGTTGCCAAAATAATTTTTGCAACATCTTTATCACTCTTTAATTTTGATAAATGCCGATTGTGATCTAATATACCTTCCAGTCTGTTGCGCTGCTTTTTCTTATTCGCAGCTTGAGCGATAAGTCTTGCTTTAATTAAATTATTTAATTCTAATCGTCTAATCCTGTCTATACTGGCTTTTGATAATTTAACGCCCCTGCACCATGTTGCGAGCGTGCTTTTGGGGATATTTGCAGATAACACTATTCTAATCTCAGAATATGTTCTGCCTTTTTTTCTGAGATTTATTGCTTGCAATTTATGTTTAGTATATGTCATATTATTTATTGTACAATAGAAGCCATACATGTGCAAGTTAGAGTATGGATAAAAAAAGCCCAAGCGGATGCTCGGGCAATGTGCGATATTATTGATTGGGAAAAGCTTTTTGGACAGCTTTGGTGCTTAAGGCTTTCCAATCGCCATCAAAGACTTCATCGGCGAAATTCCATTCCACTGCTTGTTCCGGAGTAAAGAAGAAATCATGTTTTTCGTCCATTTTTCTCTTGAGCATTTTGCTGATGCGGGCATCGCTCCAGCCTTTGAATTTTTCTGCCAATCGGATCTTTTCCGTATAAATTTCAATCATTCTTTTACCGCCGATTTTATCGAATTCCACATTGCTAACGACAGTGCCATATTCTCCAGCTACTTCTAACCCGCCCTCATGAATCATAAAATAGGAATCAGGCATTAAGGCTCTGAAGTCGCCCGCCTGCAGAATAATTGAGGACATGCTGCGAGCATGCGTGTAGCTGAGAATTGCCACAGGATATGGCATCAGTCTAATTGTGTTATAGATCGCCATACCTTGCTCATAATAGCCACCGCAAGTCTGCAAATGAATTAAGACGGGATCTTCTTCAGAATCCATACACAGTAAATGAAGATTTTTTGTCAGCATTGCTACCATGGAATATTCTACGCCCGGCTCCAAGCCAAGTTCGACATCGTTGAGGGGCAATGTGCCATGCAAGAATACTTGGCGATGCGGTCGATCCAAACAACTGTTGTGCAGCAAGGTTATGCTGTTGGCAATATCATAATTAATTCCGTGGAGCTTCTGTTCGTTGCGTTTTGACATCGAGCTTCTCCTTGTTGTTGGTTTTTTTAACTAAGAATAAAATGAACAATATTAAAGAAACATTAGCATTTCAATTATATAATGTCAATCACTATATGATTTCATTATCGTGGCTGCCGGATTCCGTGCGGCCGGCATCGGTGATGCGGATGAATTGGCACTCGCGCAATTCATTGATCGTTTTGGCGTTGCCATAGCTCATGCCGGAGCGCAGTCCGCCGATGAATTGGCCGATGATATGATCGACGGGACCGCGGCAAGGCACTCTGGCTTCGATGCCTTCGGGAGTGATGTCTTTGTAGTTTTCTTTGGCATTGGGACGGCTGATGGCTGCGGTCAGCGAAGCCATGCCGCGCGAAATTTTGTATTGGCGGCCGCGATAGGAGATGACCGGTCCAGGAGCTTCGTCGGTGCCGGCGAATTGTCCGCCGACCATGATCGAATCAGCGCCGGCTGCGAGTGCCTTGACGATATCGGCCGGAGTCTTGACTCCGCCGTCAGCAATAAGAGGAATCTGGTAACGTTGGCAAACAGGAGAAATATTAAAAATGGCGGTGAGCTGAGGCACGCCGAAACCGGTGGTTATGCGCGTGGTGCAAATCGATCCGGGGCCGATGCCGACCTTTACCGCATCGACTCCAGCGCTAATTAAATCCAACGCGCCTTGCGCCGTGGCAATGTTGCCGCCGATCAGTTCGACGCTCGGATATTTTTCTTTAATTTTGTAAATCGCATTCAATTCATTGAGCGAGTGGCCGTGCGCGATATCAATCACCAAGACATCGGCTTCCGCATTAATTAAAGCTTTCGCCCGTTCCATAAAATCGCCGCCGGCGCCGATGGCTGCTCCGACCAGTAGCCGCCCCTTTTTGTCTTTGGCTGCTTCGCTGTTATTGTTATAAATCAAAGCGTCTTTCTGCGTAATAAGTCCTTTGATGTTGAAATCATTATCGACGAGCGGAATCTTTTCAATTTTATATTTGATAAAAATTTCCCTTGCTTGCTCGGCGGAAATATTTTGTCTGGCCGTGATCAATTTTTCTTTCGGCGTCATCAAAAATCCCACGAGCGCATTATCGTCGGTTATGAAATCAATGTCGCGGCGACTGATGATGCCGAGTAATTTTTGGCCGTCATCGGAAACCAAGAATCCGCTGGTGCCAGTCGTTTTGATTCTTTCCTTTAGTTCACCCAGAGTCATCGAGGCCGGAACGGTAAAAGGATTATCAATAATAATATGCTGTTTGCGTTTGACTCTGACCACTTCTCGGACTTGGGAATCGATATCTAGAAATCTATGAATGATGCCGATGCCGCCTTTACTCGCCATAGCGATGGCCATGGCGCTTTCCGTAACCGTGTCCATATTGGCGGAGAGCAGGGGGATCTTCAGGCGGATATTGCGGCTTAATTTAGTCGAAGTGTCGGCATCCTGGCGCGAAATAAGCTCGGATCTCTTAGGAACCAGTAAAACATCGTCATAAGTCAGAGCCAAGGGGATATTTATCATAGGTGAGTGTTTAGCGAACATAAGCATTTTACAGATATGAGGGACATTTGACAATAGTGGGGGCAATGTATAAGATAACGGCAAGCAAAATAGATGGAGGTGAGCTTAATTAATGGGTTCTTTAACAACTAAATAGGAAAGAAAAGGAGGAGAAGTTATGGCTAAGGCTGATATTTGCCCTGATCATCCTAATTACAAAGCTATGCGCAAACCGCGTAGTGGGTGTGCTAGGTGCATGGTAATTTATTTAAAGAAAAATCCCAATCCGAAGGATTTAGTGGGATTAGATCTGCTCGTCGCTGGGCATAATTCCGAGCTTAAGATTTTTAAGTCAAAGTACAAGGAGCTATTGGCTCGGAATAATCAATTGCAACGCACTTTAGATTTTTCGGTGCGTATGGCTGAGACTACTGGTAGGATTAAAATAAAGCCAGCGCCGCGTCTGAAGAAAGGCAGTTCAGAAGCAGCCGCAGTTATTGTAGCTAGTGATTGGCACGCAGAAGAAAGGGTTTTACGCGGGGACGTCAGTGATCTTAACGAATTTAATTTGGAGATTTGCGATATCCGTGTACGTAATTTTTTCCGTAATTCGCTACGTTTACTCAAGATGTTCCAACAGGATGTAAATATTAATACTATTGTACTCGCATTGCTCGGTGATTTTATTTCCAATTATTTGCATGAAGACAACAATGAAACTAATTTGTTGCCACCGATAGATGCCGTAGTTAAGGTTCAGAAGCTATTGGCTGGCGGAATAAGAATGTTTCTCGATAATACGGATTGCGACCTGAAGATTCCATGTACTGTCGGCAATCATGGCCGTATAACCATAAAGAAGCGCAGCAGCAATAAGGTCGGTACGTCGTTGGAATCTCTACTGTATGAGTGGCTAAGGCAGCAGTTTGAAAATGAACCGCGTGTAACCTTCGAAATCGCCACCGGCTCATTACTTTATGTTGACATATTGGGTTATACAGTCCGCTTTCATCACGGTGATGATATACGTTATGCCGGCGGTGTCGGTGGCATCACAATCCCTACTTTGAAGGCTATTGCCAATTGGAACACTGGACTTCATGCCGATTTGGATGTTTTCGGCCATTGGCATCAGATGCGTGATTTGGGCTCGTTTATTTGTAATGGTTCGCTTATTGGTTATAACTCATATGCGGTCAATATTAAGGCGCCTTTCGAGCCGCCGATGCAAGCCATGTTTCTGATTGATAAAAAGCGCACGCCGAAACTGCGCCGCCACACCATCATTGCTCCTATCATGTTGGAAGACCTTGAATAATTATTTTTTGTACCTTCATACGCAAGTCCACTCGGACTTGCTTTTTTATTTGACATAATCTTTTTCCGGATATAAGATGGCGCTCAGGTACATTGACAATCAAACCGCATAATATAGTCAG
Organism: Candidatus Buchananbacteria bacterium; assembly: GCA_041666505.1. Lineage (GTDB taxonomy): Bacteria > Patescibacteriota > Patescibacteriia > 2-01-FULL-39-33 > 2-01-FULL-39-33 > CAISTG01. The sequence goes on along the minus strand of JBAYGU010000024.1, from coordinate 4,621 downwards.
AAACAAGGGAGAAAGATCATGAAGAAGTTGAATACATTGCTGTATGGACCGATGACCGGTAATGACTCCAAGGATATCAGCGTTTTCAGGAAGTATGAAAGAATATTGAAACATCACGGCATTGTGGTGAATAGCCCTATTGATTTAATAAAAGATCGCAAGAGCAGAATGAAGGATATGGATTGGGACAAAAAGATGGCGATCGACAGGGGCGGCTGGGAATGGTTCCTCGACGTTAAGATTATTCTGGAAGCGCTAATATATTTTGATGCCGTATTGCTGATGCCCGGTTGGAATAAGCACCACAATTCAGTGGTGGTAGCGCTTGCCGCCAGATCGATGGGAATTGCGTTGTTGCGCTTCAGAAACGGCGGGCTTTCGATAATTGATCAGAAGTTTGGTTTGGAATCGCATAATAGCAGTGCCGGCGGGCCGAAACATATTATCTCCGATGAGGAATAAAGGGAAGTGACTGAAGAATGGAGTAAAGAAAGAGATCGAGAAGAAGATGATTCTGAATATGAGGTTGACGAAGATAATCCGATAAAAGAAGATCTGGCGGAAAAAGAACGGAAGAGAAAAATCGGGATTTGGGTCGATCGGCATATCAAAGATCCGCCGAAGCAAGGAGGCAAATGAGATGCTAGAGAAAATCAATCCGAATCATCTGACGACCCTACGGCTATTGTTAACTTTTATCGCGATTGGATTATTACTGTGCCAATCATTTTGGCCTTTGGCGCTTTGCCTGATTGTGATGGCGGTCTGCGAGTGGACTGATTATCAAGACGGCCATCTTGCCAGGAAGTATAATAAGGTTACTGATTTCGGCAAGATCTATGATCCCATGTGCGATTCGATTTATCACTTGAGCATTTTTCTTTGTTTGATTCAATTCGGCTTGCCGATTTGGGTTATGGCAATTTTCATGCTTCGGGATATCATAATCGTTAATGCCAGGATGTATTGCATGTCTAATGGATATGCTCTGGCAGCCAGATGGACCGGCAAATGGAAGGCAGGATCACAGGCGGTATTCCAATTAATTTTCGTGATTTATTCATTGCTCATTTTATCCGGCAATATGTTTATCGTAAACAATGTCGCACCACTATTCTTTGTTTTAGTTGTTCCAGCTGGCATAGCAGCAGTATTCTTCACTTTGTACTCATTGGCTGATTATCTGTTCTTTGTCTATTGTAAATTTCTAGCTCAGTCATAATCCAATATAACCGCTGGTCAGTGATCGGCGGTTTTTTATTTTTCCGTCTTTTCTTGACTTTTTACTGATATTGTGCTAAATTAGTGGTACGTCAAGTGCTCACTTAACGTAAATAACTCAAAAAACATGTTATCCATTAGATTTTCAAGAAAGGGCAAGAAAAAAGCTCCGGTTTATTCTTTGATCGTTTTGGAGAAATCCAAGGATCCTTGGGGTGATTACATCGAAAAGCTCGGAACATTTAACCCACATACCAAGGCCGTTGATTTGAAGGCTGATCGCATCGCTCACTGGATCGGCATCGGCGCTCAGCCGACTGCCACTGTCCATAACCTTTTGGTTGCCCAAGGTATCATTAAGGCGGACAAGGTTAGAGCCGGCAAATCACAGCCAGGCAAGAAACGCGCCGCAGAAATCGCCGGCGCCAAGCAGGTGGAAATTGATGCCAAGGCGAAAGCCGAGGCTGATAAGATTGCCGCCGAGGAAGCCGCTAAAGCTCCGAAGGTTGAGGAAGTGCCGGTTGTCGAGGAAGCTCCGGCTGTTGAAGAGGCTCCTGCAGAAGCAGTAGCAGAAGTTGCTCCTGAAGCAGTTGCGGAAGCTCCAGTTGAAGAAGTCAAGGCTGAATAAGTATCTCTGTTAATTAAAATGATTTGTTTGTCTTTGCTTGGAGCGCTTAGCGCTCCAAGTAGAGGCAATCAATCGATATGCCCAAAATACTAACTTTAAATCAGAATTTTTTTAAGAAGTGGTCTAGGGAAATGGCATATGTTTTGGGATTTTTTACCGCTGATGGGTGCATGACGATAAATCCGCGCGGTTCTCATTTTATTGAATTTAGTTCGAATGATTGCGATGTGTTGGAAAAAATCAAGATAGCGATGGGATCGGGTCATAAAATAGGATGTAGAAAATATAATAGTAAAAGATTACAGGATTCATATAGATTACAGATAGGTAGCAAAGAAATTTTTAATGATTTAGAGAGCTTGGGATTTACTGTAAATAAATCAAAGATTGTAAAATTTCCAAGAGTTCCGAGTAAATATTTTGCTGATTTTCTTAGGGGGTATTTTGACGGTGACGGCTGCGTAAGTTTTGGAGCATATTATTATAAAGATAGAAAGAATAAAAAATACCACATCATAACTAGATTTACCTGTGCGAACAAGAGTTTCTTGATTGATCTATCGAATCAAATAAAAAAATTAGTTCGAACTGAAGGAAATTCAATATTCTTGGGAAATGGTGCGTATGATTTATCTTATTCAGTAAATGATTCATTAAAAATTTTGAAATTTATTTATAATAAGCCGTCAATCTATCTTGACAGAAAGTTTAAAAGCTGTAAGATGGCAATTGAGGGTTATAATCAATTTATGGACCGGTAGCTCAGTTGGTTTAGCAGCGCTTCCCTGTCACGGAAGATGTCGCGGGTTCGAGTCCCGTCCGGTCCGCATCATGATACTTTCATAATCCCCCCCAAAATTTCCAAGCGAGCTTCGCTCGCAAATTGTTTCGAATTCTGATTTATTTTTAGCCAAAATTTCCCACGGCTTCGCCCATTCCAAAATGACTTTTTGATCCAGCAGGCGGCGGTTCGTTCCGATTTTTTCCGCAAAAGATTTTATAGTAATAAAATCTTTAGACAAAGCCAATTTTTGGGCGCAATTAGCGTCTTTTATCCAATTTCTCAAAAGTTCGTTCCAATTGTTTCCTGTTCGCCCAAAATCAGATCTCTGCCTGTTGAGGTCTGTTTTTGTTTTGATCAATTCTGATTTTCTTTTTAGATAATTGTCCTTGTCTATCAGCTCATCTAAATAAGAATCAATCAACTTGTCTAATCTATCGTCTGCTTCCTTAGTTTTTACTTTGAGATTTTGGGCGAAAATTTGCGAGGATTGGCCTTGTTCATTTTTCCATATATCCACTTGTTCAAGCATTTTCTTAGCCCAATCATCGCTAATGGATATTTTTTGAAGCAGATTTTTTAATTGCTTGGCCAGCAAGTCCTCGCTCAAATATTTTTGCGAGCATTTTCCCAGCCGTTTAGTGCAGCGATAATAGCGATATTTGCCTTTTGACCATTGGGCGGTGATGGCCGCACCGCACTCGCCGCAAGTGAGCAAGCCGGTAAATGGAAAATCATGGCTCTTCTTGCTTTTTCTCGGTCTGGCTCGCCGGCTAAGCAGATTCTGGACGGCTTCAAAAATATCCAAGGAAACAATCGGTTCAAAATTGCCTTCAAATTCCTCGCCTCGGTGCGTAATAATTCCCAGATACGCTTTGTTGTTTAAAATTCTTTTGACTGAACTTTTGGTCAGCGTTTTTCCCGAGCGATTAATTACGCCCCAAAAACTCAGGCGATGCCCCATGCTTTTTAAAGTGTGCTTGCCGGTGGCAAAGTCGGCGAAGACTTTTTTGACTACTCTGCTTTTGACCGGATCCGGCTCAATGTTTCTTGTTTTAAGATTGTTAACATAGCCGAACGGAGCCAGATTGTACCACTCGCCCCGCCTGAGTTTTTGCCTGATGCCTCGTTTTACATTTTCGCTTAGATTATCGGAGTAATACTTGGATTGGCCGAATGACACCTGAAGCATGAAAAGCCCCTGCGGAGTCGGCTCAAACCAAAAAGTGGGAAAGCGCAAAGAAGCCAGCTGGCCACTGTCTATGAGGTAAATAATCTGCCCTCCGTCCACGCTGTTGCGCGCCAGACGGTCTGGATGCCACGACAATAGGCCGATCGGCTCCTTGCTGGCTTGTATCTTGGCAATCATCTCGTTAAACAGCTTTCGACCTGGCTTCTTGGCGCTTTTGCTCTCGGTGAATGACTCAATCACTTCAATACCCTCTTTTTGGGCGAAATCCGCCAACTCCGCCAACTGGGCTTCAATGCTCATCTTTTGCCTTTCTTCGTCCTCGGTTGATTTGCGGGCGTAAAGATAGTATTTCATAGGGTTGTGTACGTAGCGTGATACGTAGCAAGCTACGTAACAGCGAAAATATAAAACGGGGTAAAATTGGCTTTATCTCTTTCGCTTCAGGCGAAAGAACGGAAAAAATCGGTAAAAGCTTCGCTTTTTATCCCTTCGCAGATGGGACATATATTGATCCCAGTTGCGAAAGGATTACGAACCGCCGCCTGCTGGATAAGAATGTGATTTGGGAATGGGCGAAGCCGTGGGAAATTTTGGCTAAAAATAAATTAAAAATCGGGACAATCTGCGAGCGAAGCTCGCTTGAAAATTTTGGGGGGGATTATGAAAGTATCATGATGCGGAGGATATTGAACGAAGTGCGAACTTATTTTCAAGAAAAATCCAAAGATTTTTCTTGATATTCCGCCAAAACCTGAAATCCCAAGGCCGTGGCGGGGATCAACAGGCAAAAAATGACTGG
>JBAYGU010000023.1:0-14683 GCA_041666505.1 Candidatus Buchananbacteria bacterium | reverse complement strand
CGCGCCGAAATAAATCATGGCTAGATTTTAAGCTTCACTCATTAAACCGTCAGCTCGTCCGCATTAACGGACTCGGTTGACGGTTTGCCTCCGGCCATTCGTTCTCGCATAAAATCAGCACAATATTTATTAATGGCGCAACTTCGATACGAATTCAAAATAAAAGACCGCCTTTGTGGGGCGGTTTTTTGGGTGCTATTGACATAATTAATGGGATATGATAGTTTAATTTAATGACAATTGTGTCAGAGTGAGTATAATCTCAACAAAAAAGGAGAGTAATCATGAGACTGTGGTATGAAAAATGCGGCAGATGCCCGAAATGCGATGCAGAATACACTGGGAGTTATAATATTCATTGCAGTGAGTGTGGCACAGAATTAGTGATCGGAACGCGGTGGCCGATTTGTCCATGTAACACCGAAGTCAGATCTAATCAGAAGCATTGTTCAAATTGCGGTCGTAGCAGTGATGCGGCTACAATAAGGTTGAATGAATTTTTCTTACCGAAAAAGCTTCTCAGTCTTTACAGATTTTTCATCTATGATGACAGAAAGTAGTATCAGCACAATCACCCCGCGGACAAAAGTCACGCGGGGCATTTTTTTTTAGCAGAATTTGGCAATAAACATATCGAAAATCAATTCCGGATTCTTGCTGCCGCCGGACTTGAGCTTTTTCTCTATATCGAGCAGGCTGTTGAGAATTTCTATGAGTTCGGCAAGAGTGAATTTTTTTACTGCCGAGAGATTTTTTGAGACGACGAAGGAATGGACGCCAGTTTGCGAGGCGATGGCTGCCGGCGTAGCTCGCGGATCAGCTTCGAGAACGCTTTTGATTTTTAGCAGAGATTTGAATTGCCAATTGATCGAGCCCAAAAGCGACAAGGGCTCGTTGCCGGCCAGAAATTGCTGCGATAATAGTTCCATCGCCTGCTTGCGATTCTTGTTGGCCAAAGCGTCGGTCAAGCCGAAAACATCGTCATCATATTTCGCTTTTACCAGTAATCGCACATCTTCCGGCTCGATTGTCTCGCCATTTTTATAAGAAACCAATTTTTTAAGCTCATTGGTCATCTGCACCAGGTCGTTGCCGACGAGAAGTATCAGCTCGCTGATAGCGGCAGGAGAGATATTTATCTTATTAGCCGCGCAGTATTTTTTCAGCCATGAAGACAGATTGCTGTTTTTCAGCGCCGGCAGATACCATGAGTATTTCTGTTTTGTCAGATAAACGAATAAAGCATCTTTGGCCGGCAGATTTTTCTCATCCTTGAAGACGTCGATGAATAATAAATTGTTATCTATTTCTTCGTGGCTTTTCAGGAATTCGGTTATATCCTCGCGCAGCTTTTTTCTGCCGGCGGGAGATTCTTCGCACAAGCCTTCGATCACTAATAATTTTTTTTCGCTCAAAAACGGCACAGTCATGGCCTCCTGCGCAAATTGGTCATAGTTAAGATCATCAGCTTTGAAGCGGATGATGTTCAGTCCGGCCTTGTCTCTTTTTTCCGTAAAGCCCTTTTTGATTTCCTCGGCTTTGGCCGAGCAAAGATAATTGTCCGTGCCGTAAATATAGTAGATCATAATACGGGTATTTTAGCTCAAAAGTTACTTAATATCAATGGTAATTTAAAAGCCACCTAGACGGAATGTCGGGGTGGCGTAAGGAGCTGCTTTTACGGGAATACGGCAGCGACGCTCATCCAGAATGGAGCAGTAACTGCCGCGGCGATAAGCGCAATGAATACCAGCGCATAAAGAATGAGCGTGCCGGTAAGCTTGAGAAGAGAAAACTCGATGATCATTTCCTTATTTTCGACTCGTATCTCCTCAACCGCCAAGGAAATGACCGCGCCCTTGGCCCCGTCGAGTTTCTTGATGGGGCACTTATTCAGATAGGCTGTCAGTGATTCGCTAATCAAAGACAGGGAGCCGGCCTTCAGCTTTTCCGCAATGTCTTGGGGACTGATTTCCGCTGCTTTCGCTCTGGCTTCATTGAGTTTTTTGTCGACAACTTTTTCTGCCTGGACTCCACCTAAAGCGGAAGCAATGCTTTTGAGTTTGGCGGCGCTTTTGCCGTTTAACTGGGTTTCGATTATACCCTTGCCGACTTCTCCGGCGGCTTGGGCATTCTGCTCCGCTTTTTGGGAGAAATCGAATCGCGTGAATTTGATTTGGGTCGGCTTGAAGTAAAACGCCGCATCCTTGTTATGGAACTCAGGAATGCCGATGGCGTTCACTTCGATTTCCGCATCGCCGACTTCGGAAGTCAAATCGCATTTGGCGGTGATTTCGAGCTGAGCGTCATCTCGGAAGATGACAGTCATATCTCGTACGGTGAAATCCGCGCTAACAAGCGGTAAAACCTTGAGATTCTTGGTTATCGGCAGCCGCTGGGAAACCTGCTCTTGAGCGAAATCCTGCGAAATCGTCGCTTGGTCAACCATACTGCCTAAATATCCTATAGTAATCACAGCAGCGATCAATAATGCAACTCCGAGCGCCAGGAACTTCTTGGGGTATTTCTTGCCGTTTTCCATGAGTCTTCTCCTTGGGTTGGGGTTCGCTTGGTTTATTGTCAAAGATTGTTACAGCTTTGTAACTCAATATTATATACTAAAAGCAATAATTTGTCAATTGTATTTTAGGACGGTACATTGTCGGTCAGCATCGCTGATGTTGAAATTGCTGTATATAACTATAATAATGCAGAAAAAATATTGATATAATTATACTATAAAAATTATTAAATTTAGACAAAAAAGCAATTATAAAATAATAATGCAGAAAATATATTGACAATAAAATATATTTGGATTAAGATATTGATATAAGATCAATATATGGAAATACAGACATTGCTACGAAATTTTGGTTTAAGTGATAAGGAAACATCGATTTATCTCGCTCTTATCGAGCTTGGGCCATCATCAGTCCGAACAGTAGCGGATAAGGCCGGAATTAATCGCGGAACGGCTTATGACATCCTCAAGGCGCTGATCAATGACGGTTTGGTCACTTATTATCATAAGCAGACTAAGCAATTTTTTGTCGCGGAACCGCCGGAAAAGTTATTGCGCGCTCTGGAAGATCGAGAAGAGAAATTGGCGTTGGTAAAAAAGGAAATTAAGGAGAGTATGCCTCGTTTGCAAGCAATTTTTGAGCGCAGCGGCAATCGGCCGGCAGTAAAATTCTATGAGGGCGATAAGGGTATGAAGCAGATATTGCAAGACGTTTTGGACACCATGAAAAACATTAATGACAAGACATATTTTGTCTACTCATCGGGAACTGCCGAAGATCGCAAACATTTGTATGCGGCAATGCCCGACTTCAATAAAAAAAGGACGGATAAGAAAGTAATCGTGAGAGTGATATCATTGGGTGAAGCGGGCGGAATATTCGGTTTAGATGAGCGGCGACAAATTCCTGCGTCTAGGGAAAATTTAAGGATGACTCATGAGTTGATTTATGGCGGAAAAATAGCCCATATCGGCTTGGATGATTCAGGCAATTCCATCGGTGTTGTTGTTGAAAATGAATCGATTTATCAGATGCAGCAGCAGATTTTTGAGTTTAATTGGCAGTCAGTAGGTAAACAGCACCTTGAAAACAAAATGGCGTAGCAAGCAGAACAGGAGGATGTGATGAGTATTTTGGGTGATTTTAAAGTTCCGGTCGGTATGACCAAATGTCCGATCGAGTATTTTGACAGGGTGAAGTTAGTCTACATTACGACCATGTTAAGAAATATTCGTCACCTGTATATGTGTCATGGCTCTTTGCCCGGCAATATTCATCCGATAAATTTGGAGTTTGATTTGTCTATTATGGAGTTGGTCAGATATATTCGATCTTTATTGTATGACGACGATTTTTGTGGCGATTATTGGAATGACAAATATTTATCTGAAGACCGCAAACAGTGGAGGGATTATTGGTATCGGATGACCGGCGATTGCTTGTCCGAGTGGAGAGAACAGATGTTTCCTGTAGACGAGACCTGATTCCCGCCATCTGTCCGCACATTTTTAAAACCGCCTTGGCATCTGCCTCGGCGGTTATTTTAATTGGCAGAATAAGTTCGGGTTGACATTGAGCCATAAATCAGTATAATACATCTGTGTTTAACGCTCATTAAAAAAGCATTTAACCGGATAAAGGAGAAAAAAGATGGGAAAAGAAATGCATTTCGGCCACAAGCGTTATTGCTTGTTCAGGAATTATTTTCCCAATGACGTAGATTATTTTCTTGCACTGCCGCCAAATCATACCCAGGTAACAGTTTATTTAACCAACGGTAAAGTAATTAAACGAGCCAGAATTGTCAAATCGGTACATATAAAAATAAACACTGAACCTCTTTTTTTCAGATTTATAGTACGTCGACGTTCTATTTCTACTCTATGGCTATGGAAGAAGTGTTGCCGAATGGAAATTGAGGCGTCTAAAATCAAACTGATTGAGTATCGCGGTCCAGTCGATCGGCAGATGCGTCCTTTTCCCGATGGTTTCGCGCAATTTGTTACGGAAGCATTTGAGCAAAATGCTTTTGAACAGAGCAAGTCTGTTGATTGATAATAGGTTAAATGATTGAACATTCATAAAACCGCCTTGGCAATTTGCCTCGGCGGTTATTTTAATTGAAATTCATCATGAATTAAATTCGTAATTCGTAATTCTTAATTCGTAATTATTTTAGTTTCTCCCCAATTGTCGCCGGCGGAAACTTCCGCTTCGATCGGCGCTCGCAGCTCCATGACGCCGCACATCGTCTCGCGGATGAACTCGGAGACTTTTTTGATTTCTTTATCCGGCACTTCGAACACAAGCTCGTCATGGACTTGCAGTATCATTCTTGATTTTGGCGAAATTTCGGGCAATTTTTTATAAATTTCAACCATGGCTAATTTGATCAAGTCAGCGGCAGTAGCTTGAATAGGCATATTGACGGCCATGCGTTCGGCGGCGCTCGCTACTTGCTGAATTGAAGAATTTATTTCTGGCAAATAACGACGTCTGCCATATAATGATTCCACATAGCCCTTTTCCTTGGCGATTACAACTGTCTCTTCCAACCATTTTTTCACCTCTTTGAACGTATCGAAATACTTGAAGATGAATTTTTGCGCTTCGCTGTTGCTGATGCCGGTGCGGCTGGAAAGGCCCCAGGCGCCCATGCCGTAAAGCACGCCGAAGTTGATTTCCTTGGCAGTGCGACGGATTTCCTTCGTCACTTCTTTCGGCTTAATATTATTTATTAACGCTGCGGTCATGGTATGGATGTCGCCGCCGCTCTCAAAAATTTCCAGCATGGCTTTGTCGTCGGCGAGCGAGGCGATGATGCGCAGCTCGATCTGCGAGTAATCGGCTTTGACGATCTTCATGCCCTTTTCGGCGATGAAGGCTTTGCGGATCTGTTGGCCGGTTTCCGTGCGGATGGGAATATTCTGCAAGTTCGGCTCGCTGGAGGATAGTCTGCCAGTGGAGGTGACAGTCTGATTGAAGCTGGTATGGACTCGGCCGTCGATCGGATTGATCAAGGCAGGTAAAGCGTCCAGATAAGTCGATTTTAATTTTGACAACTCGCGGAATTCAATTATTAAGTCGATGATCGGATGCTGGCCTTGCAGTTTTTCCAGCTGCCCGGCGGCAGTCGATAGCCCGGTTTTTGTCTTGCCGATGCCGGCTGTGGAAATTTCCAACTTGTCGAATAAAATCTCCTTCAGTTGTTTCGGCGAGGCTAGATTGAATTCCGCATCGGCGATTTTCCAAGCTTTTTTCTCAATCGCCTTGATCCGTTTGGCAAAATCATGGCTTAAATCAGTCAGGAATTTATCATTGATCTTGACGCCGTTTCTTTCGATGCTGGCAAGCACTTCGACCAGCGGCATTTCCAGTTTGTCAAAAAAGTTTGACAAATTTTCTTGGGCCAGGTCAGCTTTATATTTCAAATATAAGCGGTAAGTGATATCAGCGTCCTCGCAGGCGTACCAGGAAATTTTATCTAATGGCACTTCGCTCATATTGATTTGGTCTTTGCCTGTTCCAATGAGGTCAGAAATGGGCTGCATCTGATAGCCGAATTCAACGAAAGCCAGAGTGTCGAGGCTGTGCTGGCGATGACCGGGGTTGATGAGATATGAGGCGACCATCGTATCGAAATAAATACCATTTAAAACCCCTCCCAACCTCCCCTTTCGTAAAGGGGAGGAGGAATCGCCGAAGTAGGTGTTCATTATTTCGATATCGTATTTGAGATTATGGCCGATTTTCCTGATCTTCTGACTCAAAAATAATTTTTCCAAATCGGATTTGATTTCATCAGCTAGGGTAACGGGCAGATAATAGGCGATGCCCTCGCTCCAACAGAAAGAAATCCCGACTAGTGCGGCGCTGATCGCATTAAGCCCGGTCGTTTCCGTATCGAAGCAGAATTCATCCAATTTCTTCAAATCGGTTAAAAATTTTTCTAAAGTTTCGGAGGTGATTAATTCATAATCTTGAGTACCTAATCTACTTTTAACCCCCTCTAGCTCCCCCTTTCTAAAAGGTGGAGAAGAATTGTCTCCATCTTTTATTGAGTCAGAAAGAGAATTATCCCTCCCCTTTACGAAAGGGGAGGTTAGGAGGGGTTTTTGTCTATCGAACAAGCTACCTTGCCCAGTCGGCGTGATCATGCCGGACTTTGCCAATCCTGCCACTTGAGTCATTAATCTTTTGAATCCTAATTCTTGGAATAGATCGACGACGGCGTTTTGATCGAAGTCAGAGAATTTGCAATCAGCCAGCTTGAAATCGATTGGTGATTGCTTATTGATCGTCGCCAACTCCTTGGACATCACGGCGTTGTCTTTGTAGGTCTTAAGCAACTCGCGCGTGCGGTCTTTAATTTTGTCGGAATCGATATGCTTGTAGATGCCTTCTAAAGTCTGAAAATTCAAGAGCAGATCAATCGCGCCTTTTTCGCCAATGCCTTTGACGCCAGGAATATTATCGGACGGATCGCCGCGCAGGGATTTGTAATCGATCAATTGCTTAGGCATCAAGCCGCCGAATTTTTCTTTAACCTCCTGTTCGCCGTAAAGGATAGTTTCGCTCAGTCCTTTGTGCGGAGACAAGACAAAAGTATTGTAATCGACTAATTGCAAACAGTCCTGGTCGCCGGTCAAGACGATCGTATCGATGTCGGGCCGGTCCACGGTTTTGAGTTCACAGATCGTACCGATCAAGTCGTCAGCCTCAAAGCCGGATAATTCGAATATAGGCACGCCGAAAGCTTTCAGCACTTCTTTGACCAGCGGGATCTGCTCATAAAGCTCATCCGGAGCCTTGGTCCTGGTCGCTTTATATTCCGTGTACTGCTCATGGCGGAAAGTCTTGCCTCGCATATCGAAGCAAGCCGCGATATAATCCGGCTTCAAGTCTTTGATCGATTTTAAGAAAATGGTCGTAAAGCCGTAGACGGCATTGGTCGGGCGGCCTTGGCCGTCAGTCATGGTCGGCGGCAGTGCATGGAAGGCGCGATGTACCAGGGCATTGGAATCGATGACGACTAATTTTTGTTTTTTGGTACTCATAAAATATGCCTTCATTATAGCTGTTTGGCCTGATAAATTCAATTTTCATGGTTAAAGTGAAAGCCTTGACATCCTAGTTAATCGGTGCTATATTGCGATAATACTTTAAGAGTATGAGTGAGTTCTTTACAAGTGTTTTAAGGCAGCAAAAGATAAGGAGAACGGTTATGTCGATCATTGGCCTTATTTCTGACACACATAAAGATGAACATGGTGCAACGCCCTATATTATTAGGGAGTTTAAACGTCGTGGCGTTGAGGTGGTGTTTCATTGTGGAGATTTAACTAATCTCAAGCACTATGATCCGAAATTGTATGGTGATTTTCCCGTATATTATGCATTAACTGAGAATGAATGCGAACGTGATACTCAGGGGCGATGCATAAGGCCAAAGCGTCAGTTTATGCCGCCGAGCCATAAATGGCAGTTTACCATGCCTGGTCATAGGATAATAGATATTGGTGACGACTTGTATTATTTGGGTCATAAATTGCCAATTGAATTTTATTTGAATATGAAGGAAAGCGATTTTGATGAACGGTTGCAAAAAATTCGCTTAGCTAATGATGGCTTGCGTTGGATTTGTGGCGGCCATACTCATTCGCAGACTTATCGTCAGGGTCCTTTGGCCTCTTTGGTTAACCCGGGAGCGGCTGAGGGTTCAATCAATTGGGGCTATGAATTTGCTGTCGTCGATACTGATAAAAATCAGGTCGTGTTCGGACGAGTGATGCCATGTCCTTCTGTGGGTGAATCTTTTACGGTTGGTGTGATTTCTGACAGCTTGAATGTTTCTAAGCTTGACGTTCAATTTTGGTCGCGTCTGCGTCAAGAGTTTATTAATCGCGGTGTCAGCCATATTATCCATTGCGGCAATATCGCCTTGGGAGATATCGGTCGACCAGAGCTTGCAGATTTTGAGGTTCACTATAATTTGCTGCCTGAGCAGATTAAGGCCATGAATGTAGCCAATACCTGGGGCAGTGTGCCAAAGAATTGGCATCAAATAGATCCTGCTGAGCCGATTGTTGATGTTAATGGCCAGCGTTATTATGTCAAATTAGATTTGACATTAGAATTTATGGGTTTAAGTGAAATGGGCATGGATGAATTGGCGATGAAAATTCGCCAGCAGTATTCCATGACTAATTATGTGTTATGCGGCTTTACTAGTGAGGCGCTGTATTATGAGGGACAGCAGATAAGGATTATCAATCCCGGCGATGTGAATCATGATAGAAATTTTGTCACTATCTGCGGCGACCGGCATGAAATTACCTTTGGACATGTGCCAGTTGATCCATTGCCTCCAATAGAATAAACAGTATTACGCTAAGTAGTTCATTGATGAGAGGAAGCAATTCCTCTCTTTTTTTGTGGTAATTAAACCAAATTTTGTCCAAATGCGATTTTTCTGCTAAAATATAGACAATCTTTCAACATTAATTTATCTTTGAATTTAAACTTGCCCCGCAAAAAAAAGTACTTATTTTATTTATCTGTCTAATTTTAGCTTTTTTTGATAATAAAATCGTGAAAATATTAGTTTTTTACATATTTTTCACGATTATCTTTACAAAATCGTGAATATAAGATATAATACTTATGTATGGTAAAAACATCTCGAGCCGTTAATAAAATCAAGGTTCTGCGCGAAAGGTATTTCAAGGCTGCCGAAGGTAAGGAAGAGTTGTTGAAGTTAATTTCTGAGACGGAAGTCGCGGAACAGGTTTATAATTCCAACGCCATTGAAAACAGCACTTTGACTCTCGAGGAAACGGAAAAGATCTTGTTGCAGATCGATTTAGACAGGTATATTGGCGAGCGTGAGATTTTTGAAGCAAAGAATTTAGCGCGAGTGGTTGCTTATATCGATAAGAGAGCGAAAGAGCAAGAACTGACTTTGGATGTCATGTTGTCGCTGCATAAAATGTTAATTTCCAATATTCGAGATGATATTGCCGGCAGATTCAGGCAGGATGGAGAGTATGTCCGCGTTGGCAATTATATCGCGCCGAATCCGAAGGAAGTAATCGGCTTGCTTAAAAAAATGCTGACTGATTATAACGGTGCTAGCTATGAAAACATAGTTGAGAAAATAGCCAGGTTTCATTTAACTTTTGAACATACGCATCCATTCATCGATGGTAATGGACGAATTGGCCGAGTGCTTAATAATTATTTGCTGGTCAGAGAAGGATTTGTTCCGATAAATATTAAATTTATTGATAGGAATAAATATTACGAAGCGTTCAGGGAATTTGATAAAAATTCGGAGTCGACTGTTATGGAGGAGATAGTGGGCAGGGCATTGACTAATAGTTATCATAAGCGGTTGGCGTATTTAGAGGGGAAAAAAATAATTTCTCTTGCCGAGTTTGCAAAAAATAATAAATTATCCCATTCCAATTTGATCAATAAAGCCAACAGGCAGACGATTGAAGCTTTTTTAGAAAAAGGTATATGGAAAATCGGCATTGATCTTGAAAAATAATTTTTATTATCACCTCGTTTTTATGTTTTTACAAAGAATAGAGCTCCAAGGATTCAAGTCTTTTGCCAATAAGACTGTTTTAGAGTTTCCCTCACCTGCCCGCAATGCTACGCATAGCGTTGCAGGCGGGCCGGCTAAAATGGGCAAAGACAGCGGAATCACCGCTATTGTCGGGCCGAACGGCTCGGGCAAATCCAATATCGTCGATGCCGTCCGTTGGGTCTTGGGTGAGCAGAGCCTGAAGCTCTTGCGCGGCAAGAAATCAACTGACGTCATTTTTTCCGGCTCTATCCGTAAGTCTCAGCAATCTTTGGCGGAGGTGTCTTTATTTTTGAATAACGAGGATAACTCAGCGCCGATTGATTACGCCGAAGTGGCGATCACCAGGAAAATTTACCGCGACGGTAGTAGCGAATATTTATTGAACAAGCAGGAAGTCAGATTATTCGATATTGTCATGTTGCTCGCTAAAGCCAATTTCGGCCATAACACTTATTCCATCATCGGCCAGGGCATGGTCGACAAGTTAGTTAATTTTTCTAACGAGGAACGGAAAGAATTTTTCGATGAAGCGACTGGCGTCAAGCAATTCCAGATCAAGCGCGAACGCTCCGTTTCTAAATTAAAGCGCTCGCGAGAAAATCTCGGACAGGCTCGAGTGCTGACGACGGAGCTCGAACCGCACCTAAAGTCTTTGACTAGGCAAGTTAATAAGTTGCGCCAACGGCAGGAAATCGAATTGGAATTGAAAAATATCCAGACGCTTTATTACGGCCGCATGTGGCAGGACTTGAGCATCCAATATGACGAATTCGCTTTGAGTTACAATACTTATGACAAGCAAAGATTAAGATTAGAAAATAAATTGAGCGAGTTGCATTCTCGGTTGGAAGAAATCCAAGGACTGGGCAGCCGCGCCGAGGAATACGATAAATTGCAGGAAGAATATAATCAGTCATTATCGAAACAGAACGAGTCCCTGCGAGAGCTGGCGTTACTGCGTGGAAAATTAGAAACAGAATATGATAAAGCCGGCAAGCATGATTTGTCGTATTTGGAAAATCGCAAGAGTGAGCTAGAGCAGAAGATAAAAGATCTGACTGCTGATACCAAGACGAGCCGATTAAAATTGGAAAGCAATACGATAAAATTGACGGAAAAAGAACGGCAGATAAAGATCATTTCTGATGAACTCCTCGTCTGGCAGAATAATCTGGACATCATGCAGGAGGATTATTACCGATTGAAGAATGGCGGGAAGTCCAATCACCAATTCGAGGCGGTCAGGGAAGTGCTGTCGCAGAAAGATAAGATCAGTGGCATCTGCGGCACGGTCAGCGATTTGGGCAAAATCAAGAACCAGCGCTCGGAATCGGCACTGGTTGCCGCCGCCGGCAATCGCTTGTCGGCTGTCGTGGTGGAAAATGATGCTGTGGCCGTAGAATGCATCAATTGGCTTAAATCGAACCGCCTGCCGGCCGTGACATTTTACCCCTTGAATCGCTTGAAGGAATTCTATCTGTCTAAAGAGGCGGAAGATGTCTTGGGCATGGGCGGAGTCGTGGGCTTGGCGTCGGATTTAATCTCATATGATAGGAAATATCAGAAGGTCTTCGAGCAAGTCTTCGGCAATACCGTAATAGTGGAAAATTTGGAAGCGGCTAAAAATATCGGCATAAATCGCGAGCGGATGGTGACTTTGGACGGCGATGTTCTGGAGAAGACCGGCGTCATGCGCGGCGGCTTCCGCAAGCCAGATTCCTTGGCTTGGAAAACATTGGAAGACAAGTTTTTCCCCGAGGCGAAGATAAAAGAGATCGCCGCCTTGAAGGCGAAGATAGAGGATCAGCGCAGCGAGCGTGAAGGCCTGTTCTTGCAGATCGGGGATTTGAAGGCTGTGGTGCAGACGGAAGGCGAGCGTGCTAAGAATTTTTATGCGGAAGTCGAAGCGTCGAGAAAAGAATTGGAAAAAGTTACCGCCGATCTTTCAGCATCTGGCTTATCGCCGGAAGAACATAGCGAGCTGATGAAGGAAACCTTGATTAAGAAAGAAACCGCTGAAGCTGTTTTGAAGGAAGTCGAGGAAGCGCTTTTGATTTTGCGCGACAGGATGGATAAATTCAATCTGGAAGAGGAGAAGAAAAAGCAGGAGATCTTTTCCATCCAGCAGGAAACATATAATCTGCAGAATGAACTGAACCGTATTAATACGGAGCTCGGCCAGGTCAAGATCGATTTGGCGCGAGTAGAAACTCGGCGCGAGGATGTGCTTTCGGCCATACGGGAGAATTTAGGCGACGCTTGGGAATTCAGCCACAAGAGCGATTACAGCCAAGTCAATCTGGAGGAAGATAAGAATCGCATTGATCGCTTGAAAAAACAATTAGAGATGATCGGCGGCATTGATCCGGAAATCGAGAAGGAATATGAGGAAGTAAAAACCAGATTCGAATTCCTGACCGAACAGTCGTTGGATTTAGAAACCGCCATCAAGGATCTGGAGAAAGTTGTCGTCGAATTGGATAAATTGATTAAGGCGCAATTCGAAGATGAATTCGAAAAGATCAATAAGGATTTTTCGCGCTACTTCAAGCAATTGTTCGATGGCGGCACGGCTAAACTATCGTTGATACAGAAAGAAGAAGAGCAGAC
Source organism: Candidatus Buchananbacteria bacterium (assembly GCA_041666505.1). Classification (GTDB taxonomy): domain Bacteria; phylum Patescibacteriota; class Patescibacteriia; order 2-01-FULL-39-33; family 2-01-FULL-39-33; genus CAISTG01. The sequence goes on along the minus strand of JBAYGU010000023.1, from coordinate 1,954 downwards.
GGAGGCGGAAATCATCCGCGAACAGATCGCCCAGGCGGCTGTTCCGGCCGGACTCGATGCCGAAGAGCAGAACTTAGAAACTAATCTTGATAACGCACAACCTAAGAAAATAATTTATCCGGAAGACAAGTCGTTCTTGGCAAATATGGGCATCGAGATCGAGGCTTGTCCGCCGGGCAAGAAGATTAAGGCGATTACTATGCTTTCGGGCGGCGAGAAGACCATGACAGCCTTGGCGCTGATCTGCTCGATCATCAATAATAATCCGTCGCCATTTATTCTGTTTGATGAGGTGGATGCCGCGCTCGATGAAAGCAATTCCTCCAAGCTGTCGCGTATCGTCAAGGAGCTGGCGCATAAGACGCAATTCATCATCATCACCCATAATCGGGCGATAATGAGCGAGGCAGACGTGCTTTACGGCGTGACCATGCAGGGTGATGGCGTTTCTCGGCTGATCAGCTTGAAGTTGTCGGAAATTGAGCAAATCGAGACTGTATAAAATAGACTGAAAATTAGTTTGACAAAAACATCTTATCATGATAAGGTGTTTTTTAATTAGTACATTTATAAATGGATTTTTCACTTGTACATAACCGTCATCGCTCATAGACAGCGAGGCAAAGGAGAGTCTAATGAATAACGTTGACGTCGAAGCGGTACGAAGAAAAGCCATCAGGCAGGGAAGATTGCTAGCTGTATTTTTTCTGCTTGCAGTAATTGCGCCGATTTTTATTTATTGCCCGGTATCCTGGGGAGAAGAAGTCAAACCAATCGATAAGCCAGTGGCGCAAGTTGAGCAAAAAGCTCAAGATGCGGCAAAAACAACTTCGGAAAAGAAAGATTTGCCGATCACGGAAAAGATCAAGATAATTAGAAATATTGTGGATAGTGATCCTGAATTATTTTGTACTAGATTATCCGTCGAACTGGTAATCAATGTAAAATCGGAATCTTCTCATGGCCTGTTGATACATATCAGATGGCGCGATGGGAAAAAATTATTAGGATTTAAGGGTAAAGAGTATGTTTTGGATATTACCGATAAAGAAGGTAATGGATCAGTAGATGAGGTATTTTTCTCTTTCTATGACATCAAGGCTCGTAATGATAAATTCGGCATTGAACGTCCCTATAAAATACCAATTCCATCGATAATCAAAAAGCGGGTGAATAATTGGTATGCACAAATTATTGATTATATTTATCAGGGCGATAAAGAGCCTGGTTATCAGCTTTTAGATGAATTCAATTTACCGCAGTTTTATGAGGAATGTGTCAAGGCTTCCGTTTTGGAAAGATTAAAATAAATAGTACCAACCTCCCCGATTCTTGGGGAGTTTTTTATTGAAATATTTTAGAAAATAAATACGCCGGAAACCTCATGGTTCCCGGCGTGTGGTGCTGTTTGGGCCTTAGACGATGCCGTCCCAAAGGCCTTCCTTCTTCGCGTACTGCTGAAATTCCGAGTCGGCGACCTTCACGAGATCTTCGACTCTGACCAGGAACGCCTGCTTGGGTCGGCGATCGCCGGGCTCACAGAACGCCTTGACTTCACTTGCCGAGTAGCCGATTCCCGCCGCGGTGAAAAAGCCGTTGTCTACCAGTACGACCGGCAGAGTGCCTTTCGGAATGTCGTCGAACCGCAGGCTCAGCAAATCCACCCGCGTGCCTTTTTCGGCCAAGAACTGTTCCTTGCTTTGGTTGGGCGGATTGACATAAAATCCCATGATGCGTCTCCTTGTTTGTAGGCCTATATTCTTGAGCTTACTTCTTTTTCAGCTCAATATGTAATGATAGCACATATTGATTATTTTGTCAATACCTTTATCCGTAATTCCTCACTGACCCCCAAAATGATGCCAAAAATCCTCTAAACTACTCCTAGTTATCCCCAGTTTTTACTTTAATTTTAGATAAAAATATGCTAAAATTAAGATATAATAAGGAGGAT